>DASVVX010000109.1:0-14777 GCA_036386295.1 Allosphingosinicella sp.
ACGCCCTCGCCCTGGTTTTCCCGCCGGTGGCAGGTCGCCAGGACCAGGCGCCGCCGGCCCCGCTCCGGCGCCGTCCGGCCGAGCCGCCTGCGGATCCGAAGCAGCGCGTCGATTCCGGTATTGCCGGTCACCCGGATCCTCTCCTCCGCCCGGCCTTCGCGGCGGAGATTTTCGGCGGCCCGCTCGGTCGGCGCGAACAGCAGCTCGGCGAGCCCGTCGATCACCACCCTATATCCTTCCTCGGGGCAGGGCCGCCTGAGATCGAACGAGCGCAGGCCGGCCTCGACATGGCCGATCGGGATTCCGCAATCGCCGGCGGCTCGGGCGCCCGCCAGCGCGCTCGCCGTGTCGCCCTGGACGAGCAGGAGGTCGGCCCGCTCGCGCCTCAGATCGCCGCACAGGACCGTCCGCAGGGCCCTGCGCAGGCCGCGCGGGCTCCGTCCCCGCGGATCGAAGCCGAGCTCGCTCACCTCGCCGCGCGGCAGGTCGAGAGAGCAGGCGAGGCCCTGATGCTGGCCGGTCAGGATCATCCGGTGGTCGATTCCGCGGGCCGCCAGCGCCCTCGCCACCGGCGCCATCTTGATCGCCTCCGGGCGGGTGCCGACGATCGAGATGACGCGATGCCGCCCTCCGCCCATGCCCTCCGTGCCCGAAACCTGAGCGGAAACCGATAAGACAAAGGCGAGAAATTGTCAAAAGCCTCTAGGAAACCGTCATTGCGAGGAGCGGAGCGACGCGGCAATCCAGAACGGCGCCTGGCAGGAAAACGCGGCGCCGGATTGCTTCGCTCCGCTCGCAATGACGGCCGGGGGCCGGGCAAGCGCCTAGGCCCCCGGCACCCCGAACTCCTCGGCCGCGGCCTTCAGCCGGGCCGTCGCCGCGGCGTCGCCGGCGAAGGCGGCGAGGGCGGAGCGGAGCGCCGCCTTGGCCTTGTCCGCCTCGCCCAGCACCATCCGCGAGCGCATCAGGCCGATCCAGCCCCGCTCGTCCTTCGGCTGCGCCTGGAGGCGCTGCTCGAGGCCGGCGACCATCCGCTCGACCATCGCCTGCTGCTCGGCGGGCGGGATCGAGGCGGCGGCGGCGAGCTGCTCGCTCGACGGTCCCGGGATCGCGGCGGTCGCGGCGTCGGTCGAGCCGGGCGCCGGCATCCGGCCGGCGAGGTCGATCCGGTTGCGGGCGGCGGTCTGCTCGATCGTCCGGCGCAGGTCCGCTTCCCAGGGCGCTCCGGCCGGAGTCTCGCGAAGCAGTGCGAGCCAGTCCTCGACCGCGCCCTTCGGATCGCCGCCGAGATCCTTCTGGACGGCGAGGAAATAGCGCGCCCTGGGATCGCGCGGATCGAGCTCGAGCGCCTTGCGGAAGGCCTCGGCCGCCTCGGGGACGACGCTCCGGCTGGCCGCCTGAAGCGCCTCGCCGAGCGAGGACCAGTTCTCGGCATTGCCGGGCTCGATCGCGGCCGCCTTGCGGTACGCCGCCGCCGCCTCCGGGGCGTTGCCGGCCTCGGCATAGGCCCAGCCGACCACCCGCCAGTCCTTCGCCGCCGGGCTGTCCTCGCCGCCGCCGCCGCCGCCGCTCGACCGGGAGATCGCGACGACGGCCGAAACCAGGGCGATCAGCCCGGCCAGGATGAGGATGATCGTCGCCGCCGAGGGCCGGCGGGAAGCGCTTTGGGGGGTGCTGGCCATGGGCTTGCCATCCTTGCGCCAATTTGGTCAACGTCAAGGGCCGCGTGGGAGGCCGTCATTGCGAGCGAAGCGAAGCAATCCAGATGGGCGCCCGTCGAAGGCTCTGTGGTGGATCGCCGCGTCGCTCCGCTCCTCGCAATGACGGGTTCAGGCGGCTGAAGGGCGGGCCAGGTGACGGAAGTCTTGCGTATCGCGATCGTCGGCTCCGGGCCGGCCGGGCTCAGCGCCGCGGCGAGGGCCGCCCGGCTCGGCCTGAGCCACGTCCTGCTCGAGAAAGCCGGCCATCTCTCCGACACGATCTGGAAATATCAGAAGGGCAAGCACGTCATGGCGACCCCGAGCCAGCTGGTGCTGCGCTCGGACATGGCCTTCGAGGCGGGTAAGAGGGAAGCGGTCCTCGGCGCCTGGGACGAGATGGCGTCCGGGCACGGGATCAACGTCATGCTCGGCGCCGAGGTGCGCTCGATCGCGGGCGCGAAGGGCGGCTTCACCCTCGTCCTGAAGGACGGCCGGACGGTCGAGGCCGAGAACGTCGTCCTCGCCATCGGCACCCAGGGCAATCCGAACCTCGTGCGCTGCCCGGTCGGCGAGGGGGCGGTGGTCCAGTATCAGCTCGACGATCCCGGCGAATATGTCGACGAGCATATCGTCGTCATCGGCGGCGGCGATGCCGGAATCGAGAATGCGCTCGGCCTCGCCGCCGATCCGGAGCAGCGCAACGCCGTCACCCTCGTCAACCGCTCCGCCGAGTTCGCCGCGGCCAAGGACGCCAACGTCAAGGCGCTGCTCGCCGCCGAGGCGGAGGGGCGGATCACCGTCCGGCGCGAGACCATGGCGGCGGCGATCGAGCCGGGCTCGATCCGCTTCGACACCCGCGACGGCGAGCTCGTCGAGCGCTGCGACCGGGTCATCGCGAGGATGGGCTCGGCGCCGCCGCGCGCCTTCGTCGAGTCCTGCGGGGTCGAGTTCACAAGCGCCGACCGGCTCGCCTATCCCAGGCTCTCGCCGACCTTCGAGACCAATGTTCCCGGCCTCTTCGTGATCGGCGCGCTGGCCGGCTATCCGCTGATCAAGCATTGCATGAACCAGGGCCATGACGTCGTCGAGTTCATCAACGGCAACCTCGCCCTGAAGCCCGCCGACGAGCCGATCCTCGAGGCGAAGTTCCGCGGCCTTCCGGGGCGCAACCCGGTCGACGGCTGGCTCGAAATGCTGCGCAGCAATGTGAGCATTCTCAATGACTTGTCGCCGCTTCAGATGCGCGAGTTCATGCTCGACAGCGAGGCCCGCCATTACCCCGCCGGCAGCGTCGTCTTCGAGCGCGGCGAGATCGGCTCGTCGCTGTTCGGAATCGCCTCCGGATCGGTGCTGGTCGAGGTCGATCCGGCCGATCCGTCCGTCACCGTGCCGATCGCCGCCGGCTCGATCTTCGGCGAGGTCGGGCTGATCTCGGGCCGCCGCCGCGGCGCCACGATACGCGCCGCCGAGGATTCGATCCTGGTCGAGGTGCCGCGCATGGCCGCGCTCAAGCTGATGTCGGCGGTTCCGGCGGCGAAGCGGGCCATCACGCGCATCTCGATCGAGCGGCAATTGCTCCAGATGTTCGGCTCCGGCCTGGTCCCGGACGATCTCGTCGAGGTGATGGCGAGCGCCGAGGTGCTCAGCGTCAGGGCCGGCGAGGCGATCATCGTCGAAGGGGAGGAAGGGCGCGACATCTTCGTCATCCGCCAGGGCTCGATGGTCGTCGAGAAGACGATCGGCGGCAAGCCGGTCTTCCTCTCCTACCTTCCCGCCGGCTCCTATGTCGGCGAGATGGCGCTGCTCGAGGGCGGCCGGCGGAGCGCCACGGTCCGCGCCGCGATCAAGTCGGAGGTCATCCGGATCGACGGCGAGGCCTTCCGCCGGCTGCTCGACCGCAAGCCGGACCTGCTCGAGCGGGCGCGGCGCGACATGGCGGCCCGGCACCGGCTCAACGAATATATCGAGGCGAAGAAGGACAGCTTCGGCGGGGTCGTCGACCTGTATTCGTCCGTCGCCGCCTTCCTCGTCGACAACGGCATCGGCGAGGCCACCGACGTCCTCCTCATCGACGAGAATCTGTGCGTCGGCTGCGACAATTGCGAGCGCGCCTGCGCCGACAGCCACGAGGGCCTCTCCCGCCTCGACCGCGAGGCGGGCAAGACCTACGCCCACCTCCACGTGCCGACCTCGTGCCGCCATTGCGAGCATCCGCACTGCATGGTCGACTGCCCGCCCAACGCCATCCACCGCGGCCCGGACGGCGAGGTCTATATCGACGAGACCTGCATCGGCTGCGGCAATTGCCAGCGCAACTGCCCCTACGGGGTGATCCGGATGGAGAAGGTGCCGCCGAAGAAGCCGCCTCTGCTCGCCTGGCTTCTCGCCGGCCTCGGGCCCGGGCCGGGCGAGCCGTCGAAGAAGTGGATCGACAAGAGGGTCTCTCCCGAGACGCCCAAGAAGGCCGTGAAGTGCGACATGTGCTCCGGAATCTCGGGCGGCCCGGCCTGCGTCCGCGCCTGCCCGACAGGGGCGGCCATCCGGATCGCCCCGGAGCAGTTCCTCACCGTCGCCCGCATGGAGCGCGAGGGATGAGCAAGGGGTGGGGGAAGGGAGGGACGAGCCCCGTCGTCGCCCCAGCGCAGACTGGGGCCCCAGCGGGTGAAAAGCACCCGTCGCCCCAGCGAAGGCTGGGGTCCCAGCGGGTGAAAAGCACCGGCGCCCTTCACCCCCCGGGGTCCCAGCCTTCGCTGGGACGACGTAAGATGGCCGAAGGCATCGCCCGGACCGACCTGCGCCACGGCGCCAGCCATCAGGGATTCCTGCGCCACCGCGACTTCCTCTGGGCCAAGGTCGCGCTCGCCGTCTCCCTGCTCGCCCTCCTCGGCTACGCGCTGATCGACGTCCAGCCGCGCCCGAACGGCGGCAGCGCCTACGGCTACACGCTCGGCACGCTCGCCGTCCTCCTCATCCTCTGGCTGACCCTGCTCGGCCTTCGCAAGCGGGCGATGACCCGCGGCCGCTGGTCCCTGAAGGCCTGGACCAGCGCCCATGTCTATCTCGGCCTCGCGCTGGTCGTCATCGCCACCCTCCACACCGGCTTCCAGTTCGGCTGGAACGTCCACACCCTCGCCTACGCGCTGATGATCCTCGTCGTCCTCTCGGGCCTCTACGGAATCACCGTCTACGCCACCCTTCCGCCCCGGCTCGGAGCCAGCCGCTCGGAGATGACCCGGCCGCAGATGATCGACGCGGTCATGAAGCTCGACCGCCAGCTGAGCCTCGCCGCCCAGCCGCTCGATCACGAGGATGCCACTTTGCTCAGCCTGTCGCTCGGCGACGACGCGTTCGGCGGCGGTCTCTACCGGCGGTTGTCCGGCCGCTATCCGCGTTGCCGCACCGCCCGCGCCCTGGCGGAGATCCGCCGGCGCCTCGTCCTCGCCAGCGGCGACCGGCACGACGCCCTCGAGACTGTCGTCGGCCTGCTCGAGCGCAAGGGCGCGGCGCTGGCCCGGATCCGCCAGCACCTGAGGATCAAGGCGCTTCTCGAAATCTGGCTCTACGTCCATGTCCCCGTCACCTTCGCCCTGATCGCCGCGCTCGCCGCGCACATCGTCAGCGTCTTCTTCTACTGGTAGGCGGGAGATGGCGTTCGTCCTCCGCACCGTCTCCCACAGCGCGGAGGGCCGCGAGATCGTCCGCACCCGCCGGATCGAGGGCGACCGCCTGACCGTCGGCCGCGATCCGCAATGCGACGTCCACCTCACCGACCTCGCCGTCGCCTTGCGCCATGCCGCGGTGGAGAAGGCCGGCGGGCTGCTTCGCCTCGCCGTCGAGCCGGGCCTGTCGGTCGAGCTCAACGGCCGCAACGCGAGCGCGGGCGCGATCGACCTCGCCTCGGGCGGCGACATATTGATCGGCGGCCACGTGCTGCGCTTCATGCCGGCCGCCGCCGGCTCGGACGAGGTGGCGGTGACGGTCGAGCGGGTCACCGAGAGCGAGGTCAAGCTCGACAAGAGCGCCGAGCGGCTGTTCACGCTGGCGCCGGTACTGCCCGGCAAGAGGATCCTCGCCTGGCTGCTCGCCCTGCTCGTGCTCGGAGTCGGGCTCGCCTGGCCGATCAAGGCCTGGTACGACCGCCAGCAGCGCGCCGAGACCTACGCCAAATTCCATGCCGACGAATTATGGTCGTCGGGAAGCCTGTCGCGGGCCCATGCCGGTCTCAAGGACCGATGCACCGCCTGCCACGTCAAGCCGTTCGAGGCGGTGCGCGATACCGCCTGCAAGACCTGCCACACCGCGGTCCACGACCACTCGAACCCGTTCCGGCTGGCCCGCGCCCGGCCCGACCTGACCCGCTGGCGGCGGATCGAGCTCGCCTTCAAGGAGAAGTTCGACCTGCCGCCGGGCCGCTGCGTCGAATGCCATACCGAGCATGAGGGACGGCAGGCGATGCCGGCGACGGCGCAGCGCTTCTGCGCCGACTGCCACGGCGCGCTCAGGTCGAAGCTGCCGGATACGAAGCTCGCCGACGCCGGCGACTTCGGCCGCTCCCATCCCGATTTCCAGCCGGTTCTGATCGCCGGCTGGAGCGGCGACCGGGCGTTGCTTCGGCGCCTCCCGCCGGCGCAGGGCGCGCGCGAGGACAGCGGCCTCAAATTCCCCCATGCGATGCACCTTTCGAAGAGCAACGGGGTGGCGCAGATGGCCCGCCGGCTCGGCGCCTACGGCTTCGGCCAGGCGCTGGAGTGCAAGGACTGCCACGATCCCTCGCCCGACGGCGCCCGCTTCCAGCCGGTCGACATGGAGGAGGATTGCGCCATGTGCCACGACCTCGCCTTCGACCGGGTCGGAGGCACCGTCCGGACCCTGCGCCACGGCCAGCCGGCGCAGGTGGTGGCGGACCTGCGCGATTTCTACCGCGGCCGGTCCGCTCCGCCGCCCCCGGTGCTGGCGCCGGCGGCTCGGCGCCGGCCCGGCGACGCGCCCGACCTTCGCAACCGGATCCAGTTCGCCCGCGGCCCGGGCAGCGCCGAGCGCGCGATCCGGGGGGTCTTCTCGCCGGGCGGCGCCTGCTTCGATTGCCACCGGGTCGAGGCGCGCGGCGGCCTCGACTTCCGGATCCATCCCGTCGCCTTCCCGCTCCGCTACCTCCACAAGGGCTGGTTCGACCATCGCGCCCACGCCACCCAGGGCTGCTCGGGCTGCCACGCCGCCGAGCGCTCGAACGCCGCCGCCGACCTGCTCATCCCCGACCTCGCGAGCTGCCGGACCTGCCATGGCGGCGAGGGCAGCTCGAAACCGGTGCCATCCTCCTGCGCGATGTGCCATGATTACCATATGGACGCGGGGGCTCCGTCGATGCTGATCCGGCAGCGGGTGAGGGGCAAGAAGCGCGACTCGATCGTCGCGGAGGCGCGGCGCTGATGCTGATCGCCCAGATCACCGACATCCACCTCGGCTTCGAGCCCGGCAATCCCGACGAGCTCAACCAGCGGCGCCTCGATACCGTGCTTCGGACGCTCGCCGGGATGGTGCCGCGGCCGGACCTGCTGCTCGCCACCGGCGACCTGGCCGATACCGGCGACGATGCGGAATCTTACGCTCGGTTGAAGCTCTCCCTAAGCGGATTGGCGATTCCGGTGCATTTCGCTCTCGGCAACCATGACGGAAGAGACGCGTTCCGCGGCACCTTTCGCAACATTCCGATGCCGGGCGGCTTCCTCCAATATGCGATCGAGGACCATCCCCTGCGCATCCTCGTCCTCGACACCCTGGAGGAAGGCCGCCACGGCGGCGGCTTCTGCGAGACCCGCGCCGCCTGGCTCCGCGACCGCCTCGCCGAGGCTCCCGGCCGCCCCACCCTGATCGCCCTCCACCACCCTCCGATCGAGAGCGGCCACCCCTGGATGACCGAGGATCCCGACGCCCCATGGGTGACGCGCCTCGAGGCGATCGTCTCGGCCCATTCCAACATCGTCGCCCTGATCGCCGGCCACCTCCACCGCCCGATGGTGGCGCGCTGGGCCGGCACGATCCTCGCCGTCTGCCCCTCGACCGCGCCCCAGGTCGCGCTCGACTTCGCCCCGATCGACCCCGAAGCCCCCGACGGCCGCCCGATGATCGTCGCCGATCCGCCCTGGTTCGCCCTCCACCATTGGGACGGCCGCCGCCTCGCCAGCCATTTCGACACCGCCGGCGAGCATCAAGTCCTCGCCCGCTTCGGCCCGAAGCTCCAGCCTCTCGTCCGGCTGCTGGCGGCGGAGAAGGCGGGGCGCTGACGTCGCTATCCCACCCAGTCCTCCATGCCGCCGGTGTCGCTCACCTTGTAGGTCAGGCCCCTCCGGTTGAGGAACAATCGCTCCATCTCCGCCCTCGTGAACGGCCTCGAGCCGAGCCGGCCGAACACCGCGATCTGGCCGCCGGTCTCGTCGACGGCCCGGTCGCGCTCGAGGCCCTTGGAGAGGGCGAGCGCCGGGCGCGGGGTCTTCGCCCAGGCGATCAGTTCGGGCCTGGGCGCCGGCGAGAAGCCGTAGAAATTGGGCTGGCTGTCGGGGCTGGTGAGCTGGAGCACCTTCATCCCGGCCCGGCCGTCGGCGACATAGGCGAAGAGCGAGGCGTTGGTCGAGGCGACGATGACGTCCTCGGAGTCGGTCATCCGGCCGTCGAAATTCGTCTTCTGGTAGAGCCGCGGCGCCTCCGGCCGGGTGACGTCGACGATGACGAGTCCGTCCGCCTTCGCCGCGACGTAGGCGTAGGTGCGAGCGATGTAGAGCTTGCGCGCGTCGGCGAGCGGGACGACGGCCGGAAGCAGCTTCGGCGAGTCCATCCGGGTCGCGTCCAGCACCCGCAGCCCGTCGGAGTCGGTCACCCACAGGTAGCGGAACTGGAGCGCCGAGGCGCGGGCGTCGCGCAGCGGGATCGTCGCGGCGTGGCGCGGGTGGAGCGGGTCGTCGAGGTCGACGACGACGAGCCCGGCCGCCGCGGCGATATAGGCGTAATGGCCGCCGAGCGTGACGTGGCGGGCGCCGTCCAGCACTCCGCCCTCGTTCCAGGCGATCGCGCGCTTGAGGAAATTGTTGCGCGGCTCGCGGTCGGCGAGGGTCTCGACGTCGACCAGGATCAGGCCTTCCTCGGAGTCGGTGACGACGGCGTAGCGGTAGAGCGGGTGGAAGGCCTGCTCGAGATTCTCCGGATGGTCGCGGCGGATCGCCTCGTTGCGGCCGACGCTGATCGGCTGGTTGGTCGGAAGCGCGACGCAGGTGGCGTTCTTCGTTCCGACCCGGGTGTCCTGGCCGAGCGCGGAGAAGGGGGCGGTGACGATCCGCTCCGAGACGCCCTTGTTGCCGATGTTGGCGACGTCGTAGACCCGGAAGCCGCCCTTGCCCTCGGCCACGAACATATATTCGCCGCGCTGCTGGAGACAGCCGACGGCGCCGCCGGTGCCCTGGAAGACGTTCGCGAACTGCTCGCGCGAGCCCTGGCCGCCGCGGGTCCAGCTCACCAGCTCGCGCTTGTTGCGGTCGACGTGGAGGCGCCACCAGTCGGGATAGGCGAATCTTTGCAGATAGGAGCCGATCACCGCCTGCGGCTCGTCCCACTCGGTGACCCGGGTGGCCTGGAAGCCGCCGTCGAGGCCGACGAAGGCGTGGAGGCCGACGAAATTGACGAAGTTGGTGCCCTGCAGGAGCAGCTGCGCCATGATCGCATTGTTGTCGTCGCTCTGCGAGAGATGGCAGTCGGTGCAGGTCTTCGTCTCCGCGGTCCGGACGGTATGCGGGAAATGGGGAGCGAAGGCCTGGGAGGAGAAGCCGGCCGAGCTGATCGGCGGCTGCTGGACGTAGATCCGCTCGCGGTTGATGTTGGTCGAGCTCAGCACCAGCGCCGAGGTCGAGCGCACCGGAGCGACGACATTGCCCTTGGTGGTCTGGTGCCGGCCGAGCTGGAACATGTCGTCGCGCGCCACCTGCGGGTTGTAGGTGGCGAAGTTGCGGGTTTCGGCGCCGTCATATTTGTGGCTCTTCGTCTTCCAGTTCGCCTCGATCGGAAGATGGCAGCCGGCGCAGGACGTGGTCCAGCTCAGGTGGCAGGTGAAGCAGGCCATCTCCTCCGGCTTGTGCGCGAGATCGTCCGCGGCGACCCCCGGACCGAAGCCGTAGCGGCCGGTTTCCGCCCCGGCCTTCGACATCAGCTTCGCCCGCGCCGACTTGAGGTTGAAGCGCGGGTTTCGGGGGTCCACCGTGTCCTTCACGAGCGAGACTTCCCATTCGAGATCCGGATCGACGATCGAGCGCTGCACCAGCACCCGGCGGCCGTCGTCGCCCGCCATCCATTCGAAGCGCCGGCGCCCGTCCGGGTTGCGCAGCAGCGACAGATTGGTGCCTTTGGGCGGAGCGGCCGGCCCCGACGTCAGCAGGGTCGGATAGGCGGCGGCGGTGCCGTGGCAGTCCTTGCAGCCGATCTCGACGGCGTTCGCCACTTCGCCGTAGAGGAAGCCGTTGCCGTGGCTGTCCTGGGCGAAATGGCAGTCGGCGCACTGCATCCCCTTCTCGGCGTGGATGTCCATCAGATGGACCGCCTTGCCCTTCTGCGTGCCGGGCGGGACGAACTGGGGCGAGCCGCTCCGGCTGAACTTCTCCGGATCGTCAGGAGCGACCGACTTGCCCTCGGAATCGAGCAGATTGCCCTCGCGGTCGCGCTTGTAGACGGCCCGGAAGTTCCAGCCGTGGCCGTGATAGTCGGCGAACTGGGTGTGGCGGGCGAGCGGGTTCACCCGATCGTTGACCTCGCGAAGGAAATCCACGTCTCCCCACAGCCCGCGGGTCGCCGCCGCCTCGGGGTTGCGGTCGAGGGTTTCGAGGGCCTGGGCGGCGTTGGGGTAACGCTGGCGGCCGAGGCTCTGCTCCTCTCCGCTTTTTCTCGGCAGCCGGTTCTCGGGCCCGGGCCACATCAGGTCGGCGTCGGCCTCGTAATCCCACATCGTGTAGCCGAGGAAGGAATTCAGGAAGATGTTGGGCTGGTGCATGTGGCAGGTCATGCACTGCGAGGTGGGGATCGAGCGGGTGAAGGCGTGCTCGACGGGGTGGCCGCTCTCGGTCCGTCCGGCGAGCGTGGGATCGACGGTCCGGCTCTGCCCGTCGCGCCCGTATTGCGCCCAGGTCAGGCTGTGTCTCGGCTCGCGGTCGTTGGCGTAGACGACGTGGCAGCCGGCGCAGCCCGAGTGGCGATAGTCGCCCGGCTGGTCGTTCGTGCCCATGAACCACATGAACGGGTCGTTCAAACGGGTCTTGTGGATGTTGAGCACGGGGATGGCGACCCGGAGGCCGGTGCCGGGGCCGCGGTTCGACTGGCGGATGTCGGGACGGCCGCTCTCCTCGAGCCGCTGGATCGAGCCGGACGGGGAGGGGAGGCCGATCTCGGGAAACTGGGTGCCGATCGTCCGTCCGCCGCGCTCGAACACCCGGAAGACGTCGCCGGGCGGGACGACGTGCCAAGTCGGCAGCGGATAGAGCTCGGCGAGCACGCCGCGCGCCTTCTGCTCGGGCGTGACCGCGTCCGGCGACGGCGGCGAGACGATCTTCGCCGGCTCGCCGCGGCGGGTATAGGCCTCGCCGAAGATGTAGTTCTTATAGGGGACGATGCCGTTGTTGTAGGCGGCGCCGCCCCATAGCATCGCGCCCGAGGCCATCAGCGAGCGCTCGGCCGCCTCGATCGTCTCGATATGGCAGGCGCCGCAGGATTCGCGGGCGACGCGATAGTCGGACGGGTTGACGAAGCGGACGTATTCGGGGCTCTCGCCGTTGAGCAGGGTGTAGGACCGTTTGGGATTGGCGCTCGACGGCCAGTGCCAGGATTTCGGGTATTTCGGCAGGACGTGCGCCCGGTCGCGGGCGGCGACGTAGCGCGGGTCGTCGCGGGGCAGGGCGGAGTCGCCGGCGATCGCGGCGTTGCCGCCGTGGCAGTCGACACAGCCGAGCACCACGGCGGGCGACGCGTGCATCGTCTTCTGGTCGCTGTCGGTGTGGCAGGAGACGCAGCCCGCGCTCTTCGCCTCGGCGGCTTCCCATTCCTGGGTGCGCGGCGCGGGCTCGGCGCGGACGAGGCTGTAGTCGCGGGCGACGGGCTTCTCGCCTTCGGAGGCGATGAGGGGGGCGGCGAGTGCGACCAGGAGGAAGGCCAGGACGGCGACCCGCGGCCATGCCTCGCCGGAACGCGTCGGGCGAGCTCGAATCCACCCGAAAGCCTGCCTCACCACGGCAACTCCGCTTTCCGGAAGGCCGTCAGGCCGTCGATGGTTCGGATCAGCTGCTCGGCGAGCTTGCGGTTGTCCGCGACGGACGGGTGCCAGTCGCAGGCGGTCCGCTCGAGCTCCCCGTAGTTCACCGCCACCGCAAGGCCCGGTGCCGCCCGCTCGACCTCGACGGCCACCTGCTCGACCTGCGGGAAATAGTCCTCTCCGCCGAGAAGGAGGAAACGCGCTCGGGGGTACAGCGCGTGAAGTCTGCGAACGAAGTCGAAGTAGGTGCGGCGATAGTCGGACTCGAGGTCCGCCTTGGTGCGCCAGCGCTCGCCCGCTTTCAGCGGAGTCGAGAAATCGTTGGTCCCGAGCTTGATGACGATGAGACCAGGATGCCACGCGGCGGCGAGTTCGGACTGGCGCCCCGCCTCGTCCGGCCTGGTTCGTCCGTAGATGCGCGGCAGACTGAGCCCGGGGCTGCCGCCGGCATAATTCCGGACGATGCCGAAGCCGGAATAAGCGTGGATCCGGTAGTCGGCGTCATAGTGCTTCGCCACGAGCGGTCCATAGGTCTGCTGCGTGTCGGTGCGATCTTCGACCTCGCGTTTCGTGCACTCCCGAACGGTCGAGGTGATTCCGTAGCCGGCGGTGAAGGAATCGCCGATGAACTCGATCTGCCTCGCGCGCGGACGAGGCGGCAGAGGCGTGCCGTCGCCGGTGGGCGCAAAGCCGAGGAATCGGCCGCCGCCCGTCTGGCTCTCGCCAAGCTTCTCGAGACGAACGACATGCTCTCCCGGAGTGAGCCCGTCGACGGTCGCGTCGACCCGAGGGGTCCGTCGGAAGCGCATCTTCTCCTCCCCGTCGACGAGCAGGCGCAGATGCTCCTCCTGGCCCTCGACGCGCACGCGCACACCGGTGCCGCGGAACCTCCCTTCGAAATAGATGCCGGGCCAGCCGAAGCTCAGTGCGCCGTCCCGCTCCTGGACAACTCGCCCGCCCACGTTGAGCGGGAGCGGCGCCGCTGCGGCGGCGGCGCTCGAAAGGAAAGCGAGGGCGAAGAAGCGCCTGGGCATCAGTAGGTGACGATCGCGTTCAGGAGGACCGAATAATAGCGCTTGTCGCGGTCCGAGTTGAAGAAGAGGTCGCGGAAGCCGGCGCCCGGCTGGAGGACCGCCGCCGAGGCCCGGAAGACGAGGTTCTGGGTCATCTTCGGGCGCCAGATCGCCGCGGCCGAGACGTCCCAGCCGATGTCGCGGGGGATCGAGCCTTCGCCCCGGAGCGCCTGCAGCACGGCGGTCTTGTGGAACCAGAGGTGGTTGAGGTTGGCGCTCAGCCGCCATTCGGGCGTGAGGTCGAAATCGGCGCCGGCGCCGAGGAGGATGGTGCCGGGATTGTTGAAGTTGGACTGGCCCTGCTCCTTGGACGAGCGAAGCGAATTGAGGATGCCGTTGCGGCTGTTGATCGCGACGGCCCGGCCGCCGCCGGCGAAGGGGATGGACTGGCGGATCCAGTAGCTGGTGTCGGCGCCGGCGAAGACCGGGTTCTCGAAGATGGCGTCGAAGCCGCCTTCATGGTCGTCGAACGGCTCGCCGTCGCCGCTGGCGAACAGCAGGGCGCCGCGGAAGCGCATCCAGTCGAGGTCGTAGCTCGGCTCGGCGGCGAGGAAGAAGCTTCGGACCTTGCCGGTCCTGCCGGTGAAGATGTTGTCCCGGTCCCGGCCGAACGCGCCGTAGGCCGAAGCGGAGAGGTTGATCCGCCCGATGCGGCCGTCGGCGCTGTAGCCGAGATAGGCGATTTCGTAATCGCGGGCGCGCAGATTGCCGATCAGGGCGGGACGGACCGGGAAGCCGTTGTCGTCCACCTCGATGTCGCCGCGCTCGCGGTTGACGTTGAGCGTGAGGCTCGCCTGGCTGGTCAGGCCGACGAAGGGGAAGTCCTGGCGGTAGAGGTTGGCGGCTAGGATCCAGTCCTTGCGGGGCGACTGGAGGACGTTGTTGAGTCCGGAATTGGTGTCCTTCTCCAGCCTCCAGATCGCCATCAGATTGTACTGGAAGCGGTTGTTGTCGCGGTTGCCGAACAGCCGGACGCCGAGCTGCTGGTCGTTGAACAGGAAGCCGCGGAAATCGAGCTGGAAGGGCTGGATCCCGACCCTGACGCTGTCGAAATCGTAGCGGTCGGAGACGTTGCGGAGGTGATAGTCGACGAACGCTTCCTGGACTCCGAGCGCGTAGTCGAGGCGGCTGGTCCCCTTGCTCGGCTCGACGAACAGCAGCCGGCGCTCGGCGACGTCGACATAGTTGACGTTGAGCGCCAGGGTGAGCCGGTATTCGACGTGCGGCGGCATGTAGGCGGTCGAGCCCTTGATGAGGGCGATTCCGGCGATGAAGGTCTGCGACAAGGTGAGGCTGTCGTTGCGGCCGAAGACGTCGTTGCTGCCGGGCTTGGCGCTGGTCTGCACGCCGACCGGGATCGGGAAGGTGCGCGGCTCGACGAAGGTGTCCGAGACGGCGTTGGCGACGAAGAACCAGTCCTCCTCGTCGAGGCCGAGGAAGCGCGGCGTCCGGCATCTCGGCCGGCCCTCGGCGCGCCGCTTCGACTGCTCCTCCGGTGTCGGGAGGCACAGCGGCCGGTCGCCCTTCAGGCTGTTCTGATTGTAGGGGTCGAACCAGCGTTCCTTGCTGATCCCGAGCGTCTCGATCAGCCGCCAGCGGTCGGGGACGGGGATCTGGTCGGTCGGGAAGGCTTCCGGAGGCGGCGCGCGGACGGCGCCGGGATTGTCCTGGGTGACGGGTTCCTCGAGCTCGCGCTGGGGGACGCCGGGGCGGCGGCGGCCTTCCTCG
>DASVVX010000110.1:0-3576 GCA_036386295.1 Allosphingosinicella sp.
CGTCTCCGAAGTGCTCGCCAACACCTTGAGGGCGAACCAGCGGCGAATCTCGATCGACGAGATCCAGACCCGCGTCTCCGAGCATTACCGGATCCGCAAGGCCGAGATGACCAGCGCCCGCCGCGCCCGCGAGGTCGCCCGCCCCCGCCAGGTCGCCATGTACCTCTCCAAGCAGCTCACGCCGCGCTCGCTGCCCGAGATCGGCCGCCGCTTCGGCGGCCGCGACCACACGACGGTGATCCACGCCGTGCGCCAGATCGAGAAATTGCGCGCCCAGGACTCGGAGCTCGACGCCGACATCCGTCTGCTGACGAGGCAGCTCGAGGGCTGACGTTTATTTCCAGGCCGGCCCCCTGATCTCGAATCCCGCCGCCTGAAGCTCGTCGAGGATGCCTCCCGGACCGGCCAGGGCGCCGAGTTCGAACACGGCCACCGTCACCCGCGGATCGTCGAGCAGGCCCCGGACGGTGAGCCGCACCTCGGGCGAGGCGTCCCGCCGCATCGGCTCGGGCGAACAGGCGTCCAGCGCCTTCTGGACCGGGGAGGCCAGCACCTCCGGCACCCGGCGGTCCGCCCAGGCGTCCGAGCGCGCCCGGTTGGCTTCCCGGCCCGCCTCGGCCATCGCGATCGCCGCCTCGAGGCAGGGCAGATGGTCCGAGGGCGAGCCGGCCAAAAACCGCGTCATCACCGGCTTGAGCCGCGCCGTCGGGATCGGGACGAGATTCAGGCGATATCGCTTCACCGCCGCCTTGATCCAGGTGTCGGCGTCGCCCTGGCCGGGCCTCACCTTCGATATCTGGATGAAGCCGCCGCCGCCCTCGCCGAGCGCTTCCCTGATGAGGTCGTTGGCGAGTTGGAGCGGGTGCCTTCGCTCGAAGCCGGGCTTCAGCCGGCCGGCGGCGCCGAGCGCGGCCAGCCGCCGGTACTGGTCCGGGGGAAGATACCGGTCGACGGTCCCGCCCTTCGGCAGCGTCCCCATCTTCCTGGCCTTGGCCGCCAGGCTCGGCGCGTAGAGGATCGAGGCGGTGTAGCGGACGTCGGCCGGGAACATCACCCGGTCCGACTTGCGAAGCGCCGCGGTGAGGCTCGCCGCGTCCCACCTCGTCCGCGGCGAGACCTCGCGGATGGTGCCGACCAGCACCAGGGTCGTCCTCGGTCCGGTCACCCGCCAGACCGGGATTCCGCTGCGGATGGCGGTGACGACGATATCCTCGGTCCGGGCGTCCTCGGCCGGGACCGGCGCCGCCGCCGCCAGCAAGGCCGCCGCCGCCATGACAAAGGCCGTCATTTCCAGACCGGCCCCTGGATATCGAAGCCGGCCGCCTCGAGGCGGTCGAGCACTCCGCCACTCTTCGCCAGCGAGCGCAGCTCCAGCACCGCCACCGTCACCTGCGGCTCGGCCAGGAGCAGCTTCATCTCCTCGGCGAGCCCGGCCTCGGAGGCGAGCGCTTCCGTTTCCGGCCAGCAGGCGTCGTAGACGGGGTCCGCCGGCGAGGCGAGCACCTCCGGCACCCGGCGCGCCGCCCAGGCGTCGGAGCGGGCCTGCACCGCTCCCGGCCCGCCTTCGGCCATGGCGATCGCCGCGTGCAGGCAGGGCAGATGCTCCTGCGGGGTCGAGGCGAACAGGTCCTTGACCAGCGGCTTGGCCTTGGACCGCCGGATCGGCACCATCGTGAGCTTGTACTGCTTGACCGCGCGGCGGACATAGTCCGCGGCGCCGCGGGCATAATCCACGTCGCCTTTCGCCCGGTCCCGGAGCTCGCCGGCGAGATGGAGCGGGTGGCGGGTCGCGAAGTCGGAGCGAACCATCTTGCGGGCTGTGAGCGCCTGAAGCCGCCGGATCTCGTCCGGGCCGGCGAAGTCGGCGAGGCTCTGGCCCTCAGGCAGGCTCGCCATCTTCCTCCATTTCGCGAGCCAGCCGATCGCCGAAAAGAGGGAGGCGGTGAAAGCCTGGGACTGCGGGAACATGATCCGGTCGGCCTTGCGAAGCGCCTCGGTGAGCGCGGTCGGGTCCCAATGGGTGGTCCTGGAGACCCCGGCGATCGCTCCGACCAGGACGATCGTCGTCCCGTCGCCGCGGATGGTCCACATCGGCACCCCGCTGCGCCGGCCGGTGACGATGATGTCCTCGACCTGCGCGCGGTCGTCATTGGCTTTCTGCGCCGGCGCCGCGGACGCCAGCGCGAGCGCGGCCACAGCGGCCGCTCCGATGATTTTCAGCAATTCACCCTCCCCGGGACCTTGTCGTCCCCTGTCGGGGCGCGAAGTTCGGTCCGGCGGATGAACGGCTCTTGAATGCGGTCAAAAGAAAGGGAGGGCCGTTGCCGGCCCTCCCCACCTTTTCGCATCCGGTCGAGCGCCTAGCGCCGGCGCTCGGGGGAGACGGTGATCTTCACCGTCTCGCCGCTGTTGCCGGGGAAGCCGGTGAACATCGCCTCGACGAGGTTCGGCACCAGGACTCCGAGGTCGTCGGTGCGCGAGCGCGCCCGGGCGGTGCCTTCGAACACAGCTTCGCCGGAATCGGCGCGCTTGATGTCCATGTCGAGATAGGAGGTGTAGACGGTGTAGACGTCGATCTCCTCGCCATAGCCGCGCCACCAGAAGGGGTCGTCCCAGCCATAGTAGAAGGGCGAGCGGAGCCGGCCGTAGCCGCCGAAGCGCGACCAATAGGGCCGGTAGCCGAAGCCGCCGTAGCCGAAGCGGCTGTAGCCCATCGCGGGCCGGGTGACGACCTGCTGGCGGCCGTCGTCGACCCCGTAGCCGATCGACACGACGAGCGACGCCGCCTGGGGCGAGGGGGCCTCGCTATAGCCCTCCTCGAGCAGGTGGCGGCGGACGAGATCGGCGTAGCGGGCGAATTCGAGCCCGCCTCGATCCTCCGGATCGGCGGGCTGGATGACGAAGCTCTGCCCGGCGGGAGCGGGCATGGCCTGGTAGCGGGAGACCTGGGTCGGAAGCCCGGTCGCGCAGCCGCCGAGCGCCAGCAGCGCCGCCGGCGCGGCGAGGGTCAGGATCTTCTTGGCGAGTGACATGGAACGCATCCTCTTCGAGAACGGAAGCCGCAGCTCTTAACTATATAGGAAACGGCGCCTTTTTACAAAAGGGCGGCTGAACGGGGGGTGAAGGGCGAGCGTTCCCGATGAAGGCCGGGATCCCGTCGAACGGCGGCGCCGCCGGACCCCCTGGCCTTCGCGGCGGAACAAGGGCCTCAGCCGACCTTCTTGCGCCGGAGCAGGATCAGGACGTCGTCGCGATTCATCGCTCCGATCGTCCACGCGATGGCGAAATAGACGATCCCCCCCGCCGCCACCAGCGCCCCCATCGACAAGAGCCGATCGCCCACCGAGCCGGCGAAGCGGTCGGCGAGCGCCCGCTCGATCAGCCAGAGCGTCGCCCCCATGGCCGCTCCGGCGACGAGCTGCCGGACGAGACGCGAGGCGAGCCAGCCCGGCACCCGGAAATGCCCGCGCGAATGGAGCAAGGCGGCAAGCAGGAAGGCGTTCGCCCACGCGCCGATCGCGGTCGAGAGCGGAAGCGCGACGATGCCGAGCCGGGGCACGAGGATGAAGTTGAGGA
>DASVVX010000111.1:0-1630 GCA_036386295.1 Allosphingosinicella sp.
AGGAAGGGCCGGCGAAGGCCCAGCCCGAGCAGGGCGACGAGAAAGGCGACGAAGGCGAGGTCACGCATCGGCGGAGCCCTTGCCCCGGTCGGCGCCGCCGGGACTGTCGTCGTCCAGATCCGAACGGAACAGCAGGCGCCACGCGACGAGGAGAAGGAGGCCGTGGGTGAGGGCCAGCGCGAAATTGTCGATCATCCTGGCCGTCCTGTACGCGCGCTTCGTTCAGAGCTTCCTAGAGGAGCGCGGTTGACGGGCCGTTAAGCTAGACATGGCAGAGGCGGGGGACGATGGCCGCGCTCTTCCTCGTCCGAACCGCAGACCCCGCCGCCGCCGACGCGGCGATCGCCGGTGCGAGGGCGCAATTTGCCCTGCACGGCTTCGCCGGGCTCGCCGAGCGGACGCTTCCCGGCTGGCGGCTGCTCCACGCGCCGCACATCATCGGCGGGCCGGAAAGCCTGGTCGAGCAGGACGACGACCTCGCCGCGGTGGCGGGGACCCTGACCTATGACGGGCTGATGGGCCGACCGGCGCTCGAAGCCCTGCTTCGCACCGCCGAGCTGCCCAGCCTGGACTGGTCGCGCCTCGGCGGACAGTTTGCCGCTTTGGTTCGGCAGGGCGGCCGCACCTTCCTGCTCACCGACCATTTCGCGATGTTCCAGCTGTTCCACGACGGCGAGATGACAATCTTCTCGACCTCGCTGCTGAGCGCCGTGGGGGCGCTGCCCCGGGTCTCCTTCGATCCGCAGGGGGTCTATGAGTTCGCCTTCAACGTCGCTCCGATCGGCGACGACACCGTCTTCAACGAGCTCAAGACGCTGGGGCCCGACCGGATCGTCGAGCTGCTGCCGGAAGGGGTCGGCCTCCATCCCGCCGCGAGGCCGATGCCGGTCGCCGCGCCGGGGATGACGCTGGACGAGCGGCTCGATCGGCACAAGTCGCGGCTGGCCGACGCCGTCCGGCCCTATGTCCGCCAGTTCGGGGATCACGTCCATTGCCCGCTTTCGGGGGGGCTCGACTCCCGGCTCCTGCTCGCGGCGCTGCGGGCGGAGGGGTGCCAGCCTCGGGTCTATGTCTATGGCGGCCCGGACGATGCCGACGTGCGCATCGCGCGATCGATCGGCGCGGCGCTGAACTTCGAGGTCGCGTGGCTCGACAAGGAAGCCCGCGAGCTGGCGCCCGACCAATTCCCGGAGCAGGTCGAGCGCAACTTCCAGCAATATGACGGCCTGCCCAGCTTCGGCGAATTGTTCGAGAACGGCATGAACGCCGAGGCGCGCGACGCCCGCCACGCCGGGGGCGCCCTCTCCGCCTCGGGGGCGAACGGCGAGATCTACCGCAACTTCTTCTACCTCGCCGACCGGCCGACCTCGGCCGACTCGGTCGGGCGCACCTTCTTCGCCCGCTACGCCCGCGGCGACGTCACCGAGGCGTTCGACGAGCGGGCTTTCCTGGGGCGGATCGGCGGCAAGATCGCGGCCTCGCTCGGAGTCGCCGACGCGCTCGAGCGGCTGCCGCGCCTCAGGGTCGAGCAAATCTACCCCCGAGTCCGGTCGCGGGCGCTGTCGGGCCGCGAGATCAGCCTCGAGGGCCGCTACGGCGCCTATCTGATGCCCTTCCTCGACCGCGACGT
>DASVVX010000112.1:0-23053 GCA_036386295.1 Allosphingosinicella sp.
CGGCCTTCAACAACGAGCTCGAGGGCAAGATAAGGGTTTCGGTCGTCGCCACCGGAATCGACGCCGAGGCGGTGACCCAGGCGCCGCCGATGCCGGCCAAGGTGTTCACCTTCCCCGGCGCCCGCGCCGCCGCGCCGGCCCCCGAAGCGCCGAAGGTCACGCTGACCGCGCCGGAGCCGGTCGCCGAGGAAACCGCCGAGCCCGAGGCCGCCGAGCCCGAGATCGCCGAGCAGGCGCCGGAGGGCGAGGAGCTGACTCTCGACGAACCCGCCGCCGAGGAAGCGGGCGACGAGCTCCTGCTCGACGCGGCGATGCTCGGCGACGAGGACGATGGCGGCGAGAGCTTCATCGAGGAGGATTTCGCCGGCGGCCCCGAGAGCGTCGCGCCCGGAACCCGAAGCTGGATCGACGGCGAGGCCGAGGCCCCCGCCGAGGCGGCCGAGGCCAAGCCGGCGCGCGAAGGCGGCACCTTGTTCGAGCGCATGTCGAGCATCGCCCGCGGCGCCGCCAAGGCGCAGGTTGAGGAGGAGCCCCAGCCCCGCCTCCGCCGCGACCCGCTCGACATCCCGAGGTTCCTGGGCCGGCAGAACAACCAGTAGGCGCGTCGTCCCAGCGAAGGCTGGGACCCCAGCGAGGACAGTCGCCGGCGTGCTTCACCCGCCGGGACCCCAGCCTTCGCTGGGGTGACGGATTGCCTTGCCGTTCGCCGCCCCCCGTGCCCGACTGAACGCACGGCGGTTGCCCCTCGCGCCGCCACCCTTTCTAACCGCCCGATGACTTCATTGCGGAGGGGCGTCCGGTTCGGCTTGGCCTTGCTGGGTGCGGGGACAATGGTCGGCGCCGCGCCGGCTCCGGCGCAGACCGGCTCGATCGGCGCTTTCACCGAGCGGCCGGGCGATGCCCTGTCGCGCAACCTGCGCAGCCTCGCCGCGAACCCGAAGAGCACGACCGCCCTGATGGGCGCCGGCAAGGCGGCGCTCGAGCTCGGCGACCCTCAGGCCGCGCTGACCTTCTTCGCCCGCGCCGAGGAGCAGCTGCCGACCGACGGCCGGATCAAGATGTGGATCGGGACCGCGCTCGTCCATCTCCAGCAGCCGCATGCGGCGCTCAAATTCTTCCGCGACGCCGGCGAGCTCGGAGTCCCCGTCGCGGATTTCGCGCGCGAGCGCGGCCTCGCCTACGACATCGCCGGAAGCCCGCGCGAGGCGCAGCGCGACTATCGCCTCGCGCTCCAGCGCGGCCGCGACGACGAGACGACGAGGCGGCTCGCCTTGTCGCTGGCGATCAGCGGCGAGCGCGAGCCGGCGCTTCGGCTGATCGAGGACCAGCTCCTCGTCCGGGACCGCGCCGCCGAACGCACCCGAGCCCTCATCCTGGCGCTGACCGGCGACACGGCTGGGGCCACCCGCGCCGCCGAGGCCGCGATGCCCGGCCCCCAGGCCCATGCGATGAGCCCTTTCCTGGCCCGGCTGCCGAGCCTGTCGCCGACCGAGCGGGCGCTTGCGGTCCATCTTGGCATCTTCCCCGGCGACGGCCGGACTTCCGCGCCTGCCAGCTATGCGGCCAACGACTTCGCCAACGCCGTCACCGACGCCGGCCGTCCCGACCCGGCCCAGGCCCTGCTCGCCCGTCGCCAGACTGCGCCGGAACCGGTTTCGACGGCGCCCCGGCGCCGTCCGGGCTCGGGTGAAGCTGCCACGACGGCGAGCGTCACGCCCACTCCCGTCGGCGGGACCGGGCGAACCGGCGCTACCGCTGCCACGGGGGTGCGGCCCACGCCCGTTCAACCGCGGGCGCAGACCCGATCCGGCGGGGTCAATCCGGCCTGGGCCTGGTCGCGCGGCCTCGATCCGGCCCCGCCCGTCCGGCGCGCGGAGCCTCGCCGGAAGCCCGCCGAAGCGGCGCCTGAGCCCGCCAAGCCGGAGCGCGAAACCGTGATCGCGTCGGTCAGCCCCGGCTTCACGATCGCCGCCCCGTCCGCGTCGGCGCGGGCTCCCGCCGTCGAAGCGCCGGCTCCCGCCGTCGAAGCGCCGGCGCAGGCGGCCGCGCAGCCCGCCGAGACGCAGGTCGCCGCCGCCGAGCCTCCCGCCCCGCCGCCGCAGTCGGAGGCCACACCGTCGGGAAGCCGGCTCGCCGACCTTTCGGCCGCGATCGCGACCGTGGACGATCCCCAGTCCGCTCCGCCCAGGCCGAAGCCGGCGGCGCGCACGGCAGCGGCGGCGGCGAAGCCGCCGGCTTCCGCGGTGAAGCCGCCCGCGAAGAAGCCCAGGGCGGAACCGCCCGCCGA
Organism: Allosphingosinicella sp.; assembly: GCA_036386295.1. Lineage (GTDB taxonomy): Bacteria > Pseudomonadota > Alphaproteobacteria > Sphingomonadales > Sphingomonadaceae > Allosphingosinicella. Next base: position 2,288 of record DASVVX010000112.1, read on the forward strand.
GCCCAGCCGGGTCTGGGTCCAGGTCGCCGGCGGCGCCGAGAAGTCGGCGCTGCCGCGCGAATTCGCACGGCTCCGGGCGAAGGCGCCCAAGCTGCTCGGCAGCCGGACGGCCTGGACGGCGCCGCTCAACGCGACCAATCGCCTGCTCGTCGGCCCGTTCGCCGGATCGAAGGAAGCCCAGGCCTTCGTCAACCAGCTCAAGGCCGCGGACATGAGCGCTTTCGCCTGGACCAGCCCGCCCGGCCAGAAGATCGAGAAGCTGCCCGCCAAGTGATCGGGTCGGGCCCTGGAGCGATCGACGGTCAGCTTGAATCGTCTTGAATCGTCACCCCGGACAGGGTTCCCATCAAAGTAATACTCTGATGGGGGCCCTTGATCCGGGGCCCATCTTCTTCAAGGACACCGTCTCCGAAGGCAGTAAGGTGGATGCCGGATCAAGTCCGGCATGACGAAGGAGGAACCGATCGCAGAGCGCCCTAAGCTCGCCGGCCTGGCCTGCGATCCCGCGCGGTCGCGCGGCCGTCTTCACGGCGAGGCGCAGGGCGGCAAGCGCGGTCCGCGCGATGCCTTCCAGCGGGACCGCGACCGGATCATCCACTCCGTCCCGTTCCGGCGGCTCCGCCACAAGACCCAGGTCTTCGTCGCGCCGGACGGCGACCATTTCCGGGTGCGTCTCACCCACAGCCTCGAGGTGGCCCAGATCGGCCGGGCGATCGCCCGTGCGCTCGGCCTCAACGAGGATCTGACCGAAGCCCTCTGCCTCGCTCACGACATCGGCCACCCGCCCTTCGGTCATTCGGGCGAGGAGGTGCTGAAGGCGGCGATGGCGCCCGCCGGCGGCTTCGACCACAATGCCCATACGCTTCGGCTGCTTACCCGGCTCGAGAGCCCCTATCCCCGCCATTCGGGGCTCAACCTAAGCTGGGAGACGCTCGAGGGCCTGGCCAAGCATAACGGGCCGCTCGCGGGGGCGGTGCCCTGGGCACTGGCCGAGGCCGACGGCGAATTTCCCCTCCACCTGTCGAGCTGGCCGGGCCTGGAGGCGCAGGTCGCGGCGGTCGCCGACGACATTGCCTACGACAATCACGATATCGACGACGGCCTGCGTGCCGGCCTCTTCACCCTCGAGGAGTTGCTCGAGGTGCCGCTGGTCGCCCGCGCCTGGGCGGACGTGCGCGGCCGGTTTCCCGATGTCGGGGAAGCCAGGCTGGTGCCGGAGCTGGTCCGCGACCAGATCGGCCTCATGGTCAACGACGTTCTCGAGGAGACGTCGAGCCGGGTCGAGGCGGCGGCGGTGTCGAGCGTGGAGGAGGTGCGGTCGGCCGGTCGACCCCTCGCGGGATTTTCGGAGGCGATGGCGGGCGAGGAGCGGGCGCTCAAGCGGTTCCTCCACGCCCGCATGTACAATGCGCCGCCGGTGCTGGCGGTGCGCGACGAGGCCCAGCGGCTGCTCGCCGGGCTGTTCGCCGCCTATCGCGACGATCCGGGCCGGCTGCCGCCCGGATGGCTCGAGGAGGATTCGGACGAGACGGCGACCCTGCGCTCGATCGGCGATTTCATCGCCGGCATGACCGATCGCTACGCCATCGCCCGCCACCGCGAGCTGGTCGGCCCGGTCGAGCTTCCCGAGGGCTTCTGATGCGGGTCGCGATGATCGGCGCGACCGGGCTGGTCGGCTCGCTGGCGAGGCCGAAATTGCTGGCTCAGGGCTTCCGCGTCGACTCGCTCGTCCGGAGGGCGAGCGGCTTCGAGCATCCCTGCTGGCGCGAGCATGTCGCGCCGGCCGAGCAATGGCCCGCCCTCGTTTCGTCGCTCGGCGCCGAGGCGGCCGTCTCGGCCCTGGGCACGACCATGCGGCAAGCCGGCTCACAGGCCAGCTTTCGGGCCGTCGATCTCGACCTGGTCGTCGACTTCGCGCGCGCCGCGGCGGCGGCGGGGGCGCGCCGGATGGTGACGGTCTCCTCGGTCGGGGCGGATCCCCGCTCGGCCAATTTCTACCTTCGGACCAAGGGCGAGATGGAGGCCGCCCTCGAAGCGCTCGGCTTCGAGCGGCTCGACATCCTGAGGCCGGGATTGCTCCGCGGCGAGCGGGGCGGCGACCGCCGGCTCGGCGAGCGGATCGGCATCGCGCTCAGCCCGGTCGTCAACCTTGTCCTGCGCGGCCCTCTCGACCGCTTCGCGGCGATCGACGCCGATCGGGTCGCGGCGGCCATCGCCGGAGCGCTGCGACAGGCCGAGCCGGGGATCTATCGGCACGAGAATCGCTCGATTCGTCAATTGGCCTAAGCGGTTCCCCGCCCAGGGCGGGGGTCCGGACGTCCGGGCGAAAGGCTGGGTCCCGGCTTTCGCCGGGAAACGCTCTTCCGTCTCTGGCCGCTTCAAATCCGGCCGGCCATCGTCTAAGGCCGCGCCTTTCCCGCCAGCACGAATGTGAGCGATGACCCTCTACGCCCGCTTTGCCGAGCATCTCGACCGCGCCCTCGATGCCCTCGAGGCGGAAGGCCAGCTTCCGCCCGGGCTGGAGCGACGGGCGGTGGCGGTCGAGCCGCCCCGCGATCCGTCGCACGGCGACCTCGCCACCAACGCGGCGATGGTGCTGGCGAGGCCCGCCGGGACCAACCCGCGCGCTCTGGCCGCGCTGATCGTGCCGAAGCTCGCGGCGCTCGACTCGGTGCGGGGGGCCGAGGCCGCCGGCCCCGGCTTCATCAACATCCGGCTCGAGCCCGAGGTCTGGCGGGAGGAGATTCGCACCATCCTGGCCGAAGGGGAGGGGTACGGCCGCTCGCGGCTCGGCGAGGGCACGCGCGTCAACGTCGAATATGTCTCGGCCAACCCGACGGGGCCGATGCATATGGGCCATTGCCGCGGCGCCGTGGTCGGCGACGCTTTGGCCAGCCTGCTCGAACATGCCGGCTTTGCCGTCACCCGCGAATATTATGTCAACGACGCGGGCGCCCAGGTCGACGTCCTCGCCCGCTCGGCGCACCTGCGCTACCTCGAGGCGCTCGGCCGCCAGATCGGCGAGATCCCGGAGGGACTTTACCCGGGCGACTATCTGAAGCCGGTCGGCGAGGCGCTGGCGGCCGAGCTCGGCGACGCCTACGCCGACGCGTCCGAAGCCGCATGGCTCGAGATCTTCCGGCGGCGGACGGTGGCGGCGATGCTCGATCTGATCCGCGAGGATCTCGCCAAGCTGGGAGTCCATCACGACCTCTTCGCCTCGGAAGCCGAGGTGCAGGAATCGGGCGCCGTCGACCGCGCCTTCGAGCTGCTCGCCGAGAAGGGACTCGTCTATCGCGGCACCTTGCCGCCGCCCAAGGGCAAGACGCCAAAACCTGAAGAGGGCTCGGATTGGGAGCCGACCGAGCTGCTCCTCTTCCGCTCGACGGCCTTCGGCGACGACCAGGACCGGCCGATCAGGAAGTCGGACGGAAGCTGGACCTATTTCGCCGCCGACACCGCCTACCACATGCAGAAGCTCCAAGCGTCGGACGAGCTGATCAACGTCTGGGGCGCGGACCATACCGGGACCGTCAAACGCACCCAGGCGGCCGTCCAGGCCCTGGCGGGGAGGCCGGCGCTCGACGTCAAGCTCGTCCAGATGGTCCGGCTGCTGAGGGCCGGCGAGCTGGTCAAGATGTCGAAGCGCTCGGGCAGCTTCGTCACCCTCGCCGAGGTGGTCGAGGAGGTCGGCAAGGACGTGGTCCGCTTCACCATGCTGACCCGCAAAAACGACGCCCAGATGGACTTCGACTTCGCCAAGGTGGTCGAGGCTTCGAAGGACAATCCGGTCTTCTACGTCCAGTATGCCCACGCCCGGATCCGCTCGCTCCACCGGCGCGCCGCCGAGGCCGGGCTGGAGACGGACCGCCCGGCCGACCTCGCCCTGCTCGACGAGGAGGAGCTGGCGCTGGTCAGGCTGGCGGCCCAGTTCCCGCGCGTCGTCGAGGCGGCCGCTTTGGCGCACGAGCCGCACCGGATCGCCTTCTACCTCGGCGATCTCGCCGCCGCCTTCCACGCCCTGTGGAACCGCGGCAACGATGACCCCTCGCGTCGCTTCCTGATTGAAGATAATGTAGAATTAACTTTGGGCCGGCTAGAATTGGCGGCTGCGGTTGGGCAAGTGATCAGGAACGGCCTCGGCATCATGGGGGTGGCCGCCGCGGAGGAGATGCAGTGATGACCGACATTCGCGCCGACGAGGACGACCGCCTCCCCTGGCTGGAAGCGGTCGAGGAGGAAGGCGACGAGGGCGGCCCCTCGGCGCTCAAGCTGATCGTCGCCGTGCTGATCGGCCTGGCCGCGATCGGCGGAATCGTCGGCGGCATCTTCTGGCTCGGCAATCGCGACGGCGCGGCCAACCGCCCGCCCGAGACCATCGCCGCGCCCGAGGGTCCCTACAAGGTCAAGCCCGACAGCCCCGGCGGAATGGCCGTCGAGGGCCAGGGCGCGACCGCGTTCGACGCCGCCCAGGGCGGCACGCCCAACGCCAGCATCGATACCGAGGCGGTCCCCGAGGCTCCGGTGACGGCCCAGCCCAAGGCGCCGGCGGCTTCCGAGCCGCCCGCGCTCAAGGCGCCGCCGCCGACCAACGCTCCCGCGACCAAGGCCGCGACGCCGGCCGCGGAGCCGGCGCCCGCCGCCGGCGGCGGAACGATCCAGCTCGGCGCCTTCCCGAACGGAGCCGCGGCCGAAAAGGCGTGGAAGGCGCTCTCCGGCCGCTTCGCCTATCTCGCTCCGCTGAGCCACAGCGTCGTCGCCGCCAACGTCAACGGCAAGACCTATTACCGGCTCCGCGCCAGCGGCCCCGGCGCCGCCGGCATCTGCGGCCGACTCAAGGTCGCCGGGGAGCAGTGCCTGAAGGTCTGACGGCCGGCCGCTGCGGATGAGGCCTGTTCCGCACCACGCGCGGCGAGGAGCGGGCTTTCCTGGAGTCGAGCTTCGAGCCGGCCGGCGATGGCTTCGCCTTCTATCGCCACCATCCCGCCCGCGGCATTCCGGTGACGGCCGAGGAGCGCGAGACCTATCTGCGGCCGCCGGTCCGCTGCTCGAGGCGGGATTTCTACGAGTCGATGAGAGGTCGTCCGCGAGCCTGCCGCGCCGCCCCTGGCGGGAGTCGCGGCGACAGACGCCGGCCGACTTCCCGCCGCTCACGCCCGACGAGAAATTGATCGACTGGCGGCGGTTCGAGTGACCGGTGCGCGCTCCGGGACTTTGGGCTGACGCCGCCGCCGGGGCGCGCTAGGGAAGTCGCCATGCAAGCCGCCATCTACGGCCTTTCCGGCCTCTGCCTCACCGCCGACGAGCGGGACTTCTTCCGCGATGCCGATCCCGCCGGCTATGTCGTGTTCAAGCGCAATTGCGAGGATCGCGGGCAGCTTCGGGCGCTGACCGACAGCCTTCGCCAGATCCACGGCCGCGACCGTCTGCCGATCCTGATCGACCAGGAAGGCGGGCGGGTGGCCCGGATGAAGCCGCCGCAGTGGCCGGCCTTCCCGGCCGCCGGGGCGTTCGCAAGGCTGTACGAACGGGCGCCGATGTCGGCGATCGAGGCGGTCCGGGCCAACGCCCAGGCGATCGCGCTGCTGCTCGCCGAGGTCGGGATCAATGTCGACGCTTTGCCGGTGCTCGACGTGCGGCAGCCCGGCGCCACCGACATCGTCGGCGACCGCGCCTTCGGGGGCGAGCCGATGCAGGTCGCCGCGCTCGGCCGCGCGGCGCTCGACGGGCTCGCCGCCGGCGGAGTCGTCGGAGTGATCAAGCACATGCCGGGCCACGGCCGGGCGCTGGTCGACAGCCACGAGGAGCTGCCGGTGGTGAATGCCTCCGAGGAGGAGCTCGAGATGGACCTCGAGCCGTTCCGGACGCTTCGGGCAGCGCCGATGGGGATGACCTGCCACTGCGTCTACACCGTCTGGGATTCGAAGCGGCCGGGAAGCCAGTCCCAGGTCGTGATCGGCGAGGTGATCCGCGGCCGGATCGGCTTCGACAATTTCCTGATGTCCGACGACATCGGAATGAACGCGCTCGGCGGCGGCTTCGGCGAGCGGGCGCGCGCGGTGATCGAGGCGGGGACGGACGCGGTTCTGCATTGCTCGGGCGTCATGGCGGAGATGGTCGCCGTAGCGAGCGCGGCGGGGCAGTTGTCGGAGGCGGCGACGGAGCGGCTGGAGCGGGCGATGGCCGGCGCCGGCGTGGCGGACGGCGATTACACGGCGCTGGCCGAGAAGCGCGACAGGTTGCTGACCTTGGTATGACGGTGGGGTGCGAAGATGGCGGTTGACCAGCGAGTGGGCTCGTTTCAGGAGCTTCAGGAGGCTCTTTACGACATTCCCAAGACCAAGCACCGCCGCCATCGGTCGGACTATGTCTATCGTGGCATCGACAATTGCGGCTGGGGCCTCGAAACCAGTCTGCAGCGGCTTGGACGCCATTATGCGAAGGTCGAAGGCCCGCTGCTCAGGAACTTCGTCAAATATGCCGGGAAAGGCGAAATTCCGACCGATACTTTGTTCATGAAGCTGGCGGTGGCGCAGCATCACGGATTGCCAACGCGCGTTCTGGACTGGACCACGGCGCCGCGAGTCGCCGCGCATTTCGCCACCGCCGACGAGGAGCATTACGACAAGGACGGGGCGATCTGGTGCGTCGACGTGGTTCGCGCGCGCGACCGTCTCCCGGCTGAGCTCAGGCAGATACTCGACCGGGAAAATGCGTTCATATTCTCGATGAGATGCTCGAGGCCTACAGGACCCTGAGCGATCTGGACCGGTTCCGTGGCGATTTCGTCCTGTTCTTCGAGCCTCCGTCGCTGGACGAGCGAATCGTCAACCAGGGCGCAGTGCTGTCGGTGCTCCCCCGCGCCGGCCGCGACCTGAAGGCCCTGCTCGACGAGGCCGCCGACGACGGGCTCTACAAGCGGATCATCATCCCGAAGAAGATCAAATGGGAGCTCCGGGACAAGCTGGACCAGGATAATGTCACCGAGCGGATGCTCTTCCCGGGGCTGGACGGGACGTCGCGGTGGCTCAAGCGATATTACGGCCAGGGGCCAAGGCGCCGGAAGCCGGCGCTGGGCAATCCCAAACCCTAAGAAGCGACTGTAGCAGATGGCAGGCATTGCCTGGTACGTGTCGGGTGCGGCGGAGCGATCCTCATTCAAACAATCGCAGATGCGGCTCGGCTCGGTGGAGCGTTCTCGCCACCTTGCCGCTCCAAGCGGAACGGTCTATATTCGGTCCGAATTCAGTCCTAGGATATCTCGATGCGCTATTCGTCTCGCGTGAAGCCGATCAGCTATCTCAAAGCCAATGCCGCCGAGGTCCTGCTGGACCTCGCCGAGCGGCGCGAGCCTATGGTGATCACTCAGAATGGGGAGGCCAAGGCGGTGATCCAAGACGTCGCTTCCTATGAGGAGACGCAGGAGACATTGGCGCTGCTCAAGCTGCTCGCGCTTAGCAACCGCGACATCGAGGCGGGACGGACTCGGCCTCTTCATGAAGTGGTCGCGCGGCTGAAGGCCAAGAACCAGGCCGCCTGATGGCCCAGCCGCGGTTCGAGGTGCGGCTGACCCGGGGGGCGGAGCAGGATCTCGAGAGCCTTTACGACTATCTGGCGGAGCAGCGCGGAGCCGATGCCGCGCAGGCGCTCCTCGACAGCCTCGTCGCCAAGGCAGAAGCGCTCGAGCGTTTCCTGGACCGCGGCGGGGTACCGACCGAGCTGAGCAGGCTCGGCATCCGCACCTTCCGGCAGCTGGTCCATCCGCCCTACCGAATCGTCTACCGAGTCGTCGCTCCGGCGGTGTTCGTGCTGCTTATCGCCAACGGCCGACGGGACATGCAGGCGCTGCTGGAGCGGCGGCTGCTGGGAGGGTAAGGCGGTCCTTCCCATAGGCCGCAACGACTCGCCTTGGAACTTACCCTCCGCCGCGCCGACCCCGACGACTGGGGCGCGGTCGCCGCCATCCATGCGGCGAGCCGGCGAAGCGCCTATCGGGGGATCTATCCCGATTCCTATCTCGACGAGGAGGCGCCGGAGGAGCGGCGGGCTTTCTGGCGCCGGACGCTGGCCGGGATGGACCCCGAGCTCGACGCGGTCTCCCTCGCCGAGGATGAGGCGGGCGAGCCGGTCGGCTTCGCCTGCCTGCTGCGCGCCGCCGACCCGGCGGGGCCATTGCTCGACAATGTGCACGTGCTGCCGAGCGCCGGGGCGGGGGGATCGGGCGGCGGCTGATAGCGACGGCGGCGGAGTGGCTGATGGGGAAGGAGCCGGAGGCGAGGCTGCTGCTCGGCGTGTGGAGGACAATGTCGAGGCGCGGCGCTTCTATGCCCGGCTCGGCGGTCGGGAGGTCGAGGAATATGCACTGGAAACCCCGGCGGCGGGACGGCGACGCAGGTCCAGGTGCGCTGGGAGAAAGCGTCGGAGCTGGCGGAGAGAGCACGGTCGTAGGACGAATTCTTCCTAGGAGCTAGGAAAACACTTGACGTCCCATAGGTAGAACATTATAAGAACACCGTGGTGGCCGGCGCGGACGAGCGCCGGTGAAGCGATGTGGGGACATCATGGCCAATGCATTGGGAAGGCGGCGCCGGTGGCGGTGGACCGAGGCTCGGCGGGCGCGGGTGATCGCGGGGATCGCCGAGACCGGCAACGTGACCGCGGCCGCCGAGGCCGCCGGAACGAGCTGGAACGCGGTCGACCGGCTGCGCAAGCGCGACCCCGAGTTCGCCCGGCAGTGCGAGGAGGCGGCGCTCGCCGCGGACGAGCGGGTGGGCCAGGCGGAGTCGGCGTTCGAGGGCGCGGAGGACGGGTATCAGGCGATCCGCCGATCGTCGAAGGGGCGCTGGCAGGTCGCGGCGGTTCGTAAGGGCTATTGGATCAAAGCCACCGAGGCCGCCTTCTTCGCCTATCTCAGGGAGACGGGCAACATCTCGGCCGCGGCGAGGTCGGTGGGGTCCGATCCGAGCAGCGTCTTCGAGCGGCTGCGCAAATGGCCGGCCTTCGCCCAGCGCTTCGAGGAGGTGCTGGAGGACACGAGCCTGACCCTGGAGCTCCGGCTCGCCTGCCAGGACGGAGCGGCGGCCCCGGGCGCGGGAGAGGCGGCGGGGGCCGAGGCCGGGGCGGCGGCGGGCCGCGCGGCGTTCGATCCCGAGTTCGCTCTGCGCTTCCTCAAGTGGCGCCACGAGAAGAAGTCCGGGCTCGCGCGGAGGCGCGGGCCGATGCCGGCGCTGCCGTCGATCGAAACAGTGACCGACAAGATCGTCCGGCAGGTCGAGGCGATCAAGCGGCACCGGGCTCGCCAGGCGGAGCCGCCGCGCGGCGAGAGCGGCGGTTCCGGCCCGGCGGTGGCAGGCTAGTGCGTGATCGGCTTGGGAATGACCCTGCTCGTCATTGCGAGCGAAGCGAAGCAATCCAGTGCGGCGTTGGAAGACTGCCTGGATTGCTTCGTCGCTTCGCTCCTCGCAACGACGGATCAACCCAAGCCGATCGCGCTCTAGGCTTGGTTCCGCCTCGCCCGCCATTGCTCCCGGCTCTGGCCCCAAATGTCGACCGGCTCGTTGTCGAAGGGCGCCGGCAGCCAGTCCTGGCCGCGCCGGGCCGAGCCGAGGCGGCTGGCGACGCGGGCCGAGGGCCTGTTCTCGGGCGCGATGCAGTGGATGACGTCGTCCCAGCCGAGGGTCTCGAACGCCCAGTCGATGGCGGCGGCGGCCCCTTCGGTGGCATAGCCCTTGCCCCAGGCGGAGGGGACCAGGCCCCAGCCGACCTCCGCTCCCGGCCAGCCTTCGGGCCGCCACGGGCCGAGGCGTCCGATCCAGCGGCCGCTCGACTTCTCGATCACCGAGAACATGCCATAGCCCCTCAGCGCCCAGGATCCCGCCATCGCCGCCATGCCGCGCCACGCGCCGGCCCGGCCCTGGGCTCCGCCGACGAAGCGCGCGGCCTCCTCGTCGGCCATCATCTCGGCGAAGCCGTCGAGGTCGCGCTCCTCGGGCGGGCGGAGGATCAGGCGGTCGGTTTCGAGCGTGGGGCCGAGCATGGAGGGGCCTTAGGCTTTCCGCCATTCGCGCGGAAGCGGGAACGGCGGGAAAAAATGCTGTGCATAAATGGCGCCTTCCCCCTTCGCTTCGCGGCCCGGAACCCGTAACCTCGCCGCGATGGACCGGGACGAGGCCTTCGACGAATTCGAGACCGCGGCGCCGGTGCGCGAGGCCGACCGGCTCACCCTCGACCTCGACGGCTGGGAAGGGCCGCTCGACCTGCTGCTGACCCTGGCGCGTTCCCAGAAGGTCGATCTGGCGAAGATCTCGATCCTCGCCCTGGTCGAGCAATATCTCGTCTTCATCGCCGACGCGCGCAAGCTGAAGCTCGAGATCGCGGCGGACTATCTGGTGATGGCGGCCTGGCTCGCCTACCTCAAATCCTGCCTGCTGCTGCCGCGCGACCAGGAAGCCGATCCCAGCCCCGAGGAGCTGGCGATGCGGCTCCAGCTGAGGCTTCAGCGGCTTTCGGCGATGCGCGAGGCGGGGGCCAGGCTGCTCGGGCGCGACCGGCTCGGCCGCGACGTCTTCCTGCGCGGCGCGCCCGAGGGGCTGCGGGTGGTCAGGAAGTCGCTCTGGCAGGCCGAGATGTACGATCTGATCGCCGCCTACGGCGCGGTGCGGGCGCGCAGCGAGCCGGCCTTCCACGTCGTCGCCCGGCGGCCGGTGATGACTCTCGAGGAGGCCTTGCTGAGGGTCGAGCGGATGGTCGGGGCGAGGCTCGAATGGACCCGGATCGAGGCGTTCCTGCCCGACACCCAGGACGGCGAGTTCCGGAAATCGGCGCTCGCCTCGAGCTTCGTCGCCGCGCTCGAGCTCGCCCGCAAGGGCCGGATCGAGATCGACCAGAAGGGGGCGTTCGAGCCCCTCTACATAAGGGCCGCATGAAGAGTGACAGTCACTTTTTGCCGGCCGGCGCCGGCGCGAAAGGATGCGGCGGTGACAGCAAAAAGTGACAGTCACTCGTGATCGGAATGGACGACAGCCTGCGCGCGGTGGAGGCGGTGCTGTTCGCGTCGCCCGAGCCGCTGACGATCGAGGACGTCGCCGCCCATGTCGGCGGCGAGGTGGACGTCGCGGCGGCGCTGGCCGAGCTCGCGCGCCATTACGACGGCCGGGGGATCGAGCTGGTCGAGCGCGGCAAGCGCTGGCATTTCCAGACCGCGCCCGACCTCGCCTTCATCCTCAGGCGCGAGCGCGACGAGACCCGGCGGCTGTCGCGCGCGGCGGTCGAGACGCTGGCGATCGTGGCCTATCACGAGCCGGTCAGCCGCGCCGAGATCGAGGCGATCCGGGGAGTCCAGATCTCGAAGGGCACGCTCGACGTGCTGATGGAGGCGGGCTGGGTTCGGCCGGCCGGACGGCGCGAGGCGCCGGGGCGGCCGCTCATCTACGCCACCACCCCCGCCTTCCTCGCCCATTTCGGCCTCGAGAGCCGGCGCGACCTGCCCGGGCTCGACGACCTCAGGGCGGCCGGCCTGCTCGACCCGATCGACGCGGCGATGGAGCAGCTCGGCCTGGCCGAGCTCGAGGACGAGGAAGAGGAGTAACCGTCGATCCGCGCGGCGTCCCGTCATTGCGAGGAGCCCTTCGACGCCGCCTGCGGCGCGCTCAGGATAAACTGCCGCATGGCGGCAGCGACGAAGCAATCCAGCCGGGCCGCGGAGCGACTGGATTGCTTCGCTTCGCTCGCAATGACGGGGATGGGGTGGAAACTGGGGCCCGGCGGGACTAGGTACCTCTGAACGTCATTGGAGAGACATCATGGGCGGGTTGAGCATTTGGCACTGGCTGGTGGTCGGAGTGATCATCCTGCTGCTGTTCGGCAAGGGCCGCTTCTCCGAGATGATGGGCGACGTCGCCAAGGGGCTGAAGAGCTTCAAGAAGGGGATGAGCGAGGAGGATTCGCCACCCGCCGCGGCCGCGCCGCCGCCTCGCCTCACCGACGCCAAGACGGTCGAGCCGGCCCCGGCCGAGCGCACCCGCGAGGCCGACGCCGCGGCGGAGCGGCGCGAGCCTTGAGCCTCCACGCCGCCTGAAGGGGCGCCATGTTCGACATCGGTTATTCGGAGCTGCTGCTGATCGCGGTGGTCGCGCTCATCGTCATCGGGCCCAAGGACCTGCCGCGGGTGATGCGAACCGTCGGCCAGTGGGTCGGCCGAGCGCGCGGCATGGCGCGCCATTTCCGCTCCGGCATCGACACGATGATGCGCGAGGCCGAGCTCGAGGAGATGGAGAAGAAATGGCGCGAGGAGAATGAGCGGATCCTGAGGGATCATCCGTTCGCCAATCCGCTCGCCGACCCGCTTGCGCTGGAAGCGCCGGCCGAGGTGCCGGCCGACTCGGCGGAAGCGCCGCCGACTGCCGGCGCTGAACCGCCTGTCGAGACGCCGCCTGGACCTTCGTCGGAGTCCGTCGACCCCTCCACCGGCTTCGCCGGTCCCCCTCATAGCGACCCCGATGGGGTCGCTCACGGGGAGGAATTGGGGTGAGCGAGATCGACGAGACCCGCGCTCCGCTGATGGAGCATCTGATCGAGCTCAGGCGCCGGCTGATCTGGTCGTTCGCCGCCCTCGGGGTCGCGTTCGGAATCAGCTTCTATTATGCCGGGGAGATCTTCGCCTTCCTGGTCCAGCCGCTGATCGCCGGCTTCGGCGGCCCCGGCGAGGGCCGGCTGGTCTACACCAAGCTCTACGAGGCGTTCTTCACCGAGGTCCGGGTGGCGCTGTTCGCGGCCTTCTTCCTCGCCTTCCCGATCATCGCCATCCAGCTCTGGGCGTTCGTCGCGCCGGGCCTCTACAAGAAGGAGAAGCGCGCCTTCCTTCCCTTCCTGATCGCGACCCCGGTGCTGTTCGTCGCCGGCGGCGCGCTCGCTTATTACGTGGTGATGCCGCTCGCGATCAAATTCTTCCTCGGCTACCAGGGGCAGATCCCCGGCATCCGCCAGGAAGCCCTGCCGGCGATGGGCGAGTATCTCTCGTTCGTCATGCATTTCATCTTCGCCTTCGGGGTCGCCTTCCTCCTGCCGATCCTGCTGATGCTGATGGAGCGGGCCGGGCTCGTCACCCGCGACCAGCTGAAGCGCGGCCGGCGCTACGCCATTTTGGTCGCCTTTGTGGTCGCCGCGGTCGCGACTCCGCCCGACATCGTCTCCCAGTTCATGCTCGCGATCCCCCTGATCCTCCTCTACGAGCTGTCGCTGATCGCGATCTGGTTCACCGAGAAGAGGCGGGCGAAGGAAGCGGCGGCGGCCACGACCTCGCCCCCGGCCTGACCCGTCGTCCCAGCGCAGGCTGGGACCCCAGCGAGATTAGGCGCCGCGTTCTTCACCCCCTGGGGCCCCAGCCTGCGCTGGGGCGACGGATTGTCGCACCGCCCCAACGGCTCGGCGTCGCAATCTTTCGCTAACCTTCGATCTTAGCAATTTCTTAACCTTTGGCGCGCTTCAGTCGCCGCGAGCGGGGAATGAAGCAGAAGGACTCTGCCATGACCCGTCGTCCCGAACCGCAACCGGCGAGCGCCGCCCCGATCCGGGCCGCGCCGATGCCGACCCTGCCGCCCGCCGGAACCCGGCGCTGGGTCGCCCGCCGCAAGGCCCAGGTGGTCGAGGCGGTGCTGAGCGGAATGATCCGCCTCGACGAGGCGCTCAGGCGCTACGAGCTCAGCATCGAGGAGTTCAGCCTCTGGAAGCGCCGCTTCTACCGGAGCGGAGTCGAGGGGCTGCGCACGGGCCCGCGGCTTCGCCATGACTGACGAGCCGCTTATCCCCTCGCCGGCCGTCCGGCCGCCGCTGCTCCGCAAGCCCGGCGGGCGCCGCCGGCTGCTCCTCATCGACGACGAGCTGTCGGTGGCGCGGTTCATCGCCCACGCCGCCGAGGAATGCGGCTTCGAGGCGATCATCACGGTCAGCGCCGAGAGCTTCAGGAGCCAGTATCTCGCCGGCGAGCCCGACGTCGTGGTGCTCGACCTCGCCCTGCCGCGAAGCGACGGGGTCGAGCTTCTGCGCTTCCTCGCGGAAGAGAAGAGCCGGTCGCTGGTGCTTCCGATCAGCGGCTTCGACGAACGCGTGCTCGAGGCGGCGATGCGGCTCGGCACCGCGCTGGGCCTGAGGATGGCGGGGCCGCTCCAGAAGCCGGTCCGGCTCCAGCAACTGATGGACGCGATGCAGGCCAGGGAGGCGCAGGATGCGAGCTGCATCGGTTTCTGAAGGCGAGCTGCTCACCGAGCTTCAGCTCGCCGTCGAGCGCGACGAATTGTCGCTGCTCTACCAGCCCAAGGTGGCGGTCGCCGATCACCGGCTGGTCGGGGTGGAGGCGCTCGCCCGCTGGCCGCATCGGACGCTCGGGGTGATCGAGCCCTCGACCTTCGTTCCGGTCGCCGAGCGCTTCGGACTGATCGACGAGCTGACCGACTGGGTCCTGAGGCGCGGCCTCAAGCAATGGGTGAGCTGGAGCGACCAGGGGCTGAAGACGAACATCGCGTTCAACGTCTCCGCGCTCAGCCTTCGCGACGTCTATTTCCCCGATTATCTTCACCGCCTCTGCCAGACCGAAGGGGTCCCGGCTCACTGCCTGACGATCGAGGTGACCGAGGGGGCGACCCAGCATCTGGTCAGGCTGCTCGACACCCTGACCCGCTTCCGGCTGAAGGGGATGAGCCTCGCGCTCGACGATTTCGGAACCGGCTATTCCTCGCTGCTCCAGCTCAGGCAGCTGCCCTATAACGAGCTCAAGGTCGACCGCTGCTTCGTCTGCGAGGCGGTGCGCTCGCGCGAATCGCGGCTGATCGTCAAGGCGGTGATCGACCTCGCCCACGGCCTCGGCCTCACCGCCACCGCCGAAGGGGTCGAGGACAGCGAGACGATGGCCCTGCTCGCCGAGCTCGGCTGCGACCATGCCCAGGGCTATTTCGTCGCGCGGGCGATGGAGGGATGGGAGCTTGCGCCGTGGCTGATGGCGGCCGAAGGCGAAGGCGTCGTTCCGATCGCCGCGGCGCGAAGGCGGGGCGGCTAGCGGCTCGCGCGGGCGTGGCGTTACGGCAAGAGCGAGGTGGGAGAATTTGGTGATGGCGCGTCTGCATCCGGTCTGGCTCGTGGCGACGCTGGCCGCCGCGTCGTGCCAGCGGGTGCCGCCGCCCGCCGCTGAGGCGCCGCGGCCGAGCGTCACCGTCGAGGAGGCGGAGCCGTGGCGGCGGGTCGCGTCGCCCGGCGACGCGGCCGCCCTGGACTCCCTCGCCGCCGGCTGGGAGCGGGCGCTCGCGGCGGCGCGGGCGGCGGGCCTGGCGCGGCGGGTCGCGGCCGAGGGCGCGCTGCTGGCGCCGGGGGCCGGCCTTCCGCGCGCCGCTCCGCCGCCGGGTCCCTATCGCTGCCGCTACGTGCGTCTCGGCGCCCGCAAATGGACGGCGTCGGCGCAGGCCTATTGCTACGTCGGAGTCGAGGCGGGGCAGCTCAGCCTCGCCACCGAGCTGCGCGGCCTTCGCCTCGGCGGCTATCTGTGGGAGGTCAAGAGCGCCGACCGGCTCGTCTTCCTCGGCGCGGCGGCGCGCGCGGGGAGCAGGACGGCCTCGGCCTATGGCGACAATCCGGCGGCGGACGCCCGAGGCCTCGTCGAGCGGATCGGCGATTTCCGCTACCGCCTGGTGCTTGCCGAGCCCGATTCGGCCGCCGAACTCGTCGTCGTCGATCTGGTCGCCGCGCCGCGGACCTGAAAAAAAGGCCGCCCGGAGGCGGCCTTTCTGGAGTGCCGAGGCTCAGCAGTTGTTGGGCTTGCCGTCGGCGCAGTCGGTGGCGGAATCGACGTCGTTGGCGGCGCCGTGGACGGTATTGCAGGCGCTCAGGGCCAGGCCGGTGGCGATGAAGGCGAGGGTGATAAGCTTACGCATGGTCGGTCTCCTGGACTGCGGCTGCCCGGGGAAGGGTCGGCGCCGCTAGGTGGAAGGAGAATGCGGGAGGGGGAGGGATGGTTCCTCCTCCGTCATGTTTCGCCTTCGCGGCAGATGCTGGGAAACGGATGTCGGAATATGGGAGGAAGGGCCCCGGACAAATTTGAGCCCGGAGGCGCCACCGGGGGGGGGGAGGTTGGCGCGTCCGGGCTCATGTCGTGGATAGCGAGAGCGGGGGGGCAAAAGGTCACTATCCGAACTGCATAACGAGAGACGGGCGGACCGGTTCCGCCGTTCCCGCAAAAAATTTGCATGTCGCGTAACTTTTTTTCGCAACCCCGGCGAGCCGCTGCCGGTTCTCCCCGGCGCAGAGGAGATTTTTTTCGTGAGCCAGCCGCCCAAATCCACCCCGCACAGCGATATCGCGGGGGTCCATCGCGACGAGAAACCCAATGTCGAGAGCGCTCTCGAGGCTGGGCAGGGCATGGAGGATCTGGCCCGGGCGAGCGAGGAGACGGTGGCCCGCCCGGATTATTCCGACGACGTGAAGAACCGGGACGACCGGAGCAAGTAGCAATAGAGTTCCTCCCCGCGATTTCGCGGGGAGGGGGACCGCGCAAGCGCGGTGGAGGGGTTCTTCGGAGGCTGGAAGAACCCCTCCACCAGGCTCCGCCTGGTCCCCCTCCCCCGGAAATCCGGGGGAGGAATTCCCGGCGCACTACCTTTCCGCCTTGTCCACCACCGCGATGGCGAGGGTGTAGCGGCCGGCCTCGGGGTCGCGGTCGAGGGTCGAGCGGAGCTGGCGCGAGAGGCCGGTGACGATCCGCTCGAACCGCTCGGTCAGGGTCGAATCGCCGCCGGCGTCGGTGCGCAGGCTGTCGGCTTCGACGGTGAGCTGGGCAGTGCCGGGCGCGGCGCCGTCGGTCAGCGCGATGCTGACCGAGGCGGCGCCGCACAGCATCGCATATTCGGCGATCTCGGTGATCAAAAAGGCGACCGAAACGGCGACGTCCTGGGTCGCGTAATAGGGCTCGAGGGCGAGCCGGATGCTCATCCCCAATGCCGAGGCGGGCGCGGTTGCGCGCAGGTTGGCGGCGAGCTCGGAGACGAGCGGCTTCAGGGCGACTCCGCGATTCTCCTCGAGCTCGGCATAATGGTTGCGGTGGACGACGGCGAGCGCGTCGACCCGGCGCTGGATCGAGGCGTAGGCGGCGGCGACCTCCTCGTTGGGCGAGCCGCGCGAATGGATGTTGAGCAGCGAGGCGACCACCTGGAGGTTGTTCTTGACCCGGTGGTGGACCTCGCGGACGAGCTTGGTCTGGCGCTCGACCGCCGCCTCGAGCTCGGCCTCGTGATGGGCGAGGGTCCGCACCGCCTGGTCGAAGGCCTCGCCGAGATCGGATATCTCCCGCACCGGCGTCGCGACCCGGGGCAGGGCGAGCTGGCGGTCGCCGGGCTTGTAGGCGGCGACGGCCCGCTGCATCCGCCCGAGCGGGCTCAGCACCAGCCGGTTGAGGATCAGCCAGCCGATCAGGGCGGCGAACAGCCACATCAGCACCGGCAGCAGGATGAGAAGCATGTCGGGCAGGGTGATCGGAACGGCGGAGAGCAGGATGTGCAGCCGAAGCTGGCCGCCGGCGACGGGCCGGACCCCTTCCACCCGCTGCCGCCAGGCGCCGCCCTTGAAGTCGGAGCGGAGGACCATCCGGCGCGCGCCGTCGCTGAGATCGAGATCGAAATCGGGGCGGGTGCCGGGGATGTAGGTCAGCTCGCGCAGCGGCGCCCGGCGATATTCGGCGATCCCTTCCAGAGTGCCGCCCTCGCCGAACACGTACAGGCTGAGCGCCGAGCCGTCCTCGTGAAGCCGGACGATGGTGCCGGATCTCGGCGCCCGGGCCGGGCCGGGCGAAGGCGTGAAGCCGGCGCTGGCGCAGCGCAGTCGGCCGCTTGCGCCGTAGAGGGCGTAGCGCACCGGCACCGGACCCTGCTCGAGCTGGCGAAGGGTGGTCTGGCACACTCCCGAATTCTCGGAGGTGAGGGCGATGGCGACGCTGGCCGTGTTGATGGTCAGGACGCTGCGCGAGAAAGCGGAGTTGAGGCGCTGCGCCTTCAGCTCGAGCCTGGCGAGCGTCTCCTCGGCCCGGTCCGCGCGCTTCTGCCCGGCGCTCTGGATTGAGGCGAGGATGGCGATGAGGCCGAGCGGGAACAGCGCGGCGCTGAAGATGAGCAGCATCTTGAGCCCGGTCGGGAGCCGGGCGAAGCGGGATGCAAGCCAGCCTTTGCCTTCAGTCGCCACGGTGATCCGGTGAGGCCAAGGCGCGGGCCCTAACCGAGCTTGCCGAGCAGATCGAGCATCTCGGGAGGGATGGCTTCGTCGACGGCGTCGCTATAGGCCTTGCGCAGCGCGTGGCCGATCTCGGCGTTGGGGCCGCGCTTCTTACCGGTCTTGGACATTTTTTCGCTATTGGCCGGAGGGATGGTATCGGGTTTGCGCCGGCGACCGCTCTCGTTCTCGAAGCTCAAATCGTCTACCCCTCGCGACGTCGTCGCCACGCCCGCTCATTTGACCTCGAGCCCGCCGCGTCCCGATCGAAAGTCGAAAACCGAATGCGCAGGACCCACCCCGCGGCCAGATACTGGTCCGCAGTCGCCGTGGAAACAAAAAACTCGCTGATTGGTTCCAACGCCGCGTGAGGAGCGGGCCGGGCCGATTTTCTCTCCTGTACGTGTTGCCGAAGACGCCGGAAGGCGGCTTGCAATGCGCGGGCACAACCTCAATAGCACCCCGGATCGAACAGGAGTCGCAACGAACATGTCGCTTGGTCAGGATCTCGCGCCGCATCTCCCCTTCCTGAGGCGCTATGCGCGCGCGCTCACCGGCAGCCAGAGCCACGGCGACGCGTTCGTCAAGGCGACGCTCGAGGCCATCGTCGCGGCGCCGGCGGAATTCCCCCGTGACGTCGATCCGAGGCTCGGCCTCTACCGGACCTTCCACGCCATATGGTCGTCGGCCAATATCGAGGAGGATCCCGGCAACGTCGGCTCGGACAATCCCGAGGATATCGCCAAGGCCCGGCTCGCCCAGATCACGCCGCTGTCGCGCCAGGCGCTTCTGCTCACCGCGATGGAGGGCTTCACGCCCGAGGATGCCGGCTATCTGATCGGCGCCTCGAGCGAGGACGTCGAGCATCTGGTCGCCGAGGCTCTCGCCGAGATCGAGCGCCAGACGCGCGCCGACGTGCTGATCATCGAGGACGAGCCGATCATCGCCATGGACATCGAGACGATCGTCCGCGACCTCGGCCACAACGTTACCGGAGTCGCCGTGACCCGCGACGAGGCCGTCGCGCAGGCGATGGCGCGCCGCCCGGGCCTGGTGCTCGCCGACATCCAGCTCGCCGACGACAGCTCGGGCATCGACGCGGTCAAGGACATCCTGCAGGAATTCCAGGTTCCCGTCATCTTCATCACCGCCTTCCCGGAGCGGCTTCTGACCGGCGAGCGTCCCGAGCCGACCTTCCTCATCACCAAGCCGTTCCAGCGCTCGACGGTGAAGGCGGCGATCGCCCAGGCCCTGTTCTTCGACAGCGCGACTTTGCCGGCCTAGGGGAACCCGCCCGGGCAGCGGGCGTTGCGCCCTCATAACGAGCGGAACCGAGGGATCATGGACGAGGGCGAGCATATCGACACGACGCGCGCGCGGGCGGGAGCGACCCCCCACATGACGCGCTATATCCTGCCGATCTCGCTCGGTCTGGTGATCCTGGCGTTCGTGCTGCTGTTGTTTCTCTGGCGCTAGAGGCCTACATCCTTGGCAGATGAGAGCGGGGCTCCGCCCCTTTCGAACCGCACGACCCGATCCAGTAACGCGTATCCTAACGGGGGCAGCTTGAGTCAGCAGCCGGCATCCAGCGACGACGACGATGGCGACGAGGAGAAGCCGCGCTTCGAGCCCGTCCCGCTGCCCGACGACGAGTTCAAGGACCAGCTCGCCCAGGTCATCCCGCATCTTCGCGCCTTCGGCCGCTCGCTCTCGGGCAGCCGCGACCTCGCCGACGACCTCGTCCAGGAGACCCTGCTCAAGGCCTGGGCCGCGAGGAAGCGCTTCCAGGCCGGCACCAACATGCGCGCCTGGACCTTCATCATCCTGAGGAACCTGTTCCTCAGCCAGATGCGCCGGGCCCGCTTCAAGGGCGAGTGGGACGAGATCACCGCGTCGAAGATGCTCGCCGCTCCGGCGAGCCAGGACCGCCATGTCGAGCTGACCGACATGCAGCGCGCCCTGCTCCATTTGCCGCAGCCGCAGCGTGAAGCGCTGATCCTGGTCGGCGCCGGCGGCTTCGCCTACGAGGAGGCGGCCGAGATCTGCGGCTGCGCCGTGGGCACGGTGAAGAGCCGGGTCAGCCGCGCGCGCCGCGCGCTCCAGGGCATACTTGAGCAGGGCGCCTACGACCGTGACGGCGCCCCCGCGGGCGAAGCCATGCGCGCCATCCTGGCCGATGCGGAGCGGCTGAGCGGCCCGCGATAGCCATGCGCGGGCGCCGGGCAATCACCACCATCCGGTTCCGATTGGGGCTGGCGATGGCGCTCGCGCTCACCCCGGTGCTTGCGCTCGGCGTGCTCCAGGCCGTCAACGAATTCCGGCGCGACGCTCGTGACCAGACCGCCAGCCTGACCATCGCCGCCCAGCGCAGCGCCGCCGTGGCCCGCGCACGGATGCAGGCCACCGCGGCCCTGCTGGAGACCCTGGCGCCCCAGGCCGTGGGCCTCGCCTGCACGCCGCGCCCGGCCAATCTGCTCGACCGTCCGAACGGCTACCAGAACCTGGTGCGGCTGGATCAGACGGGCC
>DASVVX010000113.1:0-20735 GCA_036386295.1 Allosphingosinicella sp.
GTCTGTTCGCGATGCCGAAAAAGCCAATCCACCACCCGTTGGTCAGGTCGAGGCTTGGTGATTTCGCTGAAGACGTTCGTATCAACTAAAATCATCATATTCGAACGGGATCGGGCGGTCGGAGAGAGTGCGCGACGGAAATTCGATTTCGACTCCTGGGCGGGTCATAGCGATGAGCTTGTGCACCCAGTCGTCGCCCCAGTCGTTCCCGTCCGGCGAATGACCGGGGGACACTTCGGGGCTGGCAGGGCCTTTGAAGCCCACGCGATCCTCCTCGACCTTGTTTTTAGACTTGCGATGCATCGCGACTCCGATTCATTGGTTTCCAGCAATATGTACCACAAGAGTATATCATAACCAATGCCCCGCCGAACCGACATCTCCTCGATCCTCATCATCGGCGCAGGCCCGATCGTCATCGGTCAGGCGGCGGAGTTCGACTATTCGGGGACTCAGGCGGCGAAGACTCTGAAGGCGGAAGGGTACCGGATCGTCCTGGTCAATTCGAACCCGGCGACGATCATGACCGATCCGGAGCTCGCCGACGCCACCTATGTCGAGCCGATCACTCCGGAGTTCGTCCGGCTGATCATCGAGAAGGAGCGGCCCGACGCGGTTCTCCCGACGATGGGCGGGCAGACGGCGCTCAACACCGCCCTGGCGCTCTTCAAGGACGGGACCCTGGAGAAATACGGCGTCAAGATGATCGGCGCGGACGCCGAGGCGATCGAGAAGGCGGAGGACCGATTGAAGTTCCGCGACGCCATGTCGAAGATCGGCCTGGAAAGCCCGCGTTCGGCCATCGCCCACAGCCTCGAGGAAGCGGTCCGGGCGCTCGACCTGGTCGGCCTCCCGGCGATCATCCGGCCGAGCTTCACGCTGGGCGGCACCGGGGGCGGGATCGCCTACAATCGCGAGGAGTTCGTCGACATCGTCACCGGCGGGCTCGATGCCTCGCCGACCACCGAAGTGCTGATCGAGGAATCGGTGCTCGGCTGGAAGGAATATGAGATGGAGGTGGTCCGCGACAAGGCGGACAACGCGATCATCGTCTGCTCGATCGAGAATGTCGATCCGATGGGAATCCACACCGGCGACTCGATCACCGTCGCTCCGGCGCTGACGCTGACCGACAAGGAATATCAGATCATGCGCAACGCAAGCATCGCCTGCCTGCGCGAGATCGGAGTCGAGACGGGCGGCTCCAACGTCCAGTTCGCGGTCAATCCCGAGAACGGCCGGCTCGTCGTCATCGAGATGAACCCGCGCGTGTCGCGCTCCTCGGCGCTCGCGTCGAAGGCGACCGGCTTCCCGATCGCCAAGGTGGCCGCCAAGCTCGCGGTCGGCTACACGCTTGACGAGATCCAGAACGACATCACCGGAGTCACTCCGACCAGCTTCGAGCCGACGATCGACTATGTCGTCACCAAGATCCCGCGCTTCGCCTTCGAGAAGTTCAAGGGCTCCGAGGCCCTGCTCTCGACGGCGATGAAGTCGGTCGGCGAGGCGATGGCGATCGGCCGCAACTTCCACGAAAGCCTTCAGAAGGCGCTTCGAAGCCTCGAGATCGGCCTCATCGGCCTCGACGGGGTGAGGGAGCTCTACGGCGCTCCGCGGATCGAGATCGAGGCGGCGCTGGCCCGGCCGACGCCCGACCGGCTGCTCGTCGCCGCCCAGGCGCTCCGCGAGGGCCTCACCGTCGCCGAGATCCACGCCATCGCCAAATACGATCCCTGGTTCCTGGAGCGCCTCAAGGAGATCGTCGACGAGGAGGAGGCGGTCTGCCGCGACGGCCTTCCGCGCGACGCCGCGGGCATGCGGCGCCTCAAGGCGATGGGCTTCTCGGACCGGCGGCTGGCCGAGCTCGCGCTGAGGGGCGCCGGCATACGCGGCACCGGGGTCAAGACCCGCGCGCGCAGCCATGGCCTGCTGCATGACGTCACCAAGGCCCTGATCGGAGCGACCACCGAGGACGAGGTGAGGGCGCTTCGCCACAAGCTCGGAGTCCGTCCCGTCTTCAAGCGGATCGACACGTGCGCCGCCGAGTTCGAGGCGAGGACGCCCTACATGTACTCGACCTATGAGGCGCCCAGCTTCGGCGAGCCCGAGGACGAGAGCCAGCCCTCGGACCGGCGCAAGGTCGTCATCCTCGGCGGCGGGCCCAACCGGATCGGCCAGGGGATCGAGTTCGACTATTGCTGCGTCCACGCCGCCTACGCACTCGGCTCCGGGGAGGACGGCGCCGGCTTCGAGACGATCATGATCAACTGCAACCCGGAGACGGTCAGCACCGACTACGACACCTCCGACCGCCTCTATTTCGAGCCGCTCACCGCCGAGGACGTGCTCGAGATCCTCCATGTCGAGCAGTCGCGCGGCGAGCTCGTCGGGGTCATCGTCCAGTTCGGCGGCCAGACGCCGCTCAAGCTCGCCGCCGCGCTGGAGAAGGCCGGCATCCCAATCCTCGGAACCTCGCCCGACGCGATCGACCTCGCCGAGGACCGCGAGCGCTTCGCCGCCCTGGTCAACAAGCTCGGCCTGAGGCAGCCCGAGAACGGAATCGCCCGCAGCCGCGAGGAGGCGATCGCGGTCGCCGATCGGATCGGCTATCCGGTCCTCACCCGCCCCTCCTACGTGCTCGGCGGCCGGGCGATGGAGATCGTCGACGGGCCGGCCCAGCTCGAGGATTATATCGTCACCGCCGTCCAGGTCTCGGGCGACAGCCCGGTGCTGATCGACAAATATCTGCGCGACGCGATCGAGGTCGACGTCGACGCCATCAGCGACGGCCGCGACGTCGCCATCGCCGGGGTGATGCAGCATATCGAGGAAGCGGGGGTCCATTCGGGGGACAGCGCCTGCTCGCTTCCGCCCTACAGTCTCGACCCCGCCATCGTCGCCGAGATCGAGCGGCAGACGCGGGCGCTGGCGCTGGCGCTCGGGGTCAAGGGCTTGATGAACGTCCAGTTCGCTGTGAAGGACGGGGCCGTCTATCTGATCGAGGTCAATCCCCGGGCGAGCCGGACCGTGCCCTTCGTCGCCAAGACGCTGGGCACGCCGATCGCCAAGATCGCCGCCCGGGTGATGGCGGGCGAGCCGCTGATGCGCTTCCTGCCGCTTCGCACCGACGTCGCCCATATCGCGGTCAAGGAGGCGGTGTTCCCGTTCGCCCGGTTCCCCGGGACCGACCCCGTGCTCTCACCGGAAATGAAGTCCACCGGCGAAGTCATGGGAATCGATATGGATTTCGCCAAGGCCTTCCTCAAGTCCCAGCTCGGGGCCGGGCTCGAGCTGCCGCTTTGCGGAACCCTGTTCGTCTCGGTCAAGGACAGCGACAAGGAAGCGATCACGGCGCCGGTCCGGGCGCTGGTCGAGATGGGCTTCAAGGCGATCGCCACCGCCGGTACCGCGACCTGGCTCGCCAGCCAGGGCATCGCGGTCGAGCGGGTCAACAAGGTCGCCCAGGGCCGGCCGCATATCGTCGACCGGATCAAGGACGGCGGCGTCGACATCGTCTTCAACACCACCGAAGGCTGGCAGAGCCACAAGGACTCGGCGTCGATCCGGGCCTCGGCGGTCATGGCCAAGGTGCCTTATTTCACCACGGCCGCCTCCAGCGCCGCGGTGGTGAGGGCGATCGCGGCCCTCGGGGAGCACAGCCTTGAAGTGAAGTCGCTGCAGGACTATTATTCAGCCTCGCGAGCGTGATCCTGAACAACTGAACACGCAATCAGGGCGTCTTTCCACCGGGAGGCGCCCTCAAGAGAGTTTTTGACGAAAGGTGAGTGGCGATGGCGACGGTCGACAAGATGCCGATGCTGGCCGAAGGCTATGAGAAGCTTCAGACCGAGGTGCGCCACCTCAAGATGGTCGAGCGCCCGTCGGTGATCGAGGCGATCGAGGTCGCCCGCGGCCATGGCGATCTGTCCGAGAATGCCGAATATCATGCCGCCAAGGAGCGCCAGGGCCAGGTCGAGGCGCAGATCGCCGACATCGAGGACCGCCTCTCCCGCGCGATGGTGATCGATCCGACGACGCTCTCCGGCGACAAGGTCGTCTTCGGGGCCACCGTCCACCTGCTCGACGAGGACGACAAGCCGGTCACCTACCAGATCGTCGGCCAGACCGAGGCGGACGCCCGCGTCGGCCGGATCTCCTACAACTCGCCGCTCGGCCGCGCCCTGATCGGCCGGACGATCGGCGAGGAGGTCGAGGTCACGACCCCCTCGGGCGACCGTTATTATTCGATCGAGAAGGTCGAGTTCATCTAGGTTTCGCGCCTTGGGCACCGTCATTGCGAGCCCTTCGACGCCGCCCGCGGCGGCGCTCGGGATAAACTGCCGCCGGGGCGGCAGCGAAGCAATCCAGTGCGGCCGTCGAGGTCAGCTGGATTGCCGCGTCGCTCCGCTCCTCGCAATGACGAGCCCGAGCTGATGCGCCCGCCCGAAGACCTGCGCCGGGCGCCGGTCACCCTCGCCATCGCCGGCCTGACCGCCGCGGCCTGGCTGCCCGCCTGGCTCGCCGGCTGGCAGGAGGGCGCGGCGATCGCCGGCGGCTTCATCCCGGCGCGGATCGGCACCCTCGCCGGCGCCGACCTGCCGGTCCCGGCGCTGTTGACGCCGCTGACCGCGACCCTGGTCCATTCCGGCTTCTTCCACCTGTTCCTCAACCTGATCACCTTGCTCTTCTGCGGCCGATCGGTCGAACCCGTCCTCGGCGGCCGGGGGATCGCCATCCTCTACCTCGTCGGCGCCTATGCGGCGGCGGCCGCCCAATATGCGGTCGATCCGGCGGGGACGGCGCCGATGGTCGGCGCCAGCGGCGCCATCTCGGCCCTGCTCGGCGCCTATGCCCTGCTGTTCGGCCGCAACAAGGTGAAGGTCGCCCATCCCGGCCTCGCCACCTTCCTCCACGCCCTCTGGCTCGGCGGCGCCTGGATCGTCCTCCAGCTGCTGGTCGGCTTCACCTTCGAGACCAGCGGCCTGCGCATCGCCGTCGCCGCCCACATCGGCGGCTTCCTCGCCGGCATGGCGCTGGCGAGGCCGCTGCTTCTGCTAAGGTGGCGGGGGGCTTAGGGCCCGACGTGATCTCGCCAGCGTAGCTGACATAGCGACGCGACGATAGCTGGCCGGTGCCCGAAACCGATTCGGTAGCGGGCCGATTTGCCGTCGTCCCCAGAGGGAAACAATCCCAGCCGTGTGGTCAAACAAAATCTACATCTTTCGCGATTGTCCAACTTTGTCATATGCTTGTCTCCAGGGCGATTCGGGCAGGGCCAAGAACCGAATCGCCGAAACGTGGTCGTGGGGATTATCCGGCTGAGTGTCTGGGTCTGTGCGTGTTGCGATGAGTACGTGGGTGGCGGCGCCGATCCGGCGAGCCGGCCAAGTGTCGGACGCGTCTTCAACCCCTCTTCCTGCTGTTTGCGCGGTTGGTCAGGCCATCGGTGGTGTCACGGCACCGTTGCGGCTGAACACTGCTGCCCAGCTATTCGCCAACTCCCGAATATCGCGAACCCACGTCGCGGTTGTATTTTGGATAATGAGGAGCTGAAGAGATGCTTTATGGCGACAGCCTCAATATTGCCGTCTCATTTCTAGCCTTCGGCTGTGCCTTCCTGTTCGCCTTCCGCCTTGGCGACAGATCGCGTTATGCGATAGCTGCGGCGCTGTTGGTAGCGTTGTCGGGTCAGACGCTTCATGTGCTCGAATCCGATATTTCGACGGGAATTCCTTGGCTGGTCGACGCCGCGATAATAGTGGCTGTGCTGCTGGGATGCCTGGGTGCAGCCAAACACGTCCGCAACGCCTTTGCAGGGACGGCGGAATCCGAAGACAGGACATAACGCCGGCACGGCACGCCGTCTCGTGATATTGCATCTCTGTAATAAAGCCCGGTCTGTTCTTTGCAGACTACTGCGATAGTTTCGATTGTCCGGCGCTGCATCGGTTGGCGTAGCCAGAGACCTGCGGAATGTGTGGATTATTCGTGACATGGCAGAAATTCCATCTAGCAAGAGACGGCGATCTGCGTCATAAACTTGCACGACTCGTGGCGAATCGAACTGAGTCGGAGTAATAGAATAATGTTAGCGTAACGTAGTGCATAGTCAGGGCTGTTCTGAATAGGGGCCTTGCCCTCTTCTTATCTATGACTTGCTGCCGGACTGCGCCGAGCATTGCCGCGTCGGTCATGGGCGCCATTTATCCCTCTGCAGCGATGCATCGAGTGCGGGAATAATTTCCCGCAACGGGGGAGTATGGCCGCCGTTCGAATTCACTGGGGTTCTTCAGAGCAAACAACAGGATGTCATGGAGGGAACTTTAAATGGCTAGAACACAATGCGAAGCCGAGAAAATGGTGGGCGCGACGGCGAGCAAGCTTACGAACATCTCTATTGCACTCGGAACAGGAGCGCTTGTTACTTCTATCATCCCGGGTGGTCAGCTTGCCTCGGCGGTATTGAGCGGCGCGAGTTTTGCAGTCGGAGTATGGGCCAAGGCCGGTAGCGATCAGCAGGCGAGCCTTCGGGAGGGATGTCGTCTCGAAGAACAGCAGTCCATTCAGAACCCGAACAATCACAGCGGCACGGCGGGTGCAGGTGAAGCTAGCTATCGTCCGCCTGAAGCGGGTCGTGGTCTGCACTGCGGCGAGATTTACGTTCCTGGGCCGCCGGCCTACGGGAATTGGCAAGACGGATTTACCATTAACGGTGGCCGCTTCGTAACGGTATGCAGTCCCATTGCGCTCGACCTCGACGGCGATGGCATAGAATATATAAGCCTGAACTCACCTGTGCTCATCGACATTCATGGCAGCGGGCGCTCGGAGCTCAGCGCTTGGCTGGGCCCCGACGACGGCCTGCTCATTTATGACGAGAATGGCGACGGCATCGGTCAGCACAACGAGGCCGTGCTGACGTCATTCGTGCACGATGCCCGAACCGATCTCGAGGCCCTTCACGCCTTCGACAGCAATCGCGACGGGGTTCTCAACGCCGCGGACACCTACTTCGTCAAAATGAAGATCGGCCGCGACTTAAACCAGAACGGAAAGTTCGAGTCCAATGAAGTCAAAACGCTGGCCGAGCACGGCATCGCCGCGATCAACCTCAGCGCCGGGGTTCAGCAGGTTTCCAGTCCAGACGACCCGGCCGAAACGCTTCGTGGCGTCTTCACCTTCAATTCGGGCCAGTTCGTCCGGTCGAACGGCGGCGTCGGCGGCTTTGCCGACGTCGCGCTGCAGAGCGTGCCCTACCATCAGCATGTCTATTCGGATGGGATCGTTTCCATCACCACCTATGGAACCATGCATTTGTGGGTGCAGACCAGCGCAGCCGGCGTCGCCCTGGACCTCAGCACCGCGAGCTACGCGGGCTATTCCAACTTCGTCGACTTCGTCGGCAATTCCGGAAACGATTATGCGGTCGGCACGAGCGCGGCGAATCTGCTCGTGGGGGGCGACGGCGCCGACACTCTCCTGGGACAAGGGGGAGACGACATCATCGTATCCGATTATGCCGATTTCGCCGGAGCCACCGTCCAGGGCGGCGTCGGCCAGGACACTTTAATCTACACCTCGGCGCAGGCGATCTACCTGGATGTGGCTGCCTATTCCTTCGAAATCGTCCAGGGCGGCTCCGGCAGCGATACCCTCTATACCTCGAGCGGTACGTTGGGGGCTGCGGGAGTGATCCTCGCCGGCAATGAGGGCAACGACTATTTGGGCGGCAGCGACGGTAACGATTATTTTGCGGGCGGCGCAGGTGCGGACACCTATTCCGGCGGGCACGGGGAGGACGTCTTCCTCGTCGACGCCACCGACAGCTGGACCGCCATCAACGGCGGATACAACACGCTCGGCTATGGCGACATCGTCATGGTGGAGGATACGACCGGCTTCTATTTCGGCAACATGACCCAGCAGCAGGTCGAGCATTTCTTCGGGGGTGCTGGGAACGATACCGCCTACGCCAGCAGAACCGACAATTATTATTATCTGGAACCCGGTTCCAACAGGATGGGCGGCGGCGCCGGCAACGACTACCTCTACGGCGGAGCCGGAAACGACTATTATTTCTGGGAGCGTGGTGGCGGATATGACGTCTTCGTCGATCGCGACTATGGCGAGATCAAGGGCGACGTCGTCTCCCTCGGCGAAGGAATCACCGCGGCGGACGTGACTCTGAGCCTCAGCGGCTCGACCCTGTACGTCTTCATCGCCGGAACCGGCGGTGGCCAGATCACGCTGTCGGGATTCGCCGCGCTATACGGTCCCCACGACATGTTGTTCGTCGATGACAAATTCTACGACCTGAACAATTTCGTAACGAGCTATGTTGGGCCGGTCTCAGTCGCGTCGCTCTATCCCATCCCCCCCAGTGGTTCGGGCGGCAGCAGTGGCGGCGGCGGGACTGGTGGCGGCGGGGTGGTGAAGCCCGGCGGCGGCGGGTCTATTCCACCTCTCATCCTCGACCTCGACGGGGACGGCTTCGAACTGATCGCGGCGAAGAAGTCCGGAATCTATTTCGACTGGAACGGTGACGGGATCAGAGAGCAGACGGGCTGGGTCGGTTCCGGCGACGGCATCCTTGTCTTCGACCGCAATGGCGATGGCGACATCACGGCCGACGAGATCGCCTTTGGCCGGATCTATGGAAAGAAAGACGGCTTCGTCTCAGATCTCGACGGTTTGCGGGCGTTCGACACTAATGCCAATGGTTCGCTCGACGAAGGCGATGCCGACTTCGCGCGGTTCGGTGTCTGGAAAGATGCGGATTCGGATGCGGTGGTCGACGCCGGCGAATTATCGGGCCTGCAGGACATCGGATTGCTGGCGCTCAGCCTCACAGGCTTCCAGACCGGCGAGGACATCAAGGAAGGCCGCAATACGCTCTACGCGACGACGGACGCGGTCTTCGCCGACGGCACGACCATCAAGGCCGGCGACGTGTTCCTCGGCTATTCCGACAATATTGGCGGAAGCCACGGCTTCGCCCGGTCGATCGACATCCTTATGCCAGGTGAGGCGTTCGTTCACATCGCCTGACAGGAAGCGACGGCGCCGCGGGCGGTCGGGAACGTTATCCGGCCGCCCGCTTCAGGCCCGGCCCAAAGGCCGCTGCCTCGGCGAACCCCGCCACCGCCTCCGCCCTCAGCGGCCGGCTGATGAAATAGCCCTGGGCCACGTCGCAGCCCATGTCGCGGAGCAGATCGAGGGTGGCTTCATCCTCGATACCCTCGGCGACGACCTCCAGGCCGAGCTCGTGGGCCATGGCGATGGTCGAGCGGACCAGGATCCGGTTGCGCGGATCCTCGGCCATGGCGGCGACGAAGACCCGGTCGATCTTGAGCTCGGTGGCGGGCATCTTCTGCAGGTAGGAGAGCGAGGACTGGCCGGTGCCATAATCGTCGATCGAGACTCCGACTCCGAGCCCGCGCCAGCGCTGCAGGGCGACTACGGCGGCGTCCGGATCGGCCATGGCCGCGGATTCGGTGACTTCCAGGGTCACCTGATCCGCCGGAAAGCCGCTTGAGCGGAGCAATTGCTCCAGGCTGTGCGCGAAGGCGGGGTCGTGGAGCAGGGTCGCCGAGATGTTGACCGCGACCGCGAGCGGGCAGCCGGCCTCGCTCCAGGCCGCGGCCTGGGCGAGCGCTTCGCCCATGACGTGGAGGGTCATGTCGGCGGCGCGGCCGTGCTGCTCGATCAGCGGGATGAAGGAATCGGGGGCGAGGGTGCCGCGCTCGCGATGGTCCCAGCGCACCAGCGCCTCGACCGCGACGATCCGGCCGGTCCTGAGGTCGAGCTTGGGCTGGTAGGCGTTCCACAGCTCGCCGCGCTCGAGCGCGGAATCGAGTTCGGCGAGCAGCGACACCCGCCAGTTGGCCTGCTCGAGATCGGCCGGGGAGAAGATCTGCCAGCTCCGCCCCGCCTCGGCGGCGTGGAGGGCGGCGAGGCCGGCGTCGGCGCAGAGCTGGCGGGCCGAGGCACCGGCGCCGGCGGCGACGCCGAAATGGGTCCTGACCTCGACCGTGCGGCCGGCGACGAAAGGCGGGCGCATCACCGCGTCGAGCCCGTCGAACCGCTCGTCGAGCTGGGCTTTCGGGGGCTCGATCCAGGCAAGGCCGGCCTCGTCGATGCGATAGACCCGGGCGGTCGAGGCGCCGAGCGCCAGCCGGTCGGCGACGGCCCGGACGAGCTGGGCGGCGCCGGCGGCGCCCAGAGTCGAGAGCAGGCCGGCGAAATCGTCGATCCGGGCGAAGACGATGGCGACTTCCGCATTTCCCCGGCAGTCGCGTTCCAGCGCGACGAGGTTGGAAAGGCCGGTCTCGGCATCGGTCAGGCTTCCCTCGCGGCGGCGCGCGGCGGCAAGGCCGATTCCCCCCGCGACGGCCGCGGCGAGCAGCGCTCCGAGCGCCGGGGCGACCGCCAGGCCGAACCCGGCCAGGCGCTCGGCCGCCGTCGGCATCAGCAGGATCGCGGTCGCCGCCGCGGCGAAAGCGAGGCCCATCCTTGCTCCGCGCCGGATCCTCAGCGCGGCGGCCGCGCCGAGCAGCGCCAGCGCCAGCGCGAGGCCGCCGCCCAACGGCCGCGGCGGATTCCCCGCCAGCAGAGTCTCCGCCGCAAGGGCCTGCACCACCACGCCGGGAAGCAGCCCGTGCCGGGCGACCGTATAGCGGTCGCCGCCCTCGATCGCCGTCATCCCGATCAGGATGCGCTTGCCGGCCAGGCTCGCCGCCGGCACCCGGCCGGCGACGACGTCGACCATGCTGTGCCGGGGGATCGAGGCGGGATCGATCGAGCGGTCGATCGGGAACAGCTCGCCGGCGGCGCCCGGCCGTTCGGCGACCATGCTGGCCAGCGACGGGCGGGGCAGGCCCCCCACCTCGATCCCGAAGGGCATGTTCCTGAGCTCGCCATCGGCTTCGGTGAAGACGTTGGCGGTCGCGAGGAAGCCGTTCCCGGCGAAGGCGGGAATCGGCGAGGCGTCGGGGCCGTCCGAGCGGCGGAAGGTCGGCAGGACGACGCTCCCTCCGGCGCGTTCGAGCGCCGCGGCGAGGGCCTCGTCCTCGCTCGGCTGCGAAGGGCTGGAGAAATCGACGTCGAACGCGATCAGCGCCGCCCGGCTCTCGCGCAGGCGGTCGATCGCCTGGGCGTGGATATGCCTCGGCCAGGGCCATTGCTTGAAGGCGGCGATGCTGCGCTCGTCCATCTCGACGATATGGACCGAGCCGCTGGCCGGGTGTTCCGCGAGGGCGGCTCGGGCGTCGATCAGCGCCTGGTCGACGCCGTCGCCCGCATTGGAGGCGAGCAGGGCGAGGCCGATCGCCCCGGCGAGCAGCAGGGCCCCCGGGCGCCAGCGCTCGGCGAGACGGCGGAGGACCCGGGCCGGCATCGTCAGAACCTTCGCTTCAGGCCGAGGCGCAGCCGGTGACGCTGGCTGTCGTAATAGCCGATCGAGCTCGACGTCCGGTTGTAGGTGTAGGTCAGCGAGGGATGCAGGCCCCAGGCGACCGGCCGGCGGGTGGTCAGCCAGGCGCTGCCGTAGCCGCGCCAGTCGGAGCGCGCTTCGGCGGAGAGCAGAAGGAAGGGCTCGTCGAAGCGGGTCCGGCTGAGCCCGGCGGACACCCCGCCGGTGAAAGCCTCGCCGAGATAGGCGCTGAGCCCGCCGTAGATTCCGGCGTCGAGGCTGGAGAAGGCGTCGTCGCGAAGCCATTGGCGATGGGCGTAGACGCCGGCCGAGGCCGACAGGCGCGGGCTGAGGACGGTTTCGTAGCTGAGGTAGAGGCTGCCCTCGCGGCCGCCGAACCGGTCGCCATAGCCGGAATCGAAGATCCGGGCGTCGACGGCGAGGCGCAGGTTGGTTCGCTCGTCGAGCGGAAACCGCCAATGGCCGCGAAGGCCCAGTCCTTCCAGCGCCTTCACGCCGCCGTACCAGCGGTCGAAGGCGATCAGCTGAAGCGAGCCGTCGGGGACGGCGCCCGCCCCGAACTCGATCCCCGCCGCGACCAGGGCCGACGCGTCGTCGCTTCGCGGCCCTTCATATTCGAGTGCGAAGCCCTCGACGTCGAGGGCCAGCGCCGCCTCGGCGGCGACCGGCAGCCGGGCGCTGGCCGCCGCCGAGACGCCGTAGCCGAGGCCGGAGCGCTCGCGAAGATTGGGATCGACCGGCACCGGCAACGGGCCGTCGCCGAAGTCGATCGGCACGGCGTGGAGCCGGGTGCCGTTGGTGACGTTGCTGTCGGCCGTCACGCTCATGTCGACCGAGAGCTTGAAATCGGCGCGGCGCGAAGTCGGCGGCGCGGGAGGGGCGGCGGGCGAGGCGACCGGCGCCGCCTCCTCGCGCCGGGTCGGGGGATATTGCTCGCCGGGCTCCACCGGCACGGTCATCGAAGCGGCGGCGCCGCCGGCGAGGGGGACCGGATCTTCAAGGTCCCGGCTCGCGACCTCGAGACGCGGCGGAGCGGCGCCGGCCAGGGCCAGCCAGGCAAGGCACAGCGGCGCCAGCGTCACCCGCCGTCTCCCCATGCCTCGCCTCGCCTCCGTGCCTTGCCCCTTGAGGCGACTTTCCTAGCGGAACGAGGTTGACGAAGGGTTAGGGATGAAGGCCGCGGTTCAGATGCAGACGAGCAGCAGGTTGATCAGCTTGCAGGAGGGCTGCGACGGCGGAGGCGGCGGCATCGGGCCCGGGCCGGGGGCCGGAGCGGGCGCCGGAGCGGGGGCCGGAGCCGGAGCCGGAGCCGGAGCGGGCGCCGGTTCGGGAGCGGGCGCGGGCGCGGGTTCAGGCGCAGGCGCAGGCGCCGGTTCAGGGGCGGGCGGCGGTGCGGGAGCCGGCTCAGGCGCCGGGGCCGGCGCAGGCGCAGGGGCGGGCGCGGGCGCGGGCGCGGGTTCAGGGGCGGGCGCTGGGGCCGGCGCAGGCGCGGGCGCGGGTTCAGGGGCGGGTGCGGGCTCCGAAGGCGGGGCGGGGGGCGGAGTGGTTCCGCTGCCCGGACCGGAGTTGGAGCCCGAACCCGAACCCGAACCCGAGTTCGAGCCCGGGCCGGAATTGGAGCCGGACCCCGAATCGGAACCCGGGCCCGAATTCGAGCCGGGCGCCGGCGGCAGCGGCGGCGGCGGCGGCGTCGTCGGAGCCGGCGGCTGCGGGACCGCCACCGGCGGCACGGCCGGCGTGGCGGGGGCCGAGGGCGCGCCCGGAACCGGCGTGGGCGGCACGGCCGGGACCGCTGCCGGATCGGGCGTCGGAACGGGAGTGGGAACAGGCGCCGGGTTCGGAGCCGGAGCGGGGGCCGGGGCAGGGGCCGGCGACGGCGCTGCCGGAGCGGGGTCGGGAGCCGGCGCCGGCGCCGGCGTGGGGGCCGGTGCCGGGGCTGCCGGGGCCGGCGCCGGAGCGGCTCGGAGCTCCAGCACCGCCACGGTCAGCGCGGGCTCGCCGGTCGGCGCGGCGACGGCGGGCGGAGTCGGAGCGGAGACGGCCTCCGTCGCTTCGACGGCCTGGTAGGCGAGCCTTGGACCGCAGCTGCGCGCCGCGTCGGCGGCGCAGGCGCGCGCGGCTTCGGCGGACTCGGCGCCGGCGACCTCGGCCGCCGGCCGGACGGTGATGTCGGCCGGCCGCGCGGCGCTCAGCGTCGCCGCCATTCCGGCCTCGACCATCTGGCGCGCGCCGCCGTCGGGAGTCGCCACTTCGACCCGGCCTTCCTCCACCGCCACCCGAGCTCCGCCCTTGTCGGCGTCGACGGTGAACACGGTGCCCTTGACCAGGGCGACCAGATAGGGGGTGCGCACCCCGAAATGCGGGGTTTCCTTCTTCTCGATGCGGAAGGTGGCGCGACCGAAATCCTGGAGCATCTGGACGATTCCGCGCGCTTCCGCAGCCGGCGGCAGCCGCAGCCGCGAGCGCGCCGAGACGATCACATATTCCTGGCCTCTCACCAGCACCGCCCGGCCGTTGGCGCCGGTGGTGACGGTATCGCCGGCGTCCAGAATCGCCCCGCGCGCCGCCTGGACGGCGCGCCCGCCGTGCTGAAGCTGCACCGCCCCGGCGACTTCGGTGACCCGCCACGAGGGGACGGCCGCGAAGGCCGCCTGGCTGCACAAAAGCAGCATCACGATGAGGGCGCGCAGGCACATGGTCGATCACCTTCCGCAGCAGCCGAGACGGCTCGGGACGTTCGCGCATAATGCTCAAAGCTTGCGACGCCCTGAGGGGGCGTGGCTAAGATCGCGTTAACCGGCCGGCGGAGTCGAAGGCCCGCGAAGGCTGCGCACCAGGCCCAGGGCGAGCAGGATCGCGGCGAGGCCGAGAGAGGCGGCCAGCCAGGCACGCGCCGCCGGAGCGCTCCAGCCCGGCCAAAGCAGGGCGAGGGTGGCGGCGGCCCAGCCCAGCGCGGCCAGCTTCAGCCAGGGCTGCCACTCGCGCACCCGGAACGGGTGGACGAAGACGATCGGCGCGAAGCTCAGGATGGCGAAGAGGATCACCACCACAGCGCCCGCGGCCGGGCCCGGCTGGGCGGCGTAAAGGTAGAAGACGACGACGTTCCACAAGGCCGGGAAACCGCGGAAATAATTGTCCTCCGTCTTCATGTCGCGGCGAACGAAGACGTAGACGGACGAGATCAGGATCGCCGCCGCCAGCGGCAGCGCCAGCGACGGCGGCACAAGCGCGGCGCGCCAGATGAAGACGGCCGGGACGAAGACGTAGTTGAGATAGTCGACGATGAGGTCGAACGCCTCGCCGTCGATGCGCGGAACCACCTCCTTGACCCTCGCCGCCCGGGCCAGAGTCCCGTCTATCCCGTCGACGGCGAGAGCGGCGAGCAGCCAGAGAAGGGCCATGGCCCACTCGCCGCGGATCGTCGAGTCGAGCGCCAGCAGGGCGAGAACGACCCCGCTCGCCGTGAACAGATGGACCAGCCAGGCCGCGGCGAGGCGCATCAGGCCCGCTTTTCCGATCGCTCGCGTCGATAGGACCAGTAGCGCAGGCCCATGCCGATGATGGAGGTCGTCATGCCGGCGATCAGGCAGAGCAGAAGTAGCGGATCGCTCGAGGCGGTCTTCAAAGAGCCCGCGGCGAGCAGGAAGACGCTGAGGATCGAGATCAGGTAGCCGAAGCCTTTCACCGGTTCATCCTGGGTTGTTGCCCCGGTCGAACCCGGCAGGACGGGGCGGGTTCCGCATGCACGTCATCCCAGCGAAGGCTGGGATCCCAGTGAGGAACAGGCGCGGCATTCTTCACCCCCCGGGGTCCCGGCCTTCGCCGGGACGACGTTTATTCCCCCATCTCGGGCTCGAGCAGGCGGTGGAGGTGGACGACGACATATTTCATCTCGGCATCGTCGACGGTCCGCTGGGCCCGGCCCCGCCAGGCGTCGAGGGCGCTGGCGTAATCGGGGAACAGGCCGACCAGATCGATGGTGGCGAGGTCGAAATCGAGGCCGCGCGGGTCCTTGACCCGGCCGCCGAAGACGAGGTGGAGCTTGCTCATTCCGTTTCCGTCGGAAAGCGGCGCCCCGGAAGGCAAGCCCTCCGGGGCGCTCGTCCTCACGCCTTGCCCTTGCCGCGCGCGGCGCCGGCGGCCGCTCCGGCGGAGCTCTTGACGGCGCCGACCGCCCGGCCGGTGAACTCGTCGATCCTGCTCTTCAGCCCGTCGCGGCTGAGGCCGAGCTCGTCGAGCTGGCCCTTGCCCGCCTCGCGGGCAGCCCGGGCGGCTTCGCGAGCGGCCTCGTTGACCCGGCGGCCGGCGCTTCCGAGCATCTCGTCCTCGCGGCGGGTGCGCGGCAGCAAGGCGGCGACGATCGCGCCCACCGCGAGGCCGCCGACGACGGCCGCGATCGGATTGGAATCGATGCCTTCGCCGGCCCGCCGGCCCGCGCTTTCATAGGCGCTGCCCGCCTTTTCGCGGGCCGCGGCATAGGCCGCCGCGGTGCGCTCGCGGGCGCTCTCATAGGCCTGGCGCGCCGCCGGCACGCGGCTCTCCCGGCTTTCGCCGTCGGCGCCCCTGCTGGTGGCCGAGGCCGAGGCGGGCCGTTCGTCGGTGGTGCTGC
The DNA here is from genome assembly GCA_036386295.1 of Allosphingosinicella sp. Classification (GTDB taxonomy): domain Bacteria; phylum Pseudomonadota; class Alphaproteobacteria; order Sphingomonadales; family Sphingomonadaceae; genus Allosphingosinicella. The sequence continues at coordinate 16,041 of DASVVX010000113.1, forward strand.
TCATACGCTTGCTCCTTCTTTACGGGCCCGCTTCGGGCGGGCTGTCTTTTCGAGTTTCGGCTCTTCGTCGTCGCCGTCGAGGAAGCGGCCGACGGCCGCCTTGATCGGGCTTCGGGCGAGGAAGAGGGTGAAGGCGGCGAGGGCGGCGGAGACGATGACGGGCCTCGCCTTCACCGCCTCGACCGCGTCCTCGGCGAGGTCGCCGCTCTTGTCCTTGACCCCGGCCCAGGCCTGGCTGGCCAGGGTGCCGGGCTTCAGCCGCTGCTGAAGCTCCGACGTGGTCTCGGCGAGACGGCGGCGGGCGCGTTCCGCCTCGGCGCGCGCGAGCCGGATGTCGTCGGCGCTCATGCCAGCCGTTCCCCGGCCGCCAGCGCCGCCCGCTCCTCGGCATCGCCCGACAGCGCGCCGAGCTTGGCGGCGCCGTAGCGGACGAGCAGGAAGGCGAGGCCGAGGACGAGCGCCGTGACGATCAGGCCGCCCAGCGCCGGCCCGACCAGATCGGCGAGCTGCAGCGCCAGCCCGATCAGCAGGACGATCAGGGCGGCGTTGGCGAGCAAGGCCGCCGCGACCAGCGCGATGGCGCCGTTGCGGGCCCGCGACAGGCGGCGCGAGGCGATCGCCTGATAGAGCTTCGCCTCGGCCGCCGCATAGGCGCGCGCATCGTCGGACAATCGGCCGAACAGCTCGCCGAGCGAGCCTTCGTCGGTCCCCGCCGGAGCGTCCAAGCTCAGGCTCCCGAGCCCTTGCTGGTCCGCCGGCCGCCGCCGCCGCTGCCCTCATCCTCGTCGGCCATGCCGGCCTTGACCAGCCGAACCAGGGTGAAGCCGACCACCGCGGCGATTCCGATGGCGACGCCGGGGCTCTTGCGGACCGCCGAGCGGACATTGTCGTACAGCTCGTCGACGTCCTTGCCGCGCAGATTGTCGGCGAGCGTCGAGACGCTGTCCGCCGCCTTGCGGGCATATTCGCCGTAATTGTTGCCGAGGCGCTCGTCGATCGAGTCCGCGGTGTCGGCGACGACCCGCGAAAGCTCCTCGAGCAGGTCGGTCGCCCGGGTCTTGCCGGTATCGGCGAAATCGCGGACCTTGCCTCCGGCCTGGTCGCGAAGATTGTAGATCTGGCCGCGCACCTGCTCGGTGACTCCGCCGCCCGCGCCGCCGCCGTCCGTGCCGGTGCCGCCGCCCGATGCGATGCCGCCGCCCGTCATGTCGCCGCCGGTCCCTTCAGTCGCCGTCATTTCCGTTCCTCCTCCTGAGGCGGCCGTGCCGCCCGTCCCGTCGCCGCCCGACGCGCCGATGAAGCCCGAACTGGAGCCGCCACCGTCCGCCACGCCGCTGCTGAAATCGTCGTTCTCGGCGCCGCCGGTCTCCATCGCGCCGTTGATGATGTGATCCGTGCCTTCGGGGAGATCGTCGTCGCGAGGAGGCATAGCTTTTACTCCACTTGGTGTTGCTTTGCGTCGAGAACGGCGAGCCGTGCCTCACGTTCCGCAGCCGGCGACGAAAGTTGCGTCGCCCGCGCCGCGCCGATAAGCCGCGCCTCACCAAGCCATATAGTTCAGAACGAGGCCGTAACAATGACCGCCATCCTCGACGTGCATGCCCGTCAGATCCTCGACAGCCGCGGCAATCCGACGGTCGAGGTCGACGTCCTGCTCGAGGATGGAAGCATGGGCCGGGCCGCGGTCCCCTCGGGAGCCTCGACCGGAGCCCACGAGGCGGTCGAGAAGCGCGACGGCGACAAGTCCAAATATCTCGGCAGGGGCGTGTGCGAGGCGGTCGATGCCGTGCGCGGCGAGATTTTCGAGGCGATCGCCGGCATGGACGCCGAGGACCAGGGCGAGATCGACGCGCTCCTGATCGACCTCGACGGCACCGGCAACAAATCGCGCCTCGGCGCCAACGCCGTCCTCGGGGTCAGCCTCGCCGTCGCCAAGGCCGCCGCCGACGCCCGCGGACTGCCGCTCTACCGCTACGTCGGCGGAGTCTCCGCGCACCTGCTGCCGGTGCCGATGATGAACATCCTGAACGGGGGCGCCCATGCCGACAATCCGATCGACTTCCAGGAGTTCATGGTCATGCCGGTCGGCGCCGCCAGCCTCGCCGAGGCGGTGCGCTGCGGCTCGGAGATCTTCCACACGCTGAAGAAGAACCTCCACGACTCAGGCCTGTCGACCGCGGTCGGCGACGAGGGCGGATTCGCGCCCAACCTGGCTTCGTCGCGGGACGCGCTCGACTTCATCATGAAGTCGGTCGAGCAGGCCGGCTACAGGCCCGGCGACGACGTCGTCCTGGCGCTCGATTGCGCGGCGACCGAATATTATCGCGACGGGGCCTACCATATGGAAGGGGAGGGGCTGACCCTCTCGCCGGCCGAGAATGCCGACTATCTCGCCGGCCTCGCCCGCGACTATCCGATCGCGTCGATCGAGGACGGTATGGCCGAGGATGATCTCGAAGGCTGGAAGGCGGTGACCGAGGCCCTCGGCGGCAAGGTCCAGCTCGTCGGCGACGACCTCTTCGTCACCAATCCGAAGCGCCTCCGGATGGGAATCGACCAGGGCCTCGCCAATTCGATCCTGATCAAGGTCAACCAGATCGGCACCCTGACCGAGACCCTGGAGGCGGTCGAGATGGCGCACCGGGCCGGCTACACCTCGGTGATGTCGCATCGTTCCGGAGAGACCGAGGACACGACCATCGCCGACCTCGCCGTCGCCACCAATTGCGGGCAGATCAAGACCGGCAGCCTCGCCCGCTCTGACCGCCTCGCCAAGTACAACCAGCTGATCCGGATCGAAGAGGAGCTGGGCTCGATGGCGCGCTACGCGGGACGCGGGGTGTTTCGCTAGGCTCGCTCCTCCCTTCGTCATTGCGAGGAGCGAAGCGACGAAGCAATCCACAAGGCTTCGGACGCCGCTCTGGATTGCTTCGCTTCGCTCGCAATGACGGAGCCCTCTTGTCCGGTCGTCCGACAATTTTTCACCCGTCGGCGCAAAAGGCTTGATTCGGCGCGCTTTTGCTGATTCTGTCGGCGACGTCATGCAGGCGGTGGGGCGGAACACTCTCGAGACGATCAAGCGGGCGGCGCTTCCGGCCCTCGCCATCCTCATCATCGCCAATTTCCTCGGCTACGCCATCATGGGCGCGAACGGCATATTGAGCTGGGGCGACTACCGCCGCCAGAAGGCCGAGAGGCTGGTCCAGCTGGCCGAATTGAATGCCGAGAAGGTGCGGCTCGCGCACCGCGCCGCCCTGCTCGATCCGAAGGGCGCCGATCCCGACATGGTCGAGGAGACGGTCAAGCGCGAGCTCGGAGTGGTACGGCCCGACGAGGTCGTGATCCCGCTCGACTGACGGCGTCGCCGTCATTGCGAGCGTAGCGAAGCAATCCAGCTCCGAGTCCGGCGCAGACGCTGTCGCTGGATTGCTTCGTCGCTACGCTCCTCGCAATGACGGGCGTGGGCACGAGTTGCGCGGGTCCGCGTTTGCCGCCATAGAGCCGCCCTTCGAACAGCCAGCAGGAACCCTTCGTGGCCAAGGCAGCAACGACCAAGAGCTCGTCCCAGCCTCCGATTCCGAACCGCGAGCGTCCGCCCGAGCCGAAGCGGCACGAAGCGGGCAAGGACGAACTGCTCGAATATTACCGCCAGATGCTGCTCATCCGCCGTTTCGAGGAGCGCGCCGGCCAGCTCTACGGCCTCGGCCTGATCGGAGGCTTCTGCCACCTCTACATCGGCCAGGAAGCGGTCGCGGTCGGCCTCCAGTCGGCGATGGAGCCGGGCCGCGACAGCGTCATCACCGGCTATCGCGACCACGGCCACATGCTCGCCTACGGCATCGACCCGCGGGTGATCATGGCCGAGCTGACCGGCCGGGCCGCCGGCATCTCGAGGGGCAAGGGCGGCTCGATGCACATGTTCAGCGTCGAGCATAAATTCTACGGCGGCCACGGCATCGTCGGAGCCCAGGTCAGCCTCGGCACCGGCCTCGGCTTCGCCCACAAATATCGCGACGACGGCGGGGTCTGCCTCGCCTATTTCGGCGACGGCGCCGCCAACCAGGGCCAGGTCTACGAAAGTTTCAATATGGCCGAACTTTGGAAACTTCCGATCATCTACGTGATCGAGAACAACCAATACGCCATGGGCACGAGCGTCAACCGCTCCTCGGCCGAGGACCAGCTCTACCGGCGCGGCGAGAGCTTCCGGATCCCCGGCCTGCAGATCGACGGGATGGACGTGCTGGCCGTGCGCGGCGCCGCGACCACCGCGCTCGAATGGGTCCGCGCCGGCAAGGGGCCGATCCTGCTCGAATTGAAGACCTACCGCTATCGCGGCCACTCCATGTCCGACCCCGCCAAATACCGCTCGCGCGAGGAAGTGCAGGCGGTGCGCGAGAAATCGGATCCGATCGAGGCGGTGAAGCGCGAGCTCGCCGCCGCCGGGGTCGGCGAGGACGAGCTCAAGAAGATCGACAACGAGATCAAGCGCATCGTCACCGAGGCCGCCGACTTCGCCGAGCAGTCGCCCGAGCCGGATCCGGCCGAGCTCTACACCGACATCCTGGTCGAGACCTACTGATGCCCGTCGAACTGAAAATGCCCGCCCTCAGCCCCACGATGGAAGAGGGCACCCTCGCCAAATGGCTCGTCAAGGAAGGCGACGAGGTCAAATCGGGCGACATCCTCGCCGAG
>DASVVX010000114.1:0-23425 GCA_036386295.1 Allosphingosinicella sp.
GGTGGATAGACCGGTGCCTTAACCGTTCGCCCCGAGCGAAGTCGAGGGCCCTATCGAGCGAAGCCGAGATAGGAGCTAGGAACCCCCGCCCGCCTCCCCGACGCTCCCCGCGAATTCCTCGAAATCCCTGGCCTCGCGGAAGTCCTTGTAGACGCTGGCGAAGCGGATGTAGGCGACCGGGTCGAGGGCTTTGAGGCCGTCCATCACCAGCTCGCCGATCCGGGTCGAGGCGATCTCGCTGTCGCCGCTGGTCTCGATCTGGCGCTGGAGCGAGGAGACGAGCCGGTCGAGCCGCTCGGCCGGCACCGGCCGCTTGCGGCAGGCGATGGCGATCGAGCGCTCGAGCTTGGTCCGGTCGAAGGGCTCGCGGCGGTTGCCGGCCTTGACCACGGTGAGGTCGCGAAGCTGCACCCGCTCGAAGGTGGTGAAGCGGGCTGAGCACTCCTCGCACTGGCGCCGCCGCCGGATCGACGCGCCGTCCTCGGTCGGGCGGCTGTCCTTAACCTGGCTGTTCTCGTGGGAGCAGAACGGGCATCTCATGGGTGTCTAGACCGTGGAAGATCCGTTCGCCCCGAGCGAAGTCGAGGGGCCCTGCCGAGCGAAGCCGAGGCCCTTTCTCGCCTTCGCTCGAAAAGGTGTCTCGACTTCGCTCGACACGAACGGATGTGGGGACGCCATCAAGCGTCCTGGTAGATCGGGAAGCGCGCGCAGAGCTCGCGGACGCGCCCGCGCACCTGAGCCTCGACCGCCGGATCGCCATGCTCGCCCTTGTCGCGAAGCCCCTCGAGGACGTCGGCGACCATGTCGGCGATGTCGCGGAACTCGGCGACGCCGAAGCCTCGGGTGGTGCCGGCGGGCGAGCCGACGCGGATTCCGCTGGTCTTGACCGGGGGCAGGGGGTCGAACGGGATCCCGTTCTTGTTGCAGGTGATGGACGCGCGCTCGAGCGCCTCGTCGGCGTCTTTGCCGGTGACCTTGAGCGGGCTCAGGTCGACCAGCGCGACATGGGTGTCGGTGCCGCCGGAGACGAGGTCGGCGCCGCGCTCCTTGAGCCGGCCGGCGAGCGCCTTGGCGTTGGCGATGACGGCCCTCGCATAGCTCTTGAACTCGGGCTGCAGAGCCTCGCCGAAGGCGACTGCCTTGGCGGCGATGACATGCATCAGGGGCCCGCCCTGGAGGCCCGGGAAGACGGCCGAGTTGATCTTCCTGGCGATCGCCTCGTCGTCGGTCAGGACCATTCCCCCGCGCGGCCCGCGGAGCGTCTTGTGGGTGGTGGTGGTGACGACATGGGCGTGGCCGAACGGCGTCGGGTGCTCGCCCGCCGCGACGAGCCCGGCGAAATGGGCCATGTCGACCATGAAGATGGCGTCCACCTCGTCGGCGATGGCGCGGAAGCGGGCGAAATCGATGTGCCGCGGATAGGCCGAGCCGCCGGCGATGATCAGCCGCGGCCGATGCTCCTTCGCAAGCGCCTCGACCTGGTCGAAGTCGATCAGGTCGTCGTCGCGGCGGACTCCGTACTGGACGGCGTTGAACCACTTGCCCGACAGCGCCGGCTTGGCGCCGTGGGTGAGGTGCCCGCCGGCGTCGAGCGACATTCCCAGGATCGTGTCGCCCGGCTTGGCCAGGGCCAGCATCACCGCGCCATTGGCCTGGGCGCCGCTATGCGGCTGGACGTTGGCGAAGCCGCAGCCGAACAGCTGCTTCGCCCGCTCGATCGCCAGGGTCTCGACCGCGTCCGACGGCGCGCAGCCCTGGTAGTAGCGGCGGCCCGGATAGCCCTCGGCATATTTGTTGGTGAGGACCGATCCCTGGGCCTCGAGCACGGCGCGCGAGACGATGTTCTCGGACGCGATCAGCTCGATCTGGTTCTGCTGGCGGTCGAGCTCGGCGGCGACCGCCTCGGCGATCGCCGCGTCGGCGTCGGCCAGCCGCCCGGTGAAGAAGCCCGAATGCTGGACCTCGGCGAAATCGAAGGCGGAAGCTTGGCTCATGCATTTTCCCTGGCGAAATGAGGATGGCTGAGTTTGTCGACCCGGCGCTGGTGGCGGCCGCCGCCGAACGGCTCGGCGAGGAAGGCGTGGAGGCAGGCCTTGGCCATCTCGAGGCCGATGAGGCGCCCGCCCATGGCGATGACGTTGGCGTCGTTATGCTCGCGGGCGAGCCGCGCCGACAGGGGCTCGGAGACCAGGGCGCAGCGGCAGGCCGGGTGGCGGTTGGCCGCGATCGAGATTCCGATTCCGGTTCCGCACACGGCGATCCCGCGGTCGGCGCGGCCGGCGGCGATCTCCTCGGCGAGCTTGTAGCCGTAATCGGGATAGTCGACCGAATCGACTCCGTCCGGGCCGAGGTCGGTCACCGAATGGCCGCCCTCGCGCAGCCAGGCGACGAGCGCGCCCTTCATCTCGAACGCGGCATGATCGGATACGATGGCGATGCGCTCGGCCACGTGGGACTCCGTCGGTGGGCTTGAGCTACATCGTGTAGTGGATGGGCGCGGCCAGCGCCACCAGAGTTTGACGCTTCGAGCGCGTTCGATCGGTCCTTCGATATGTCCTTCGATACGCCGGTTCGACAGGCTCACCGGCTACTCAGGATGAGCGGTGGAGGAATACCCACGCTCATCCTGAGTAGGGGCTGGGCCTGGCGAAGACCCGTATCGAAGGACTTTCTGAGGACGTATCGGAGGACGCGTCACGCCGGCTTCGGGCTCGCCGCCGGAAGCCCGGCCTCGAGCCGCGCGAGGCGCTCCTCGACGGCGCTGATGATCTTCTGCTGCATGCCCTGCTCGCGCTCGGCCCGGCTGCGGGCGGCGCGAAGCGCTTCGGCGAGCGGCTCGGCGATGGCGACGACGGCCTCGCGCTCGTCGCGGTTGAAGCGGTTGCCGTCGCTTCGCCGGCCGAGCAGCAGGGTTCCGACCGGGCCGTCCTCGTCCTCGAGCGGGACGACGAGCGGGAAGCGCGGATCGCCTTCGCCGATCGCGCCGGGCTCGGCCAGCGCCTCGGGATCCTCGATGTCGCGAGCCGCCACCAGCTCGCGGCCGGTCGGGGTCAAGGCGAGGATGGCGGCGCTTCCGGCGTGGACGCTCACGGCGACGATGGCGAGGGCCCGCATGCCGATCTCCGGGGCGCTCTCGGCGGTCCGCCACACCGCGAGCCGCGCGGGGAGGCCGAGCAGCCTGTCCGCGTCCTTGCCGAAATGCCGCTTGGTCCAGCCGAGGACGACCGACTGGGTGGGAGCGAACACGCCGGCGGCGAGCATCGCGCTGAGCGTCGTCGCGACCGTCACGTTCTGCTCGCCGAGCACGGCGGAGACGACCATCTTGACGAGGTCGGCGCTCGCCGCCCAGACGATTCCGACGATGATCGTGACCATCGCATAGGCGGCGGATCGGCTGATCACCGCGTCCGCCTCCCACAGCCGGTAGCGGACCAGCGACACCATCGGGCCGAGCGGCATCAGCACGAAGCCCAGGCTGAACAGGCTGATCACGAACAGGGCGAAGGGCGCGCGCTGCGGAGTCCCTTCCGGCGGCAGGACGTTGGTCAGGCCGACGGCGAGGCCGATCAGCACGAGGCCGGCGCCGAAGCCGAAGCCGGCCCATTTGATCTGCTGGCGCTCGATCCCGGCGGCCAGCCGGCGGTAGCGGAGCGGCTGAATCAGAAGCAGGGCGAGGGGGACGATCACGCCCACCGCCACCTGCAGGTTCGGATCGATGCTCTCGAGCGAGATGAAGACCGACAGGGGCCCGGCGACGAAGACCACCCAGCGCAGCCAGGGCGGAGTGAAGCGGCCGTCGGGAAAGGCCGCCAGCGCCGCGACGAGGAGCAGCCACCAAGCGCTCGACAGGACGTCGCTGAGGTTCGAGAGGCCGAGCGCCATCCACATCATCAGCGGCGGATCGATCGTCGCCGCCATGCCCATGAAGGCGAAGGAGAAGAGCAGGGCGACGGGGTCGCGGGCGCGGCGGACGAACAGGGTGACGGCGCACAGCAGAAGGGTCAGGCAGGCCGTGGTCGAGGAGACCAGCCGGATGATCATCCGGGCGTCGCGCGAAACCACCTCGCCCCGGCTCGCCTCCCGCGCATGGACCGGCGACCGGGTGAGATCATGGTCCCGGATCCGCCCCGAGGGATCCTGGATTCGGACCCGCACGACCGGTCCCGCCGCGTCGCGAAGGCGGGCGGCGACCCGCTCGACCCCGGCCTTGGGCGGCAGCGGAGCGCCGTCGATCGCGACGATCCGCGATCCCTCCTTTATGCCCTTGGAAGCGCTTTCACGGCCGAGCGGCGGGCCGAGCGCGAAGGCTCCGTCATAGTCGACGTCGGAGCTGAGCCCGAGCTCGGCGAAGACCGGATCGTTCTCATAGGCATCGTGGAGGACGTAGGCGATTCCGCCGACGTCGGCGATCACCGCGAAGGCGAAGAGCAGGACCCACAGGGGCCTCAGCCACGCCATCCAGCGGTCCGAGACCGCCGGCAGCCGATCGGGAAGGGCGATCGGGCCCGCCATCGGCCTCAGGCGGCCAGGCGCATTTCCAGGCGATCCCAGATCTCGACGAGCGCCTTGGCGAGCTCGCGCATCATCGCCTCGTCATGCTGGGGGCCGGGGGTGAAGCGCAGCCGCTCGGTTCCCCGCGGCACGGTCGGATAGTTTATCGGCTGAACGTAGACGCCATATTCGGCGAGCAGGATGTCGCTGATCTTCTTGGCCATGACCGGATCGCCGACCATCAGCGGAACGATATGGGTGGTGGACGGCATCACCGGCAGGTGCGCCTCGGCGAAGATCGCCTTGAGCCGCCCGGCGTTGATCTGCTGGGCCTCGCGTTCGGCCGACGAGGCCTTGAGGTGCCTGACGCTGGCCAGCGCGCCGGCGACCAGCACCGGCGAAAGCGAGGTGGTGAAGATGAAGCCGGGCGCGTAGCTGCGCACCACGTCGACGATGTTGCGGTCGGCGGCGATATAGCCGCCCATCACTCCGAACGCCTTGCCGAGCGTGCCCTCGATGATGGTGACCCGGCGCGCCACGTCGTCGCGCTCCGAGATGCCGCCGCCGCGCGGGCCGTACATGCCGACGGCATGGACCTCGTCGAGATAGGTGATCGCGTTATACTTGTCGGCGAGGTCGCAGATCGCCTCGATCGGGGCGATGTCGCCGTCCATCGAATAGACGCTCTCGAACGCGATCAGCTTGGGCGCCTCCGGATCCGCCTCGGCGAGAAGCGCCTCGAGATGCTCGAGGTCGTTGTGGCGGAAGACCTTCTTGTCGCAGCCCGAGGCCCGGATCCCGGCGATCATCGAGGCGTGGTTGAGCTCGTCCGAAAAGACGATGCAGCCCGGAAGAAGCTTGGCGACGGTCGACAGGGTCGCCTCGTTCGAGATGTAGCCGGAGGTGAAGAGAAGAGCGGCTTGCTTGCCGTGCAGGTCGGCCAGCTCGGCCTCGAGCTCGACATGATAATGGGTGTTGCCGCCGATGTTGCGGGTTCCGCCCGAGCCGGCGCCGACGTCGCGAAGCGCTTCCTCCATCGCCGCGACCACGTCCTCGTGCTGGCCCATGCACAGATAGTCGTTCGAGCACCAGACGGTGATCGGCTTGGGCCCGTTGTGGCCGGCGAAGCAGCGCGCGTTGGGGAAGGCGCCCTTGTTCCTGAGGATGTCGATGAAGACTCGGTAGCGGCCCTCGGCATGGAGCCGGTCGATCGCCTGCGCGAAGATGTGATTATAGTCCAACGCTCGTCCCCGGGAGTCCCTCGCGCGAGTCTTTAGCCGATTTCGCGGCGGATTGGCTAGACTCCGTCGTCCCGGCGAAGGCCGGGACCCCGGCGGGTGAAAGGCGCCGGCGTTCTTCACCCCCCGGGGCCCCAGCCTGCGCTGGGGCGAGGAGCGGGTTCATAGCCTCTCCAGCCTCGTCAGGCCGTAGCGCGCCAGCCCGGGGCGATAGGCCTCGACGTCGGTGCTTCGGCCGGTGAAGAGCGCGATCCCGTCCGAAGGCGCGTCGGGCCAGTCGAGGTCGCGGGTCAGCCAGGCGGTGCGGCGGGCGATGCCCTCCTTGCCGTCGACGAAGCGGACGCCGCGCGGCGCGGCGGCCGCGAGCTCCGCCTCGACCAGCGGGAAATGGGTGCAGGCGAGGACGATCGTGTCGATCCGCTCGCCGCCCGGCTGCCCGAACAGCCCGTCGAGGGCCCGCGCGCAGACGCCCGGGTCGATCCGCTCGCCGCGAAGCTTCGACTCGGCGAGGTCGACCAGCTCGGCCGAGCCGTGGCGGATGACGGCGCAGTCGGCGGCGAACTCGGCGGACAGACGGTCGACATAGGGCTGGCGAACCGTCGCCTCGGTTCCGAGAACGCCGATCGCCCGGCTGTTCGACAGCGCCGCGGCGGGCTTGATCGCCGGCACCGTGCCCACCACCGGCAGGTCTAGCGCCGCCCGGACGGCGTCGAGGGCGATGGTCGAGGCGGTATTGCAGGCGATCACGATCAGCTCGGGATCGAAGCGCTCGGCGAGCCGCCCGAGCAGGGCGGGGACCCGGGCCTCGATCTCGGCCGGCCGCTTGGTGCCGTAGGGATAGCCGGCGGTGTCCGCGGCGTAGACGAGCGGGGCCGCGGGCAGCAAAGCGCGGATCGCGCCGAGGACGGAAAGGCCGCCGACTCCGGAGTCGAAGACGAGGAGGGGGCGGGCACTGGTCACGCGCCCCGTTTAGCGGCAGAGCGGACGGGGGCAAGGCGGCCGCTTCATCGCTTTCGATGAAAGGATTGCGTCGTCCCAGCGATTTGCTAAACTTTCCGCAGGGGTCGTGGACATGCAAGTGATCGTCGCACCTTTGGCCGCTCTGGCACTCGGCTATGCGCTGGGCTCGATCCCGTTCGGGATCCTCCTCACCCGGCTCGGCGGCGCCGGCGACCTGAGGCAGGTCGGCTCGGGCAATATCGGCGCCACCAACGTGCTGAGGACCGGGCGCAAGGGCCTCGCCGCCGCCACCCTGCTGCTCGACATGGCCAAGGGCACGGCCGCCGTCGCACTCGCCGACCTGCTCTTCCCCGGCACCGCCCAGCTCGCCGCGATCGGGGCGCTGGCGGGCCACCTCTGGCCGGTCTGGCTGCGCTTCGCCGGCGGCAAGGGGGTGGCGACCTATTTCGGGCTGATCCTCGGCTTCGTCCTGGTCGACGCCCTGAGCTGGGCGGTTGCGGCCGCCTTCGCCGCGGCCTGGATCGGGACTCTCATCGTCACCCGCTATTCGTCGCTCGGCGGCCTCGTCGCGGCGGCGCTCGCGCCGGTCGCCTCGGCGCTGCTCGGACGGTTTGACCTCGCCTTGCTGTTCCTCGGCTTCACCCTGCTGGTCTTCTGGAAGCATCGCGAGAATATCGGCCGGCTCGCGGCCGGCACCGAGCCGCGGATCGGGCGCGGTGCCTGACGCTTCCGCCGACCAGATCGCCCGACTGCGGCTGATCCGGTCGGAGAATATCGGCCCGATCACCTATTTCCAGCTGCTCGCCCGCTTCGGCTCCGCCGCCGCGGCGCTCGAGGCGATCCCGGCTCTGGCCGCGCGCGGCGGCGGCCGGGCGCCGAGGCTCGCCACCCGCGCCGCCGTGGAGCGCGAGATCGAGCGGGTGGCGGCGATGGGCGCGCGCTATCTGTTTCTCGGCCAGGGCCTCTATCCGCCGCTTCTCGCCGAACTCGAGACGGCGCCCCCGGCGCTGATCGCCAAAGGCCATCTCACCCTGCTCGACCGCCCCGGCGTGGCGATGGTGGGAGCGCGCAACGCCTCCGCCGCCGCCTGCCGCTTCGCGCGAAGCCTCGCCCAGGCGCTCGGTGAGGCGGGGGCGGTGATCGTCTCGGGCCTCGCCCGAGGCATCGATTCGGCCGCCCATGACGGCGCCCTGGAGACCGGGACGATCGCCGTCGTCGCCGGTGGGATCGACATCTTCTATCCGCCCGAGAACGAGGCCCGGCAGCGGGCGATCGCGGAGCGGGGGCTGATCGTCTCGGAGCAGCCGCCCGGAGTCGAGCCGCGCTCCCGCCACTTCCCCTCGCGCAACCGGATCATCGCCGGCCTCGCCCATGGCACGGTGGTGGTCGAGGCGGCGCCGCGCTCCGGCTCGCTGATCACCGCCCGCTGCGCCGCCGAGGCCGGCCGCGAGGTGATGGCGGTGCCGGGCTCGCCGCTCGATCCGCGCGCCCAGGGCTGCAACCAGCTGATCCGCGAGGGCGCGACCCTGGTGCAGTCGGCCGACGACGTGCTCGAGGCGATCAACCCGTCGCGAATCCGCCCGTTCCGCCAGCCCGAGCGCGACTTTGGCGTTCCCGAGGTCTCCGCCGAGGCCGACGACGCCGCGCGGGAGGCGGTGTCGGCGCTGCTCAACGCGACTCCAGTGCCGGTCGACGAGCTCGTCCGCCAGTCCGCCCTCGCGCCCGCGATTGTCCAGACCGTGCTTCTAGAGCTCGAGCTGGCCGGCCGGCTGGAGCGCCATGCCGGCGGCCGGGTGAGCTTGGCGTGAACGTCCCGCCGTCACCCTGAACTTGTTTCAGGGTCCAGCTCGTCGTGCGCCCGGGAGGCGGAGAAAGGGATCCTGAAACAAGTTCAGGACGACGAAACAGCCGTCAGCTTCCGTTAAGCTTCCGCTGACGATGTATGTGACGTTGTTACATATCGCGAAGGGGATGATCGATGCGTAGAACGGCCCAGCTCGGCCTCATCAGCCTGACCGCCCTCGGCATCGGCCTCGCCGCCCTCGCCGCCGCCCCCGGCGCCGCCGCGCAGGGACAGGAGCCGCTCTGCCGCCGTCCCGCCGCTTTGCCGCCACTGCCGCCGGAGCCGCAGGTTCGCGACCCGCAGCAGCGGCGCTATCGCGGCGGCGTCCTCGCCGCGCCGGTCATGGCGGAGCCGATGGCGCCGCCGCCGATGCCCTCGCCGCCTCCGCCCCCGCCGCCGCCCCCGCCGCCGCCCCCAATGGCCCCCGAACCCATGTCGCCCGAAGCGAGCGCCGACGAGGCGATCGCCGTGACCGGCAGCGCGTCCGCGCCCCCGGCCCCGGTCGCTTCGATGCCCCCTTCCGACGACCGGATCGGCGAGGCGCGGATGGCGCCGAGCCTCCACCGTCCCCGGCCTCAGCCGCAATCGGGGCTTCTCACGGCCGGCGACCATGACGACCTGCTCAACCCCGAGCTCTACGCCTCCTACGCCGGCTACTTCCTCCAGCGCAGCAACCTGCGCGCCGACCTGCCGCGCCTGGACACCCGCCGGGTGCTGACCGTCGCCGTTCAGGACGAGGCCGGCCGGCCGGTGCCTTTCGCCCGGGTGACGGTCCATTGCGGCGACGGCAACAGCCTGTCGCTCGCCACCGTCGCCGACGGCACCGCCGTCTTCTATCCCGGCCTCGACCGGCTCGGCAGCCGGGTCCGGGTCGCCGTCCCCGGCGGCGCCGCCCGGACCATCGAACTCGGCGGGCCCGGGGCTCAGCGGCAGGGCTTCACAATCCGCTCCGGCGCGGTCCCGGTGCGCAAGTTCGACCTGATGCTGGCGATCGACACGACCGGGTCGATGGGCGACGAGATCGCCTATCTGAAGTCGGAGCTGCGAGCGATCCTCGCCGACCTGCGCCGAGCCCATCCCGGGCTCGACATCCGCCTTGGCCTCGTCGCCTATCGCGACCTCGGCGACATTTACGTCACCCGAACCTATCCGTTCACCGCCGATCTCGAGTCGATGCAGGCCAATCTGAGCGCGCAATATGCCGACGGCGGCGGCGACTATCCGGAGGCGATGGACCTCGCCATGGCCCGGGCCGTGCAGCAGGACTGGCGGCCCGACGCGGTCAAGTCGCTGCTCCTCGTCGCCGACGCGCCGCCGCACGACGAGAATATCGGCAAGACCTGGCGCGCCGCCGAGGCGGCCCGCGGCAAGCGCATCCAGATCGTCCCGGTCGCCGCCTCCGGCGTCGGCGACACCGCCGAATATGTGATGCGGGCGATGGCGGCGGCGACCCAGTCGCGCTACATCTTCCTCACCGACGACAGCGGCATCGGCAATCCGCACGCCACACCCGCCGTCGACTGCTTCCTCGTCACCCGACTCGACCGCCTGGTCCGCCGGGTCCTCGACAGCCAGATCTCGGGCCGCCGAGTCGAGCCGCGCGAGGGCGAGGTGATCCGAAGCGTCGGCCGCTACGACAACGGCAAATGCGTGCTGCCCCCTGATTATCCGGTGCCGGAGCAATATTGAGGCGCCCGTCGCCCAGCGAAGGCTGGGGCCCCAGGGGGTGAAGGGGCACCGTGCTTCTCACCCCCTGGGATGCCAGCCTTCGCTGGCGTGACGTTACCTAATGGATGTCGATCTCCGGCGGCTGCGTCCGGATTTCCTTCACCTTGGGAGCCAGGTTCCAGAAGGTGGCGAGGTCGATGACGCAGACCGAGCGGTTGACCGGATGGGGGCCGCAGGCGACCCCGGCCTTGCGATATTTCGATTCGAGCAGGATCCTGCGGTTCGGCCGGCTCGGGATGCCGTCGTCGACGATCATCTGGCGAACCACCCCGGCGGCGTCCCTCGCCCCGTAGGACAGGGCCTCGGCCATCAGCCCGGTGCCTTTGTGCTTCTTGATGCGGATCTTGGCGTCGGAGCCGTCGGCGGCGGCATGGCCGGTTCCGCCGACCAGCGCCTGGTGGCTGGCGAGCTCACGCGCCGAATCGGCCAGGTCGGGCACCGTCTGAAGCGGCGGCAGCGGCTGCAGGCGGCCGAGCGCGGCGATCGCCTCGTCGACGGCGACGACTCCCTCGCGGGTCCGAAGCCCGACGTCGCTGCCCGGCAGCATCACCACATTGCCTTCGAAATAGCCGCGATACTGCCGAAGCTTGGCGGCATAGGCCGGCGGATCGGAGCGAACTTCGTTGATCGCGGCGAGCACCTGCTCCTCGAGACTGGGCGCCGCTGCCGGCGGCTGGGCATGGGCGGCCAGCGCGAGCATGGACGCGGCGGCGATCAGGACGGTACGTAGGATCACGGGTTTCCTTCTCCTCGGCCAGCGACGATAAGGCCTAATCCCTTGCTTTCCAACCATCATCCCCGGGTGTCACGGCGAGGCCGGACGGGAGGACGAGTTGGCTTGACGCGGGCCCCGG
This sequence comes from Allosphingosinicella sp., assembly GCA_036386295.1. Lineage (GTDB taxonomy): Bacteria > Pseudomonadota > Alphaproteobacteria > Sphingomonadales > Sphingomonadaceae > Allosphingosinicella. The sequence goes on from DASVVX010000114.1 coordinate 11,115, forward strand.
ACGGCGCACACGCTGCACCTCCATATGCGAAGGGTCCCGATGAAATTCGTCCTCATTCAAGCGACCTCAGGGCAAGACCCGGGGCGGGCGGGCCCGCTATGATTCCGGAGCGTGAGAGCGCGGGCTATCTGCTGGGCGAAACCGCGGGCCTGATGCGGGTGAACGCCGCTCTGGCGTTTGCCGGGATGGGGATCCTGACGGTCGTGGGCGTCGTCCCCGACCTGTACCCGGGTTTCGCGGGCCCGGCGACCTTCGCCTCCCTCGTCGCCAACCTGGTCCTTCAATATGAAACGACCTCGACATTGCTGGTCCATTACGACCTTCTGGACAGCGGTCCCCGCCGTCGGCGGCTATGGGCCCTGCTCGGATTGAACCTCCTGAGCGGCATCGGCATCCTGCTCGGCCTGGTCCTGCTCATCCTTCCCGGCCTTTACCTGCTCGTGCGCTGGTCGGCCTCGGTTCCGGCGCTGATCGCCCAGGATTCCGATATCTCGGCCTCGCTGGGGCTCAGCGCCGAGGCGGTCGAAGGGCGTTTCTGGCACGTCCTCGCGGCGATGGCGGTAGTCTGGGTGCCAGGGGTGGTGGGCCTCTTCGCCTCGATCCTGGTGCCCGAGGACGAGCCTTTGATCTCCAGCCTGATCCTGAACCTGTCCATGAGCCTTTCGCTGATCGCGGGCTGGCATTTGGCCGTGGCCATCTACGCGGGCCGCCAGGACAGCCGGAGCCTCGCTGACATATTCGCGTAGCGGCTTGACGCGCCTCGACCGGGCTCCCCACCCTATACGCGTACGCGTGAAGGAACCCCATGAAGCTCGTCGTCGTCGAATCGCCCGCCAAGGCCAAGACCATCGAGAAGTATCTCGGCAGCGGCTATCGAGTGCTCGCCTCCTACGGTCACGTCCGCGACCTGCCGCCCAAGGACGGCTCGGTCGATCCCGACGCCGGCTTCGCGATGGAATGGGAGACCTATGCCGACAAGACCCGGCAATTGAAGGCGATCACCGACGAGGCGAAGAAGGCCGACACGCTGATCCTCGCCACCGACCCGGACCGGGAAGGCGAGGCGATCAGCTGGCACGTCCAGGAGGTGCTGAGGAAGCGCAAGGCGCTTCCCGCCGACGTCGAGCGGGTGACGTTCAACGCCATCACCAAGGCGACGGTGACCGAGGCGATGAAGCATCCCCGGGCGCTCGACGAGGATCTGATCGACGCCTACCGGGCGCGCCGGGCGCTCGACTATCTGGTCGGCTTCACCCTGTCGCCGGTGCTTTGGCGCAAGTTGCCCGGCGCCAAGTCAGCCGGCCGGGTCCAGTCGGTCGCGCTCCGCCTCGTCGTCGACCGCGAGCGCGAGATCGAGCTCTTCCGGGCCCAGGAATATTGGAGCGTCGCCGCCCTGATGGAGGCGGACGGCCAGGAATTCCTCGCCCGGCTGGTGCGCTACAAGGGCGAGAAGCTCGACCGGCTGTCGATCGGCGACCAGGGGACCGCCGAGGCCGCGAAGGCCGCCGTCGAGGCCGGCCGCTTCTCGGTCGTCACGGTCGAGACGAAGCCGCTGACGCGCAACCCCCCGCCGCCTTTCACCACCTCGACGCTCCAGCAGGAAGCGGCGCGCAAATTGGGCTTCTCGGCCAGCCACACGATGCGGATAGCCCAGGCGCTCTACGAGGACGGCTCGATCACCTACATGCGGACCGACGGCGTGCAGATGGCGCCCGAGGCGGTCTCCGCGGCCCGCCGGGCGGTCACCCAGCGGTTCGACGCCGGCTTCGTGCCCGACAAGCCGCGCCACTACGAATCGAAGGCCAAGAACGCCCAGGAGGCGCATGAGGCGATCCGGCCGACCGACTTCGGCCGCGACCGCGCCGGCTCGGGCGACCACGGCCGGCTCTACGACCTGATCTTCAAGCGCGCCCTGGCCAGCCAGATGGCCTCGGCCCGGCTCGAGCGGACCACCGCGGAGCTTCTCGACGGCACCGGCCAGACCGGGCTGCGGGCGACCGGCCAGGTCGTCCTCTTCCCGGGCTTCCTGGCCCTGTACGAGGAAGGCCGCGACGACGGCGAGGACGAGGAATCGCGCCGCCTGCCAAGGCTTCGCGAGGGCGACTCGCCGGCGAAGAAGAAAGTCACCGCGGAGCAGCATTTCACCCAGCCGCCGCCGCGCTACTCGGAGGCGAGCCTGGTCAAGAAGATGGAGGAGCTCGGCATCGGCCGGCCCTCCACCTATGCCGCGACCCTGCAGACCCTCAAGGACCGCTCCTACGTCGAGCTGGAGAAGAACCGCTTCATTCCCCTGGAGAGCGGCCGCCTTCTGACCGCTTTCCTCGAGCGGTTCTTCGAGCGCTACGTCTCGTTCGATTTCACCGCCCATCTCGAGGACGAGCTGGACGACATCAGCGGCGGCCGGATGCAGTGGCAGAAGGTGCTCGAGGAATTCTGGCGCGACTTCAAGCCGAAGACCGCCGAGATCATGGAGCAGCAGCCCTCCGCCATCACCGCCGCCCTCGACGATTTCCTCTCGCCCTGGCTGTTCCCCGACAAGGGCGACGGCAGCGACGCCAGGCTTTGCCCGGCCTGCGGCGAGGGGCGGCTGTCGCTTCGCGGCGGCCGGTTCGGCGCGTTCGTCGCCTGCTCCAACTACCCCGACTGCAAGTTCACCCGCCGCTTCGGCCAGGGCGGCGAGGAAAGCGGCGCCGGCGAGGGGCCCGAGATCCTCGGGCAGCATCCGCAGACCGGCGAGGAGATCAGCCGCAAGACCGGCCGCTTCGGCCCCTATATCGAGATGGGCCAGGGCAAGGAGGCGAAGCGGGCCTCGATCCCCAAGGATGCCGGCGAGCTCGATCTCGACCTCGCGGTGCGGCTGCTGTCGCTGCCGCGCACCGTCGGGCCGCATCCCGAGAGCGGCAAGCCGATCACCGCCTCGATCGGACGCTACGGGCCCTATCTCGCCCATGACGGCAAATATGCGAAGCTCGGCTCGACCGCCGAGGTGTTCGAGACGGGAATGAACGCCGCCGTCGTCAAGCTCGCCGAGGCGGCCGCGGGCGGCGGCCGGGCGAGAGGCTCCCGCGAGCCGCTCCGGGTGCTTGGCGCCCATCCCAGGACGGAGCTCGAGATCAAGTTGATGGAAGGGCGCTTCGGCCCCTACGTCACCGACGGCACCACCAACGCGACGCTGCCCAAGTCGCTCGCCCCGGACCAGCTCACCCTCGAGGAGGCCGCCCAGCTGATCGACGAGCGGGCCGCCAAGGGCCCTCCGGCGAAGAAGGGGCGGGGGCGCAAGCCGGCGGCGAAGAAGGCGCCGGCCAAGAAGAAAAGCTGATGCGGCGGAGCTGGACACTGGTCGGGATCGCCGTCTCGGCAGAGCTCGTCGCGCTGGCCCTGTGGGCCTTCGTCGGCGCCTACGACTCGCTGTTCTGGCCGTTTCTCCTGCTTTCGGCGGGGGCCGCGCTGGGGGGCGCCTGGCTCGTCCTCGCCACCATGGTCGATCTCACCTTCCACCGCCCGCGTGGCGAACGGCTCCGCCCGGTGCGCGGCTTCGACCTGGTGCTCGGCTCGGGCCTCTTCATCCTCGCCCTGCTCCAGCTTCGCGACGCGCTCGGTCAGCTACCGGCCTGAGCGCCGCAGGCGCGGCAGGCCGGGTCCTTGACCAGGTTGAGGCTTCGCATCGCCGGTGCCAGGCCGTCGAAGACGTGGACCTTGTCGGCAGCATCGCCGCCGAAGCCGACGATCTGCCGGATCGCCTCCAGCGCCGCCCAGCTGCCGGCGACCCCGGCCGCCGCCCCCAGCACGCCGAGCTCGGCGCAGCTGTCGCAATCCTCGGAGTCGAAGGCGTCGCCGACGAAGCAGCGGTAGCAGGGCCGGTCCGGCTCCCAGCCCCGCCAGGTGCCGACCTGGATCTGGAACTGCCCGATCGCCGCCGAGACGAGCGGAATGCGCAGGGCCGTACAGGTGTCGGAGACGATCAGCCGGGTGGCGAAATTGTCGCTGCCGTCGACGACGACCGAGGCGCCTGCCAACAGGCCGGCGGCATTGGCGCCGGTCAGCCGCTCCCGTGTCTCGCCGAAGCGCACGTCCGGGTTGAGCCGGCTCACCGCCTCGCCGGCGACCTCGACCTTGGCCCGGCCGAGGTCGGCGGTGCCGAACAGGATCTGGCGCTGGAGGTTGTCGAGCGAGACCTGGTCGTCGTCGATCACGGTCACCCGGCCGACCCCGGCGGCGGCCAGATATTGCAGGGCGGGGCAGCCGATCCCGCCCGCGCCGACCAGGATGACCGAGGAGTCGAGCAGCCTGCGCTGGCCTTCGCCGCCTATCTCCTTGAGGACGAGGTGGCGGGCGTAACGGTCGAGCTGGTCGTCGCGCAGGGTCACCGGCCGGTTGAGCCGAAGCCGCCCGTTCCCCGTCCGGTCGAGTCCAGATCGTCCACTTCGCGAAAGTCGGCCCGAAGCACCGGCGCCGGAACCAGCTGGGCGATGCGCTCGCCTCGGCGGACCTCGAACGGCTCCGAACCGAGATTGGCGAGGATGACCTTCACTTCGCCGCGATAGTCGCTGTCGATCGTTCCGGGCGTGTTGAGGCAGGTGACGCCGTGCTTGAGCGCCAGCCCCGACCGCGGCCGGACCTGGACTTCGAAGCCGTTCGGGATGGCGATGGCGAAGCCGGTGGCGACGGCGCGTCGCTCGCCCGGCGCCAGCGTCAGGCCCTCGGCGGCGACGACGTCGAGCCCGGCGGAATGCTCGGTGGCGTAGGCGGGGAGTGGGAGGCCCTCACCGTGGGAAAGCCGTTTTACCTCGATATCGATCATCGCGCCTCTCGATCCTGTGATCGAGCGAGTAGCGCCCGGCACCGAGCGTTGCAAACAGCAGGCCGAGGAAGACGAGGATCAGCGCCGGCCACCAGCCGGGGAAGTCCTGAGGCCAGTGCACCATCCACACCGCGACGACGAAGACGAAGGCCGTGATCAGCCCGGCCCAGCGGGTGAGCAGGCCGAGGATGAGGGCGATCCCGCACAGGAACTGCGCCCAGACGCAGAGCGGCGCCATCAGGGCCGGCAGCGGGAAATGGAACTGGATAAGGAATTTCTCGAACTCCGCCATCCGCGCCGCGCTGAAGACATTGTCGTGGCTCTGCCAGACGAGGAATGCCCCGGTCACCCAGCGCAGGAGCATCAGGCCCAGGTCCGACAGCCGCGCCAGCGGGGTGAGCAGCAGCGAGTCCTTGCGCATCTATCCCCCGATCCGGTCGGCGATCCTTTCCGCGAGTCGCCGAGCCACTTCTTCCTTCGGCGCGCGCTCCCAGCTCTCGACCCCGTCCGCCGTGATCAGGTGGACGCTGTTGGAATCGCCGCCCATGACGTCCCCCGATACATCATTGGCGACGATCCAGTCGCAGCCCTTCCTTGCTCGTTTCGCCTGTGCAACGGTCACCACGTCCTCGGTCTCCGCCGCGAAGCCGACGAGGAGGCGGGGGCGGCGCTCGCCCTTGGCGAGACCCGCGAGGATGTCCGGATTGGCCGTCCACTCGAGGCGAGGAGGCCCGTCGGCCTTCTTGAGCTTCGACCCTGCCGGCTCGACGCCCCAGTCCGCGACCGCGGCGACGAGGACGGCGGCGTCGGCCGGCAGGGCGGCGGTGACAGCGGCCTCCATTTCGCGGGCGGTCTCGACGTCGACCCGCTCGACGCCGGCGGGCGCTGGCAGGGAGACGGGCCCCGCGATCAGAGTCACTCGCGCCCCGAGCGATGCCAGCGCACCGGCGATGGCGAAGCCCTGCTTGCCGGAAGACCGGTTGGCGATCACTCGTACCGGGTCGATCGGCTCGTGGGTCGGGCCGGCTGTGACGATGACATGGCGGCCGGCCAGCCGTCGTTCCTCCCCGGGACGGGGAGTGGGACCAGGCGAAGCCCGGTGGAGGGGGCCCGCCTTCGAACCGCTCTCACGCGGGCCCCCTCCACCACCGCCTCCGGCGGCGGTCCCCCTCGCCGTTCCGGGGAGGAGCGCATGGATCGCTTCAAGGATCGTCTCCGGCCCGGGCAGCCGCCCCGGTCCGTACTCCCCGCAGGCCATCTCCCCCTCGTCCGGCTCCAGCACGGTCACGCCGTCCGCCCGCAGCCGCTCGACGTTGCGCTTCGTCGCTTCGTGCCGCCACATCCGCACGTTCATCGCCGGAGCGGCGAGCACCGGCTTGTCGGTGGCGAGGAGGAGGGTGGTGGCGAGATCGTCCGCGATCCCAGCCGCCATCTTCGCCATCAGGTCCGCCGTCGCCGGACAGACCACGACCAGGTCGGCCTCGCGGCTGAGCTGGATATGGCCCATTTCGGCCTCGTCCTTGAGGTCCCACAGGCTGGTATGGACGGGCTGCTCGGACAGCGCCGCGAGGGTCATCGGAGTGACGAACTGCGCCCCGCCCGCGGTCAGCACGCAGCGCACGCTCCCGCCCGCCTTGCGGATCAGCCGGACCAGCTCGCACGCCTTGTAGGCCGCGATCCCGCCGCCGACGATGAGGAGGATGCGCTGGCCGTTCATTCGTCGAGCTTGTCCACCTCGGACTGACAGGCGGCATACAGCTCATCGAGGGCCGTGGTTGCCACGCCCCAAATAATCCGGTGGTCAAGCTGATCATAGTTGTGCGCCACAATATTCCGCAGGCTGTACATCCGCTGCCAGGGGATTTGCGGGTGGCGGGACCTCAGGTCTTCCGAGAGCTTCCGGCTAAGTTCGCCAATAGCTGAAAGCCTGAGTGCCGTGGCATCTCCCTTGTCGCGGTCCGCGAGAAATTCCTCTTCCCGGATCCCTGCGAGGCTCTCACGGATGAGCTGTATGATCTCGACAATAAGGTCGAGATACAGGGCGTCGGCTTCCGGGCCCGGCTTCATCAGTAAATCTCGACGAGCTCTGCTTCGACGCGGGGTCGGATCCGTTGATGCAGCCGCTGGCGCTCCACAAGGTCCACGGGCTGGCCGAGGATGGCTTCAAGTTTTTCAATCGTCTCGACGATCGTAAAATAGCCTATCGGTTCGCCGGCGGCCTCATACAGAAGGTCGACATCGCGAGTGACGGCTTCACCGCGGGCGACCGATCCAAACAGGTAGAGCTTGCCGAAACCCAAGCGCTTCAGCTCGGGAGCCGCCAGCCTGATCCTCTCAAGAACGTCGTCGCGCTTCATTGCGCTAGAATAGTAGCCAGACCGCTGCCGCGCCAGCCGCGGCCGAGACAAGGGCGGTGAGCGCGTACCGCCAGTAGCGCCGTGGCTTCACCACGACGACGTCCGCCAGCGGCGGGTCGGGGGGCGCCGCGCCCGGCGGCGGGTAGTAATAATCGATCCGCCGGATCAGCTCGGGGATCTTCGCGAAGGTCCGGAAGTCGCGGACGATTCGGTCGGCGAGCGCCGCTTCCGGGCCGAGCTCGCTTCGTGCCCACTCCCTCAGGAACGGCTCGGCCGTCTCCCACATGTTGATGTCGGGATCGAGCGCGTGGGCGACCCCTTCCTCCATCACCATCGTCTTCTGGAGGAGGAGGAGATGCGGCTGGGTCGGCATCTGGAAGTCGCGGGTGATGGTGAACAGGCCGTCGAGCATCTGGCCGATCGAGATGTCCTTGACCGGAAGCCCCCGGATCGGCTCGCCCACCGCCCGCAGCGCGGTCGCGAATTCGTCGACGTCGAAATGGGCGGGGACATATTGCGCCTCGAAGTGGATCTCGGCGACCCGCCGGTAATTGGCGGTGATCAGGCCGTAGAGGATTTCGGCCAGCCAGACCCGCGCCTGGCGGTCGATCCGGCCCATGATCCCGAAGTCGATCGCGGCGAGGCGGCCGTCGGGCAGCGCGAACAGATTGCCCTGGTGGAGGTCGGCGTGGAAGAAGCCGTCGATCACCGACTGGCGGAGGAAGGCGCGGACCAGGATCGCGGCGAGCGCCTTGAGGTCGTGGCCGGCCGCGACCAGGGCGTCGCGGTCGTTGAGCTTGATCCCGTCGATCCATTCGAGCGTCATCACCCGCCGCGAGGTCCGCGACCAGTCGATGGCCGGCACGTAGAAGCCGCTCTCGGCGACCAGATTCTCGCGCAGCTCCGAGGCCGAGGCGGCCTCGCGGCGGAGGTCGAGCTCGCGCGCCGTCCATTGCCGGAAATAGGCGATGACCGCTCGGGGCCGGAGGCGAGCCGCTTCGCCGCCCATCCCCTCGACCTGAGCCGCCGCCCATTCGTAGGTGTCGAGGGCGCGCTCGAAATCCTCCTCGATATTGGGCCGGAGCACCTTGACCGCGACCAGGCGGCCGTCGGTCGTATGGGCTCGGTGGACCTGGGCGATCGAGGCGGCGCCGACCGGCTCGGGATCGATGTCGGCGAAAATCTCCTCGAGCGGCTTCTCAAGCCCCTGCTCGATCGCCCGCCGGACTTCCTCGAAGGGGGCGGGGGGGAGGCTGTCCTGGAGGAGCTGGAGGTCGCGGGCGGCCTCGATCCCGACCAGGTCCGGCCGGGTCGCCAGCGCCTGGCCGAACTTGATCGCCGCCGGCCCGAGCTCCTGGAACGCCTCGCCGTAGGTCGGGACGGCCGGCACGCGGGCGCCGAAGCGGGCGATCCGGGCGAGCCGGCGCACGGGGAGCGGCGTGTTGGGATCGCGCTCGATGCCGCGCAGAGCCCCGTGCCGCGCCAGCACCCGCCCCCATTTGAGCAGGCGCCAGATATGGACGACGGGGCGGGTCAAATCTTCCAGCCGCTGTGGATGGCGACGAGGCCGCCGAGGATCGGCTCGGCCTTGACCCGCGCGAAGCCGGCCTTGGCGACCAGCGCCGAGAAGGCCTCCATCGACGGGAAGCGGCGGATCGATTCGACGAGGTAGCGATAGCTTTCCTCGTCGCGCGCCACCGCCTTGCCGATCCTGGGCACGGCATGCATCGAATAGGCTTCGTAGATCGACGCGAACCCGGGCCAGCGGGTCGTCGAGAATTCGAGGCAGAAGAAGCGGCCGCCGGTCCTCAGGACCCGGTGCGCCTCGGCCAGCGCCGCCGGGATGTCGGTGACGTTGCGAATCCCGAAGGCGATCGTATAGGCGTCGAACGCGCCGTCGGCGAAGCTCAGCGCCTCGGCATTCTCCCGCGCCCACGCCAGCCCCTCGAGCCCGCGCTTCGCCGCCCGGCCGCGGCCGACCTCGAGCATGTCCGGATTGATGTCGGCGACGGTGACCCGGGCTCCGCGCCGGGCGAGCCGGAAGGCGACGTCGCCGGTCCCACCGGCCATGTCGAGGATCGACTCGCCCTTGCGCGGCCGGACCCGCCGGACGAACAGGTCCTTCCACGGCCGGTGGAGGCCGCCCGACATGAGATCGTTCATCAGGTCGTAGCGGCGCGCGACGCTCGAGAAGACGGCGCCGACGCGCCGGGTCTTCTCCTCGGGCGAAACCTCCTCGAAGCCGAAAGAAACCTTGTCCATCGCCGCCGCCTCTAGCAGGGGTTTCGGCGCATGTGCACTCTTCCCGTCATGCCAGCGAAGGCTGGCATCCCAACGCGAATTCTCACTGGGGCCCCAGCCTTCGCTGGGGCGACGTGCGATGCCTGAGCTGCCCGAGGTCGAAACCACGGTGCGGGGACTTGTTCCAGTGCTCGAGGGGCGGCGGCTGGTCTCGGTCGAGGCCCGGCGATCGGATCTGCGCCGCGCCTTTCCGCCCGACCTTCGCCAGCGGCTGACCGGAGCCACCGTCACGGCCCTTTCGCGCCGCGCCAAATACGGCCTGATCGCCACCGACCGGGGTGACACCCTGGTCTTCCACCTCGGCATGTCGGGCCGCTGGCGGATCGACCCCGCCGAGCTCGGCCCCCACGACCATTTCCTTCTCGAGACCGACGAAGGGCGGCGGCTCGCGCTCAACGATCCGCGCCGATTCGGCTCGCTCGACCTCGTCCCCACCGACGAGGTGCCGCGGACGGCTCCGTTCGATTCGATGGGCCCCGAGCCGCTCGGGCCCGGCTTCACCGCCGACACTCTGCTCGAGGCGTTGCGCGGCCGGAGCGCGCCGATCAAGGCGATGCTGCTCGACCAGCGGATCGTCGCCGGGCTCGGCAACATCTACGTCTGCGAGGCCCTTCACATGGCCGGAATCGCGCCTTCCCGCGCCGCCGGCCGGATCTCGCGGCCGCGCCTGGAGCGGCTGGTCGAGGCCGTGGGCTCGGTGCTGCTCGCGGCGATCGAGGCGGGCGGCTCCTCGCTTCGCGACTACGCGCGGCCCGACGGCGAGCTCGGCTATTTCTCGAAGCAGTGGCGGGTCTACGGGCGGGAAGGGGAGGCGTGCCATTGCGGAACCGCGATTCGGCGGCGGGTCGATTCGGGCCGGTCGACCTTCTATTGCCCGCGCTGCCAGCGCTCTTGAGGTTGACCTTTCGGCCCTATCTTCGTAGAGGCGCGGGCGAGCGGGTGCGGTGATTGGCCGCGCCCTTTTCATTTAGCGACAAGAGGCAGTTCAAGATGGCGAATACGCCGCAGGCAAAGAAGCGAATCCGCCGCAACCAGCGCCGGACCGACATCAACCGCACCCGGGTCAGCCGCATCCGCACCTTCGTCAAGCAGGTCGAGGCGGCGATCGAGGCCGGCGACAAGGACCAGGCGCTCGCCGCCATTTCGCGAGTCCAGCCCGAGCTTGCCCGCGGGGTCGCCAAGGGCGTCTTCCACAAGAACACCGCCGCGCGCAAATTCTCGCGCCTGACGCGCCGTATCGCGGCCCTCGCCTAAGCCGCTCAAAAGCTTGAAATCGGCCCGCCGGAACGCCGTTCCGGCGGGCTTTTTCGTGGCTCGGGGAACAGAGCGCGAAACCCTAGGACTTCCCGCGATTCGTTCGCCCCTCATTTAAAAAAATGGCAGTTTTCCGCCATTTTTTCGGGAAGCCGCAGAAATCCTCATGTCAAGCGGGTTTCTTTTTTTTGACACATAATTTCGGCCTTGCATGGCCGGGCCGAGGCTTCCAAAAAGGCTGCTCCGGCGGGGCGAATCTCCCACCGGACGCCACAGCAAGAGTGAGTTTCCGAATCGGCGCCGCCGGGGGGCTGCCCGTGTCCGGAAGAGTCTTGCACCGTTCAGGGCCCGCTCGAAAGAGGCCAGAAGGAAAAGGGGGTGCGTTTCGTGTCTGTGAAGCCGGCGGGAGGCAATTCGGCGGAGACGATCGAGCGAGGCGCGCTCCAGTCCGCCTGGGAATCGATTCGCGCGGGGCTGCGCCGCGATTGCGGCGCCCGGACCTTCGACGGCTGGCTGCGGCCAATCGCGCTCGGCAATTTCGATCCCGATTCGGGCGCCCTCCGGCTGGAGCTGCCGTCCCAGTTCATGGCCGACTGGGTGCAGACCCATTTCTCGGAGCGGCTGACGCTGGCCTGGCGCGCCGTCTTCCCAGCCGTCCGCCACATCGCCATCTCGGTGGGGGCCGCCGCGCCCAAGACCGCCGCGGTCGTCGAGATCCCCGCCCCGCCCGCCTCGCAGGAGCCCGCCGCCGGCGAGGCGCTGTACGCGGTCGCGCTCGAGCCGCGCTACCGGTTCGAGAATTTCGTCGTCGGCAAGGCCAACGAGGTCGCGTTCAGCGCGGCCATGACCCTCGCCACCGCCGACAACGTCGCCTTCAACCCGCTCTTCCTCCACGGCGGCACCGGCCGCGGCAAGACCCACCTGCTCCACGCCATCGGCCACGAATTCCACCGGCTGCGGCCGCGGGCCAAGATCATCTACATGTCGGCCGAGAAGTTCATGGTCGAGTTCGTCGCGGCGCTTCGGGCCAACGACACCATCCAGTTCAAGCAGCATCTGCGCGCCGCCGACCTGCTGATGATCGACGACGTCCAGTTCATCGCCGGCAAGGAATCGACCCAGGAAGAATTCTTCCACACGATGAACGAGATCATCTCGGCCGGACGCCGCCTGGTGATCAGCTCGGACCGGGCGCCGCAGGACCTCGACGGCATCGAGCCCAGGATCCTCTCGCGCCTGTCCTGGGGGCTGGTCGCCGACATCAACCAGGCGGACCTCGAACTGCGTCTCAACATCATCCATAAGAAGCTTGAGGCGCTTCCGGAAGTGTCGGTGCCCGACGAGGTCGTCATGTTCCTCGCCAAGCGGATCAGCTCGAACGTCCGCGAGCTGGAGGGCGCGCTCAACCGGATCGCCGCCTACGCGACCATGCAGAACCGAGTCATCGACCTCGATTTCGTCTCCGAAGTGCTCGCCAACACCTTGAGGGCGAACCAGCGGCGAATCTCGATCGACGAGATCCAGACCCGCGTCTCCGAGCATTACCGGATCCGCAAGGCCGAGATGACCAGCGCCCGCCGCGCCCGCGAGGTCGCCCG
>DASVVX010000115.1:0-2899 GCA_036386295.1 Allosphingosinicella sp.
TGCGCCATCCTTGCCAATCTCCTGTGAAGCGTCGCCGCCCCTTCCGGCTGGGGTGATGGCCGACTGTTCAGTGAGGCACCTCAGCTAGGCGCGTTGGCCGGGGTCGATCGCGGCGGATAGTGGGGAGCGTCTGCATATCCCTTTGGACGATCCCTGCGGCCGCTTTTGACTAATTCCGGTCACCGTCCCCAGCCCGTGGCGAGGAGGAACCGGGCGGCCCGACGGGACCGCCCGGGAGGAAGGGCCTCGGAGACGTCAGGCCGCTTCCTCGATCTGCTCCGGCGGCGCGTCGGGCGCCGCGCCTTCGCCGCTCCCCTCGTCTTCGTCGGCTGCCTCAGGAGCGCTGCCGATCTCGGACCCGGGCTCTTCGGCGTCGGCCGGCACGGGCGCGAACCGCATCACGTCCGGCACCCAGGCGAGCGCCGCCTCCTTCACCTCGACCTCGGCGATGAAGTCGCCCGAGAACATTCGCTCGCAGGACTGGGCGAGCTCGGCCTTCTTCGCCTTGGAATAGCGGCCGGCGAGGGACGCGCCGCCGATCTGCTCGAGCGCCGCGAGGGTGACGCTCTTCGGCACCCGGTCGAAGAAGTTGGCGCCGGTCGGCCGCCACCAGCGGGCGACGTCGATCCCGAGCGACCTCCCGAGATGATCGTGGAATGCGCAGAAGCGCTCGCCGGAAAGATTGAGGCTCGCCTCCAGCGTCCTCGCCACGGCGTGGCCCAGCCAGGCCGCGCGCGCCTCGTCCGGAAGGGCGCGGAACGCCTCAAACCGCTCCGCCCGAGTCTTCCCTTCGGCCCAGCTCCGATCGAGAGCCTCGGTCGCCTGCTGCCGGGCGACCGTCGCCGCGGCCTCCGGTGTCTTGAAGTCGAACACGGGGTTGGCGGGCGCCATTGCCACCAACGACGATCCGCTCTTCTCGCTCGAATAGCCAGCCTCGCGATCGATCATCAGGAAGATGGCGAGGTCGAGGGCAAGGCCGGGATCGGCCGCGACATGCACGGCGAGGATGTCCCGCCGCTGCAGGGCGAGCTCGTCGACCAGCCGCTGAGAGAGCCCCTTGGGCTTCTGCGGCGGCGAAGCTCCGGTCTCGAGGCCGGGCGCAGCCTCACCGGCGTCCGCTGCATCGGCGCTGGCCTCGGCATAGAAGCATGTGTCGAGCCGCGGCCGTCCCTGCTCGTCCAGGACGAGGAAAGTGCCGACCTGAGGCTTCAACCCCTCGTCGATCACCGGCCGCTTGTCGACGATCGCGTCGATCTGGTCGCTGAGGTCGCGGATCTTCACCTCCGCCTGCTCCCGCGCGCTGTCCTCCGTCTCCTCGTCCTCGAGGAGGCCGGCCAGCTCCTCGATCTCGCCCTCGAGCGCGTCGACTCGCGCAGTCTCATCGTCGGTGAGCGGCGGCGTCTCGACCGGCACACGGCGGAGCCCCTCGACATGCGAATGGCCGATCCAGCTGTCGAGCGTCGGCCGCACGAAGGCGAGGCCGGTCTCCGCGGCCGCTTCGGCGGCAAGCGCCTCCATCTTCTCGCCCGCCAGCCGCTCGAGCAAAGCGACGTCGAGCCAGCGCGCCGAAGCCTCGTCCGAGAAGAGGTCGCGCTCAATCCGCCCCCCGGCCTGGACATAGGCTTCCTCACCGACCAGCCTGGCGCGGCGATCGCCGGCGCTGACGGTGACCTGCGTCATCATGCGCCGGATGCTGTCGGGATGGTTGGCGGCGTAGCTGCGTCCGACCTGCTCGTAGACCCAAGCCTGCCGCTCGCGGTCGGCCGTCGCGGCATAGGCCTTGGCGACGTCGAGGCTGATCTCGCCGGCGCCGAGCGCCTCGAACACGATTGGGGCGAGGCCCGCCAGTCGGAGACGCCCCTCGACGAACCGGATCGTCAGGCCGAAACGCCGGGCGATGCCCTCAACATCCGCTCCCTGCTCGATTAGCTGCTTGAAGGCGAGGCATTCGTCGGCCGGGTTCATCGAAAGCCGCTGGAAATTCTCGGCAAGGCTCGCCTCGCGGCCGGCCAATGCGCCTTCGACCACGAAGCAACAGACCTCGAAACCCTTGGCGAGCTTGCCCTCGTCGGCCAGGCTCTGAAGCGCCCGGCGGCGCCTTTCGCCGGCTTCGACGGCGAAGTGGCCGCGCGGCTTGCCGGCGGCGGTCACGACGAGATTTTGGAGAAGGCCGCGCGCCTCGATGTCGGCCTTGAGCTCGAGGTCCGCCTGCTGGTCGATTCTCCGTCGCACGTTGCGCGCAGAAGGGACGAGCTTGTTCAAGGGAATGGTTCTGATCATGAGAGGTCTCCGGATGAGAGCCGGTGCGGACCTCCCGCACCCGTCGCTCTCCCGGCTCCCGCCTTCTCTCCTCTAGTTCGCCTCGGCTGAGACCCGTAACGACGCGCACCGGTAGGTTCGTCATCCTCGTGATAAGCGTCAGATCTTTGTCCAAAGGCGGCGCGGGGCCAGCGCCGCGAAACGTATGAAAAAATGGCATCGAGGCGGCATGGCGCGGCGCGTGAATGGCCAATTCGTTCGCGTTAGGTGCAGCGCGCCAGATTCCGCGTGCGCGGGTAACGATCAGCTGTTGTGAAACTACGGCTTCTTGGTCTGCCGCGCGGCTCTGGCTTTGGGAGCGCCATTTGTCTTTTTTCGAGGCGGCTTAGGGGGTTTGGGCGCCGGCGTGGCTAACTCAGCGACCTCGGCTGGTGCAACCGCTGCGGGTGCCAGTACAGGAAGATCCACTGCTGCCGGTGATGGAGGACCGCCAGCGGGCGGCGCGGCTTGGACTCTCTTAGGACCGAAGAAATCCAGCTTCAGCCAGTGGCCGTTGATGTAGATCCACCCGCCGAGCCAGCCGAGCATGAGGACGGCCTGCGTTATCAAGCTGTCCGTGTTCACGAGAGCGATAACGGTC
>DASVVX010000116.1:0-3107 GCA_036386295.1 Allosphingosinicella sp.
TTTGGCACCTCGATGTCGGCTCATCACATCCTGGGGCTGGAGCAGGTCCCAAGGGTTTGGCTGTTCGCCAATTAAAGTGGTACGTGAGCTGGGTTCAGAACGTCGCGAGACAGTTTGGTCCCTATCTGCCGTGGGCGTCGAAGTTTGAGAGGAGTTGACCCTAGTACGAGAGGACCGGGTTGAACATGCCTCTGGTGGACCTGTCATCGTGCCAACGGTGCAGCAGGGTAGCTATGCATGGACGGGATAACCGCTGAAAGCATCTAAGCGGGAAGCCTCCCTCAAGATAAGACTTCATAGAGCCGTCGAAGACCACGACGTTGATAGGCCGGATGTGGAAGTGGGGTAACCCATGGAGCTAACCGGTCCTAATTGCTCTATTCGCGCTTGAGAATCCCACCATCAACGACAGCTTTGGCTGTCCGATGGGTGATCTCAGCCAGACGGTCAAAACGTGCACGATTTCTAGAATTTCTCGCCCGCTCGTCACATAGCTTGGTGGCCATAGCGTCAGTGACCCACCCGATCCCATCCCGAACTCGGCCGTGAAACCTGACAGCGCCGATGGTACTATCGCCTAAGCGATGGAAGAGTAGGTCGTCGCCAGGCTTTGCGACGAGCGGTTGAGAGAACCCATTCACAATTGAGCCGCCTGCGATGTCCTCGGATGTTGCGGGCGGCTCACTTACATTGGCGCGGGGTGGAGCAGCCCGGTAGCTCGTCAGGCTCATAACCTGAAGGTCGCAGGTTCAAATCCTGCCCCCGCAACCAACAAAACGACCCGCCCTCCGAGGCGGGTTTTTTGCGTTCGGGCCCCCGCCACTAGCCGTCTCCCGCCGGCCGTTCTAAACAGGCGACGGAACAGGGGAGGGAAGGCATGGGCCTCATCGGCTGGATCATCGTCGGCGCGCTGGTGCTCGCCGTCCTCTACGCGATCGCCGTCTACAACCGACTGGTGCGCCTTCGCGCCCTCGTCCGCGAGGGGTTCAGCGGGATCACCGTCCAGCTTCGCCGCCGAGCCGACCTCGTTCCCAACCTGGTCAGCACGGTCGAGGGCTATGCCACCCACGAGCGCGAGGTGCTGACCCAGGTCACCGCGCACCGCTCCGATCCGACCAACGCCGGCTCGGTCAAGGCCACCGCCGAGGCCGACCAGGCGTTCGGGGCGATGCTCGGCCGGCTGATGGCGGTCGCCGAGGCCTATCCCGATCTCAAGGCCGACGACAATTTCCGCCAGCTGCAGGACGAGCTCGCCGAGATCGAGGAGGAACTGCAGGGTGCCCGGCGCTACTACAACGCCACCGTCCGCGACCTCAACACCAGCGTCCAGTCCTTCCCCGACGTTCTCCTCGCCCGGCCGATGGGCTTCACCGAGGAGCCCTTCTACGCCGATGCGGATGCGAGCATCCAGACCGCGCCCAGGGTCAGCTTCGGCCGGGCCGGCTGATGCGCGGCCTCCTGCTGGCGCTGCTGGCGGCGCTCGCCCTCGCTCTTCCCGGTGGCGCCGCCGCGGAGGAGCGGATCCTCCACTATCTCAGCGATGTCGCCGTCGCCGCCGACGGCACGCTCGACGTCACCGAGACGATCCGGGTGCGGTCCGAGGGCAGCAGGATCGATCACGGCATCTATCGCGACTTCCCGACCCGCTACCGCAACCGCGCCGGCGGCGAGGTGCGCGTCGGCTTCGAGGTTCTCGGAGTCCAGCGCGACGGCGCCGACGAGCCCTGGAAGACGGAGCGCCAGGGCAATGGCGTACGGGTCTATGCCGGCGACGCCGACACCCACGTCCCGCCCGGCGAGCATGTCTACGCGATCCGCTACCGGACGACCCGCCAGCTCGGCTTCTTCGAGGATTATGACGAGCTCTACTGGAACGCGACCGGCAACGGCTGGGTCTTCCCGATCGACGTCGCCGAAGCCCGGATCCGCCTTCCCCGGCCGGTCCCCTTCGGGCAGCGCGCCGTCTATACCGGGCCGCAGGGCTCCAGGGCGGCCAATGCCGAAGTGGTCTCCGAAGCCCCGGGCGAGATCCTCTTCCGAACCACCGCCCCGCTCGGTCCGGAGGAGGGGCTGACCGTCGCCGCGGCCTGGGAGAAGGGGGTCGTCGCCCAGCCGCCGCCGCCCTCCGCGGCGCGGCTCT
Source organism: Allosphingosinicella sp. (assembly GCA_036386295.1). Taxonomy (GTDB): domain Bacteria; phylum Pseudomonadota; class Alphaproteobacteria; order Sphingomonadales; family Sphingomonadaceae; genus Allosphingosinicella. The sequence continues at coordinate 2,141 of DASVVX010000116.1, forward strand.
GGCTCCGGGACAACGGCCCGCCGGCCGCGGCCGCGCTCGCCCTCATCGGCCTTCTCGCTTATTATTTCCACGCCTGGCGAAGCGCCGGGCGCGATCCGAAGCCGGGAACGATCGTGCCGATCTTCTCCCCGCCCGACGGGCTGTCGGCCGCGGCGATGCGCTACATCACCAAAATGGGCGCCGACAGCCGCGCCTTCGCGGCCGCCCTGGTCGAGCTCGGCGTCGGCGGCCATGTCCGGCTGACCGAGGAGGAAGGGGGCTGGTTCAGCAAGGGCAGGACGACGATCTGGAAGACCGCCGGAAGGACCGCGGTGCCGGCGCCGGAGGCGGCGATGGTGGCGAGCCTGTTCGCCGGCGGCCGCGACTCGATCCTGATGGACCAGAAGAACCATTCCACCTTCAGCGCCGCCCAGAAGTCGCTCGAGAAGAATCTGAAGCAGCTCTACGAGGGCCGCCTCTTCGTCCGCAACCAGGTCTGGGCGGTGCGCGGCCTGGTGCTGATGGCGGCCGCCTTCATCCTTCCGGCCGCCGCCGTGCTGCTGACGGCGCCGGACGATTACGGCCGGGGCGATCTCACCGTGGCCTGGGCCGCCCTCGGCCTGCTCGCCGCCTCGCTCGGCCTCTATTATCTTTCCCGCCGGGCGGACGGCGCGCTGCCGATGCTCTGGAAGATCCTCGCCATCTTCATCGGCCTGTTCGGCCTCGTCGCCGGGGTCGTCACCGTCGGCAACGCCTTCGAGGCCGTCTTCGCCGAGGAGGATTTTCGCCGGCTGATCCCGCTGCTCCTGCCGCTGCTGGCCCTGCCGGTGGTGCTGACCGCCTTCTCGTGGATGGCGGCGCCGACCCGCGAGGGCCGGGCCGTGCTCGACCGGATCGCGGGCTTCCGCCACTATCTCTCGGTCGCCGAGGAGGACCGGCTCGAGGCCCTCCATCCGCCCGACAAGACGCCCGAGCTCTTCGAGCGCTA
>DASVVX010000117.1:0-13193 GCA_036386295.1 Allosphingosinicella sp.
ACGATCCCCCCCGCCGCCACCAGCGCCCCCATCGACAGGAGCCGATCGCCCACCGAGCCGGCGAAGCGATCGGCGAGCGCTCGCTCGATCACCCAGAGCGTCGCCCCCATGGCGGCGCCGGCGACGAGCTGCCGGACCAGCCGCGAGGCGAGCCAGCCCGGAACCCGGAAATGCCCGCGCGAATGGAGCAAGGCGGCGAGCAGGAAGGCGTTCGCCCACGCGCCGATCGCGGTCGAGAGGGGAAGCGCGACGATGCCGAGCCGGGGCACGAGGATGAAGTTGAGGACGACGCTGCCGAGCAGGGTGGCGACCGCGACGAGCACGGGCGTCTTGATGTCGCGCCGTGCATAGAAGCCGGGCGACAGGATCTTGATCAGGACATAGGCGGGAAGGCCGAGCACGAGCGTGGCGAGGACGGCTCCGGTGACGGCCGCATTCTCCTCGGTGAACCGCCCGCCCTCGAAGATCACCGTGGCGATCGGGCCGGACGCCACCGCGAGGGCGACCGCGGCGGGAATGGTGAGCAGCATGCCGAGCTCGATCGCCTGGGCCTGAACCTGCCCGGCGCCGGCTTCGTCCGACTTGCCGATGGCGCGGCTGACGGACGGCAGGATGGCGACTCCCAGCGCCGAACCTATGAGGGCGAGCGGGAGCTGGTTGAGGCGGTCGGCCTGGCCGAGGATGAGCAGCGACCCCTCCGGGAGCCGGGTCGCGAAATAGGCGTAGAAGAACTGGCTGATATAATATGTGCCCCCGGCCAGGGTGGCGGGGAGGACGAGCGTGAAGAGCTCCCGGACTCCCGGAGTGATCCGGGGCATCCGGAACTTCAGCGGCACCCCCGCCCGGACCATGTTCGCCCAGGTGAGGCCGAGCTGCGCCACGCCGCCCGCGAGGACGGACCAGCACATCGCCTGTACGGTCGGCCGCCCGCCCTCCGGAACGACGATCAGAGCGATCACCAGGGCGACGTTGAGAAGCGCCGGCGCGAAGGCGGCCGCGGCGAATCGCCCGACCGAGTTCAAGACCCCGGACACCAGCGACAGAAGGCAGATGAGGACCAGATAGGGCATGGTGATGCGGGTCATCGCAACGGCGAATTCGGTCTTTCCCGCATCCGCCCCCCACCCGTCCGGAACGATCAGGCCGATGAACACCGGCATGAAGATCATGAAGATGGCGGTGATCGCGAGCAGCAGGGGAAGGAAGACCGCGAGCACCTCCTCGGCGAACCGCCTCGCCTCGGCATTGCCGCCGTCGTCCGTCAACCTCTGGCTGAAGAGGGGGACGAAACCCGCCGAGAAGGCGCCCTCGCCGAACAGCCTGCGGAAGAGATTGGGGATCAGGAAGGCGAGCGTGAACACGTCGGCCGCCGCCGAGGCGCCGAGCACGCGCGCGACGAACATCTCCCGGACGAAGCCCAGGATGCGGCTGACCAACGTCAGTCCGCCGATCGTGCCGGTCGATTTCCAGAGGTTCATGCTGGCGGTCCGCCCCGCAATGGGCGAGTCAGGCCTGGCCGATCTCGCCGGCCGGCTCGCCCTCGCCGGCGCCTTCCTGGGCGGCTCGGGCGACGTAGAGGGCGTGGAAGTCGATCGGGTCGAGCATCAGCGGCGGAAAGCCGCCCTCCTGCACCGTCTGGGCGACGATGTGGCGGGCGAAGGGGAAGAGGATCCGCGGCGCCTCGGCGAGCAGGAAGCCCTGGGTGTCGGCTTCCTCGACGTTGCGCATGCCGATCAGCCCGGCATACATGAGGTCGACCGCGAAGGCGGTCTGGCCCTCGGCGGTGGCGCGCACCTCGATGCGCAGCACGACCTCGTAAATCTCGTCGCTGAGCTTGTTCGAGCCGATGTTGAAGTCGACCTCGATCTTGGGCTGGCTCTGCCACTGGTAGACCGCCGGAGCGTTCGGATTCTCGAACGACAGGTCTTTGACATATTGGGAGATGACTCCGACCTGCGGGGCGGTGTCGTTGCCGTTGGGCTGCTGAGGCTCGGTGGAAATGCCCTGGTCTTCGGCCATCTGATTCGCTTTCGAAAGTGTGGAGGCGGGGCCGCGCGGCGCGCAAATCCCGTGCGCCGCGGCGGGTAGCAGGCACGGCCCGGCCGCGCAACCGCCCGCCACGGCCCGCCGGGCGCCCTCATGGAACCGCGTGCCATTTGAATCCTTAACGTCAACGGCCTATGTAGGGGTCTGTTGAGTTCGGAGATGCTGGTGACCGAGATTGTCCTCCTCGCGATGGTGGCCCTGTTCGTGGGCCTGAGGCTCTACTCGGTGCTCGGCCGCCGCACCGGCCACGAGCAGCAGCCGATCCTCCGTCCCGCCGAGACTGGCGCCGCCGCCGAGCCCGCCACTCCCGCCGCCGATATCGCCGTCGAGCGGCCGGAAACCAGCGGCTTCGTCTACGAGGAGCCGGCGACCCCCGGGATCCGCGCCATCGTCGGCGCCGACCCGGCCTTCGACGTCGGCCGCTTCCTCGAAGGCGCGCAGGCGGCCTACCGGATGATCCTCGAGGCCTTCTGGCGCGGCGACCGCGACGAGCTCAGGCATCTCGTCGGCGGCGACGTGCTCGCCTCGTTCGAGCAGTCCATCGCCGAGCGCGAGGAAGCCGGCGAGCAGCTCGACAACCGACTCGTCCAGATCGAGCGCGCCGTCATCTCCGACGCCCGCCTGGCCGGCCGGACCGCCGAGGTGGACGTGCGCTTCGACGCTGACATCGCCGCGGTCACCCGCGACCGCGAGGGCAAGGTCATCGCCGGCACTCTGAGCGACGCCATCCCGACCCACGACGTCTGGACCTTCCGCCGCGACCTCTCGAGCCGCGACCCCAACTGGCTGCTCGTCGAGACCGACGAAGCCGACTGAGGGTGCGCGCCGGCGCAAGCCGGCTCCGGAGAATGAAGCCTGCCGTCGTCCCAGCGAAGGCTGGGACCCCAGGGAGTGAGAAGCCCGGCGTCATTCACTCGCCGGGCCCCCAGCCTTCGCTGGGGCGACGGCGGGCAAAGGCCTTTCCCTTCGCCGGAGCGCGAGCGTATCGTTCCGCCGTGAGCAAAGACGAATCACGCCGAGCCGGCCGCGGCCTTAAGACCCTTCCCTTGCTGGCGGCGATGATCGTCCTCGCCAGCTGCGTGCCCAAGCCGCGGCCGCCCGAGCCGCAGCCGCAGCCTCCGCCCGTCGCCGAACCGGCCAAGCCGGCCACGGCCGCCGAGCTGGGCGTCTCGCCGGGACCCGCTCTTCCGGCACTCGACGAGGCGGCGGCGAGACGCGCTCTCGACGCCTTCCGGATCAGCTGCCCGGCCCTCCTTAAGCGGAGCGACGCGAGCGGACTGACCCGTCCCGCCGACTGGCAGGAGGCCTGCTCGGCCGCCGCCCGAAGCGCCGACTCGACGGCCTTCTTCGCGGAGCATTTCGAGACCGTGCAGGTCGGCGACGGCAAGGCCTTCGCCACCGGCTATTACGAGCCCGAGATAGCGGGCTCGCGCACCTTCCAGCCGGGCTATGAAGTGCCCGTCTACCGCAAGCCGCCCGACCTCGTCGAAGTCGACGCGGCGACGGCCGAGGCGGCGGGGACTCCGCGCCGCGGCCGGCTCGAGAACGGAGTGATGGTCCCTTATTGGGAGCGTTCGGAGATCGAGGACGGCGCCCTCGCCGGCCGCGGCCTGGAAATCGCCTGGGCCGCCGATGCGATCGACCTCTTCTTCCTCCAGATCCAGGGCTCGGGCCGGCTCCGGCTGCCCGACGGCGGCGTGATGCGGATCGGTTATGCGGGCCAGAACGGCCGCGAATATGTCGGAATCGGCAAGCTGATGAAGGAACGCGGCCTGCTCGAGCCGGGCAGGACGACGATGCAGGACCTCGTCGCCTGGCTCCGCGCCCATCCCGAGGAGGGCAAGGCGATCATGCGCGAGAACAAGAGCTACGTCTTCTTCCTGGAATTGACCGGACCCGGCCCGCTCGGGGCGCTGAACCGGCCGGTCACGCCGCGCGCCACCGTCGCGGCCGACCCCAGGTTCGTGCCCCTCGGCGCCCCGGTCGTCCTCGAGCTCGACCGGCCCGAGGCGAACGGCCTTTGGATCGCCCAGGACACCGGGGGTGCGATCCGCGGCTCGAACCGGTTCGACACCTTCTGGGGCGCCGGCGCCGAGGCGGCCCGGATCGCCGGCGGGATGACCGGCCGGGGCCGCGCCTGGCTGCTCCTGCCCAAGGGCACCCTGGCGCGTCTCGATGCGTCGCCTCGACCCTGAGGAAGCGAGATTATGGGCGCGGGTGGTCGAGTCGGTGCGCCCGCTCGACCGCGTCCGCACGATTAGTGTCCCGGCGGAGGCCGGGACCCGGGAAGCGGCTCCGCCGGGCGCCGGCCTTCGCCGGGGAGCAACTCCTCCTCCGCCTCCAGCGCCTCCGCGGTCCGTCCCCGGCACCACGCTCGACGGCAGCTGGGACCGGCGGCTGAGCCGCGGCCTCGTCGCCCCGGATGCGATGCTCGACCTCCACGGCCGCAATCTCGCCACCGCCTACGACCTCCTCGACCGGCGCCTCGACGAGGCGATCCGAGCCGGCGCCCGGCTCCTGCTCCTCGTCACCGGCAAGGCGCCGGCGCCGGGCCGCGCGGCGGGAAGGGGGGCAATCCGGGCCGCCGTCGGCGACTGGCTGCACGCCTCGCGCCATGCCCGGCATATCGCCGCGGTGCGCAACGCCCACCCGCGGCACGGCGGCGCCGGCGCCCTTTACATCGTGCTCAGGCGCCCGCGGGGATGACGGATACGAAATGGTAACGCCTCCGGCATAAATTGAATCCGAGAACGCGCGCCTGTGGGGGGTAGCGCCACAGGCCGGATAGGAACGCCGCCGATCATGGCTTCGACGGTTGGAAAGATCAGCAATCGCGTCCTCTCGGTTCTTGCGGGCCTGTCGGCCTTCGCCCTGACCCTGCTCGGCTTCCTGCTGCTCGGCACCCTCAACCAGCAGGTGGTCGCTTCCCTGTTCATCGGCCTGTTCGCGCTGATGATCGTGCACCTCGCCGCCGAGAGGCCGAACAGCGCCCATGCTCGCGCCGTCGCGGCCCTGATCGACCGGCTGCTCGCGGTGGGCCGAGGCGATCTCTCCTCGCCCGCGCCGGCCGCGCTGAAACGCGAGATGCCGGCGCTCGCCGCCGCGGTCGAGGGCCTGTTCGCCCAGGTCCGCTCCAACCTCGACGACGCCCAGGCCCTGGCCATGTACGACCCCGTCACCGCGCTTCCGAACCGGGTCCATTTCCGCGGCGAGGCGGAACGGATCCTGGCCTCGCGCGACACCGGCGCGGCGTTGCTGTTCATCGATCTCGACGGCTTCAAGGAGGTCAACGACCGGCTCGGCCACGCCCAGGGCGATCAGGTGCTGGTGATGGTCGCCAACCGCCTCCGGGTCGTGCTCAAGGCCGAGGTCGCCGACGGCACCCTGGCGCCGCCGCTGCTGGCGCGCCTGGCCGGCGACGAGTTCACGATGCTTCTTCCCGAAGTCTCCACCCGCGAGGAGGCGGAGCGGATCGCGACCGGAGCGCTCGCCGCTTTGGCCGAGCCGTTCAAGCCGGCCGGGCAATCGGTGCTGATCGGCGGCTCGATCGGGATCGCTCTCGCGCCCGATCACGGCAGCGACCTGACCAGCCTGATGAAGGCCGCCGACATCGCCATGTACCATGCCAAGGCCTCGGGCCGCTCGCGCCTGTGCAGCTACGAGCCGCATCTCGCGCGGGCGTCGGAAGAGCGGGCCGCGCTCGAGGCCTCGGTCCGCCGCGCGGTCGAGCGCCAGGAGCTCGAGCTCGTCTTCGAGCCTCGCCTGTGCCTTCGCACCGGAGCGATCACCGCCGCCGAAGCGCAGATACGCTGGAACGGCGCCGACGGCAGCCGGCTGCTGTCGGGCGACGAGGGCATGCTGCAGGAAACCGGGCTCGCCGTACGCCTCGGCGAATGGACTCTGGACGCCGTCTCCGCCGCCCTCGCCCGCTGGCGCTCGGCCGGGCTCGACCATATCCTGTGCTTCCCGGTCGCCGCCCGCCAGTTCGAGCGGCTCGATTTCATCGAGCGCCTTCGCTGCGCCTTGAGCCGGGGCGGCAACGCGCCCTGGGGAGTCGAGATCGAGCTCAACGAGGCGGCGGCCTCGGGCTGCGACAAATGGGTGGTGGCCGAGCTCGAGCGGCTGCGCGGCGACGGGGTCGAGGTCTGCGTCAGCGATTTCGGCTCGGGCCGGGCGCGCCTTTCGGGCTTCGCCAGCCTGCCGATGAACCGGGTCCGGCTCGACGGCGGGATCGTCGCCGAGATCGACCGCTCGGAGCGGGCGCGCAGCGTCGCCGCCTCGCTCATCCAGCTCGTCCACGGCCTCGGCTGCGAGGCGGTCGCGGCCGGGGTCGAGCGGCAGGACCAGGTCGAGGTGCTGCGCGCGCTGGGCTGCGACAGCCTGCAGGGCTTCCCCGGAGTGGCGCCGATGCCCGAGGAGGCCTTCCTCGCCTGGGCCGAGGCGCAGGACTGCGCGCGCAGCCTCGCCCATGAAATGGCCTATCCGAGCGCGCCCCTGACGATGCGCGCGTAGATCCGCGCGAGCGAGGCGAGGTCCTCGACCGAGGCGGCCTCGTCGAGCTTGTGCATGGTCGCGTTGGGGAGCCCGAAGTCGACCACCGGGCAAAGCTCGATCAGGAACCGGCCGTCCGACGTCCCGCCGCTCGTCGAGAGCTGGGGCTCGACCCCCGTCTCCTCCCGGATCGCCTTCGTCACCAGCGCGTAGAGCGGCCCCGGCGGGGTCAGGAAGGCCTCGCCGGAGATCATCGCCTCGACTCTCGCCCCCGGCGCCTCCGCCTCGGCGGTCCGCCGAACCAGGGCGACGAGATCCTCGCCGCGATGGCGGTCGTTGAAGCGGATGTTGAGCTGGATCCGGGCGCTTCCGGGAATGAGGTTGGTCGCTCCGGTGTCGGTCCCGACCGCGGTCACTTCGAGGTTCGAAGGCTGGAACGCCTCGCTTCCGTCGTCGAGCCGGATGGCCTCGAGCGCCTGCACCACTTTCGCCATCCTCGGCACCGGATTGTCGGCGCGGTGCGGATAGGCGACGTGGCCCTGCACGCCGGGGACGGTGATCCACATATTGACCGAGCCGCGCCGCCCGATCTTGACGGTGTCGCCGAGCCGCGCCTCCGACGTCGGCTCGCCGATCAGGATCATGTCGGGACGGATTCCCCGCTCGGCCATCCAGGCCATGATCGCCCTCGTGCCGTGGACGGCGGGGCCTTCCTCGTCGCCGGTGATCAGCAGGCTTAGCGTCCCGCGATGCTCCGCCACCTCGGCCGCCGCCGCGACGAAGGCGGCGATGCCGCCCTTCATGTCGACCGCGCCGCGACCGTAGAGCAGACCGCCGCGGACCTCCGGCACGAACGGATCGCCGCTCCAGCCCTCGCCGGGCGGGACCACGTCGAGATGGCCGGCGAAGCCGAAATGGGGGGATCCGCTCCCCCGGGTCGCGAACAGATTCTCCACCTCGCCGGCGACGAAGCGGTGGACCTCGAAGCCGAGTGGGAGAAGCGCCCCCTCCAGAACGTCGAACACTGCGCCCTGTGCGGGAGTCACGCTCGCACAGGCGATGAGTAGGGACGCGAGGTCGACAGGATCGATGAGGTCAGGCACGATGGCGCGTATAGCAGGCCCGCTCGACCTGAGTAGCCATTGAAGGTCCTTCGATACGGGCCTTCGCCAAGCTCAGTCCCTACTCAGGATGAGCGGTTGCGGATATCCTCTCCGCTCATCCTGAGTAGCCGCTGAGCGAAGTCGAAGCGGCGTATCGAAGGAGGCAACCAAGGCGCTATCGAAACGAAAGGCCCGCCATGCCCAAGCTCGACCTCGACTCGATTCCCCAGATCAACGCCACCGGCTATCCCTCGCCCTGGCGCGAGGAGATGGCGAAGCGCCATTACCGCCGGCTCGGGCCGGTCTCGGGCCTGAGCGATTTCGGGGTCAGCCACGTCACGCTCGAGCCCGGCGGGATCTCGAGCCAGCGCCACTGGCACCAGAACGAGGACGAGTTCGTCGTCATGCTCGAGGGCGAGGCGGTGCTGGAGGAGGATGGGGCCGAGACGCCGATGCGGGCGGGGGACTGCGCGTCCTTTCCGAAGGGCGTCGCCAACGGCCACCGGCTGGTCAACCGCGGCGACCGGCCCTGCGTCTTCATCGCGGTGGGCCGGCTGGCGGTCAGCGACTGCCATTATCCCGACATCGACCTCCACCTCGACGGCGCGACGAGCCGCTTCACCCGCAAGGACGGCACGCCTTACTGATTAGCTCGTCGTCCCAGCGAAGGCTGGGACCCCGGTGGGTGAAGACCGCCGACGCCTTTCACCCGCCGGGGCCCCAGCCTTCGCTGGGGCGACGCGCTACTCCGCCCGGGTCTCGTATTTCTCGATCACCCAGGGCTCCTCCTGCGCCGCCTCGATCCATTCGCGAAGCCAGGGATGGGAGAGCATGGCCTCCATATAGGCGGCGGCGAAGCGGGGCACGGGGACCGAATAAGTGACGAAGCGGGTGACAACCGGCGCGAACATGATGTCGACCGCTCCGAACGTCCCGAACAGATAAGGCCCGCCGCCGCCGTGGCGCGCCCGGGCCTGCGCCCAGAGCTCGAGGATCCGGACCACCTCGGCCCGGACGTTCTCCGACATCTCCCCGGGCGGGAATTGCTTCCTGAGGTTCATCGGGCATTCGCGGCGCAGGTTGTCGTAGCCCGAGTGCATCTCGGCGGCCATCGAGCGGGCCATGCCGCGCGCGATCTCGTCCTTGGGCCAGAAGCGGTCGCGGTCGGTCCGGTCGGCGAGCCACTCGACGATGGCGAGCGAATCCCAGATCACCGCCTGGTCGTCCCACAACACCGGCACCTTGCCGCCCGACGGCGCGAACTCATTGCCCTCGCGGGTCTTCTCCCATTCCTCGTCGAACAGGGGGACGGTGATCTCCTCGAACGCGATTCCCGACTGCTTGACCGCCAGCCAGCCCCGCAGCGACCAGGACGAATAGGCCTTGTTGCCGATGATGAGCTTCAGCATGTCGTCTCCCGTGCGCCGCAGCCCCTGAACACCGGCTTGCGCCTCCTGTCCAGCGGACAAAGCCGGTCCGCCTCGCCGCATGGGTTCGCGCGGAGACGCGGAGACGCGGAGGGGCCGGACCGGAAGCCGCCGCGGAGCCTCGCGCCAACCTCTCCGCGCCCTCCGCGTCTCTGCGCGAATCGGCCGGCCTGGGATGGGCGCGCCGGCGTCAGCGAGGAGCCGCGGAGGCGATGTCCGAATTCGGACGAAGTGGACGACATGGACTGGGCGGGCGTGTTTCGGACCTGTCCGGCATCGGGCAAAGTGGACGAAGTGGACTGGACGGCGGGTTCTTGGCGGGCGTCCGAATCGGGCAAAGTGGACGAAATGGACGCGGCGGCGTTTGGCGGGTGTCCGGAACCGGGCGAAGTGGACGAAGTGAACTCGACGGGCGCTTCGACCCGTGGGACACGCCCCGATCTTCAGTCTCCCCCGGTCATGCCGCCGGCGGCGGGGGAGGGTTCAAGGAACCGATTCGGCCGGCCTTGAGAACATAGCACGAACGAGTGGCCCGGTCAATGCGTTGCGGTAAGGTGATGCGGGGTCGCGGCGCCTTAGGCAATTGGCGGCACCCGAGCCAAGCGGTGATTCTTCGGTGCTTTGGTGCTTCGGGTGAATCCTTTCAGCGGCCGAGCCGGCATGGAGGTCGAAGGATGTCTCACCCGAAGCACCGAAGCACCGAAGAAGCCGTGCCAGGGAAAGGGTGACGGGATACATTTTCAAAACACCAGCGGTGCAGGCGGAGCTTGGAAATTGTATACTGTCAGTTTTTTCTCCCTCAGCTTCGCAGTGGCTTGCGCCACTGAAGGCCGACGTCCATTTCCGACCATTGGGCTTCTCGAGGGACGGCGATGCCGAGCAACGAACAGGAACTATGCGAGAGGGTCGTCCGGACCATCGAGAATGAATTCGGGGTCGCACGCAGCGAAGTCAGTTATCCCGAGAACGACAAGAGCGCGCCGCCGGTCGAGATGCGCGTGGTTGTGGGCGAGCACCCCTTTGCCATCGAGCACACGCTGATTGAGCCCTTCGAGGCCGCGATCCAGACCGGCAAGCACTTCGTCGAATTGACCAATGCGATTGTCGAGGACCTGGACGGGACGATGCCGGGCGCCGGTACATATCGACTGTATTTCCCCGAAAATCCGACCGACGGGCGTCACCGGCGCACACACGCCGCCTTGCGCGCGAAAATAGTCGCGTGGGTCCGCGACGCGGCCGCCGAACTTGCGGCCGCGGCACCGGAGCGAGGACCGCGCCCGTTCCATTTTGATCGCTCGCTCGAAACTGAAATCGATGGCCTGCCGCTTAGACTGCAGCGTTACGCCGACTGGTCTGAGGATGGGCACCACGACGGCCGTTTGTTCCACTATCGGTTGCTAGCGGGTGACGGTGATGTCGAGTCGCGGCGACTGCCGAGAATCGAGCGCGCGCTCGATGACAAATTTCCCAAGCTTAAGGCATGCGCTGAGCTCGGGGATCTGACCGTCCTGATCCTGGAGTGGAACGACATCGTCCTCAGCAACGAGATCGCGATTGCCGAAGCGCTTGAGACGGCCCTCGCCATGCGGAACTTCTGTCCCGACTATATCTTTATCGCCGGGACCTGCATCGACGAGGAATGGCATCTCCATCAGCCCGTGATCGGCGGTGTTTTCGACATCTACATGCCGCGGACGGATATTCGCCGGGCCGTGAGCTCCCAATAGCTCGACCAGTTACGGTAACTGTCCCCCTTTGGAGTGACGGAAGCGGCAGCGCCGGCCTGAACCCCGCTGCCGCTTCGATACTCAGAGGAGAACTTCATTTTTTTTGGGCAATGAGTGTTGCTGACATGTCGATCTTGTGGAGCTGTTGGCGCAACGGTGCGCAATCTGGATAAGCAGCTTGCAGCTTCTGCTTGAGGTCGCCGAGCATCTCGACGATGGCGGCACGCGATCGCGCTCTTTCAAAGTTGGAAGCGTCGCTTTCGGTTTCATTATAATACACATCGAAGAATTCGGGCCCCTCCATTTGGCCGCGCCCGATTTCGATGGCCATCCAATCTTCCAATGTCGATCGGACCGAGTTCAACCGGCGATTGGCGCCGTGAGGAATCTGATCTGACCAAAGGACTGCCTTGATGATGCTGCCGGCCTCAATATGGCTTTCGACTGGCATCGCCGCGGCGGGCCGGCGGCGATCATTGCCCATATTATAACTGTAGGGCAGCGTGCTCTTGGTCGCGGCCGGGTAGATCGTGCCGCGGCACCGCGCGCGGCGCGCGTCCTGCGGCGAATTGGCCATCGGACTGGTGAACGTCTCCCAAGACAGCGAGGAGTCTCCGGACCAGTCTTTTTCGATGAGCGGTGCCGGCATAGAGTTGATCGTTGCTACGAGCGCATCGACATCATAGCCGGTGCGGGCGTCGGTCGCGACATAGAGGTCGCAGCTGTGCGGATAATACATGCCCGGCCATGATGTCTTCACTACTCGCCATCCCGTCCGTTCGGCCCAGGTGGCGCGCTCGGCCTCATCCGGCACGCCACGATAGGGTTCATCGATCAGGATGAACTGACCGCTTTCCGGATCAACCCAGTCGGTCGCATGGTCGTTATTTGGCAATTTGTCGTCGGCGTGACCGCCCGGATAAGCCTTGCGATAAGCGCGGGTGGGGCGGAGCCCGGTGTGCTCCATGAAGCGGACCGAGCGCTCGGCGGTCGATAGCCGTTCACGGGCATAGGTCTGAGACCCCGCAATTGTGTCGCAGACGAAATGGTCAGGCGCGACCATCCGTAAATTGCCGAAGCCGCGGACCCGCTTGAGTTCGGTACGGCGGCAGGTTTCTAGGATCGGCCTTGCCAGCACGATCTTCAGCGTCTCCCGCCCAACCTGATATCGTTTGTCCTTGTCGCACCAATAGATGGTCAACAGCACATACGGCCGCTGCAGCCGAGATCCCCGAGCAGGGAGGGTGCGCAGCGCATGTTTGAAGTTCGTGCAATTGGCCGCCTTGGCGGCGAGATCGAGCGCGGTAGAATGCTGGATGCCCTGTTGCTTGCGGTATTGGGCAGCGAGACTCTTGAGACCCTCGATAGTCGAGGGACGAACGTCACCAATCAACATAGCCATTCTCCTGGCTTGATAAGCAAAGCGTCACTCGCCGACCGCCTTTCCAAGCCTGAATGCCTGTTGAAAGGTTCGCGATCATTTCGGGCAGCGCTGCCAGCAGCTTCGGAACGGCGAGTGCCATGCTCATGCCAAGAGCGACACCGATATAGCGGAAAGCTAAGGGACATTCAATCGCAGGTGATAGACTGTGTGGGCGGCGATTGCGCTTCTCGCGAACGCGTCAATCCGGGAGCGAGTGGTCGTGTCGGTCACTGAGCGTCGAAGTCAACGGGTTGTTCCCTCCAAAGCTGTCAGGCGGTTTCCGGCCAAAAGCAGCTCTGAGTCGGCACGCCGAACGTCCAGCCATCACTAATCCTGGCCGCCCCCAACGCGGCGTCTAAGCGGACAAAGAAAAAAGGCCGCCGGCTCGAACGAGCGGGCGGCCTTTCCTGGTGGAGGCGCGGGAGCCTCAGGCTTCGTCTGCCGCCTCGCCTTCGCCTGTTTCCGCTTCCGCCGGCGCGGCTTCGGCCTCCGCCGCCGCAGCCTCCGCCGCGATCTCGCCCGGCTCGGCGTTGGGATCGTAATCCTCCGTGAAGCCGGCCGTGTCCTTCTCGAACATGTCGGCCATCACGTCGACGCCCTGGGCCTGGAGCTCGGCTTCCTCGGGCGAGCGGGCGACGTTGACCTTGATGGTCACCGACACCTCCGGGTGGAGGGCGATGCGGACGTCCTGGACTCCGATCGCCTTGATCGGGCGGTCGAGCACGATCTGGTTTTTCGCGATCTTGTGGCCTTCCGCTTCGAGCAGCTCGGCGAGGTCGCGCGCGCTGACCGAGCCGTAGAGCTGACCGGTGTTGGAGGCCTGGCGGATGAGCTGGACGGTGGTTCCGTCGATGCCCTTGGAATCCGCTTCGGCGGCGGAGCGGCGCTCGGCGTTGGTCGCCTCGATCCGCTCGCGGTTGCTCTCGAACACCTTGCGGTTCGATTCGTTGGCGCGGAGCGCCTTGCCGTTGGG
>DASVVX010000118.1:0-9370 GCA_036386295.1 Allosphingosinicella sp.
CCTCAATTATAGTGGTCTTTCCAGCATTGTTCTGGCCGATAAGCAGAGTAAACGGCGCAAACTCAACGACGTGGTCAGTGAAGCCACGAAAATTCTGCAGACGGAGAGACTTTAGCACTAGCTGAGATTACTCTGCCGCCACCCCAGCCCGCGTAAACATATCGTCCCCGCCGGCCGCCTCCGCACCCGCCCCGCCGTCATTCGCCGCCTTCGCCGACTTCCTCCGGTCGAAATTGTCCCACACCTCGCCCCAATTCCCCCTTGTCGCGGCCTTCGAATATTCCGTCGCCCTCGTCTCGAAGAAGTTGGCGTGCTCCACGCCGTTGAGCAGAGGCGCCAGCCAGGGCAGCGGGTGGTCGTCGATCATGTAGATGGGTTGGAAGCCGAGCTGGCCGAGGCGCCAGTCGGCGATGTAGCGGATGTATTTCTTGATCTCCTTCGGAGTCATGCCGGGGACCGGGCCCATCTCGAAGGCGAGGTCGATGAAGGCGTCCTCGAGGCGGACGGTCTTCTGGCAGACGTCCATGATGTCGTCGCGGACCGCCTTGGTCATGCAGCCGCGCTCTTTGACGAAGGCGTGGAACAGGCGGGTGATGCCCTCGCAGTGCAGACTCTCGTCGCGCACGCTCCAGCTGACGATCTGGCCCATGCCCTTCATCTTGTTGAAGCGCGGGAAGTTCATCAGCATCGCGAAGCTGGCGAAGAGCTGGAGCCCCTCGGTGAAGCCGCCGAACATGGCGAGGGTGCGGGCGATGTCGGCGTCGGTCTCGACCCCGAAGGTGGCGAGATAGTCGTGCTTGTCCTTCATCTCCTTGTACTGGAGGAACATGCCGTATTCGCTCTCGGGCATTCCGATCGTGTCGAGCAGGTGCGAGTAAGCGGCTATGTGCACCGTCTCCATGTTGGAGAAGGCGGTCAGCATCATCTTGACCTCGACCGGCTTGAACACGCGGCCGTATTTGTCGTGGTAGCAATCCTGCACCTCGATGTCCGCCTGGGTGAAGAATCGGAAGATCTGGGTGAGCAGGCTGCGCTCGTGCTCGGTCAGCTTCTGGGCCCAGTCGCGGCAGTCCTCGCCGAGCGGCACCTCCTCGGGCATCCAGTGGATCTGCTGCTGGCGCTTCCAGAACTCGTAGGCCCAGGGATATTCGAAGGGCTTGTACTGATTGCGGGCTTCGAGGAGGGGCATGTCGGTGACTCCGGTCAGGCGATGGCGATTTCGCAGAGCGGCGTGAAGCAGCCGATCGCGAAGAGGATGAGGGCGACGAGGAGGCTCCACACCGCGTAGCGGCGGCCGTCGCGGGCTCGGGCATATTGGGGGGTGCCGTATTTGTAGCCGCGGTGCTTGAGCCAGATCGCCGCCTGCCAGAGCGCGTAGAGCGCGACCAGCGCGGCGAGCAGCATCAGCAAATGGCCGAGGGTGATCGGATCGGGCATCAGTCGAGATCCTCATGACAAAAAGCGGGGGCGGAAGGCGCGCGACCCGGCGCCCGCGCAGCTCCTCCGACCCCCGCCAGGCGCCGCGCCGAAGGGAGCCGGGCGCGGCTCTCTCCCCCCGCTCGGGGGGAGCATGAAAAAACCCTCTCCCTATAGGGGAGAGGGACGGCGCGAAGCGCCAGGGTGAGGGCCTGACAAACCAGCTCGAACGGCATGGGCGCGCCCTCACCCTCCCACGTGGCTTCGCCGCGCGGGCCCCTCCCTCTCCCCTGCAGGGAGAGGGGTTGCGTCACTGGCACGCCAGGCATTCGTCGTAGTCCGTCGAGGCGGCGAGCTCGATCTGCTTGGGGTCGATCGTGTTGTCGGCCTCCACGCCGCCGGCGAAGCCGGCGCGCTGGACCGACTTGGAGCGGAGGTAATAGAGGCTTTTGATGCCCAGCTCCCAGGCCCGGTAGTGGAGCATCAGCAGGTCCCATTTGTCGACGTCGGCCGGGATGAACAGGTTCAGCGACGTCGCCTGGTCGATATAGGGCGTGCGGTCGGCGGCGAGCTCGATCAGCCAGCGCTGGTCGATCTCGAACGACGTCTTGAACACGTCCTTCTCCTCCGGGGTGAGGAAATCGAGATGCTGGACCGAGCCGCCGCGCTCGAGGATCGTCGACCAGACGCCCTCCGAGTTCTTCGACTTCGCGATCAGGAGCTTCTCGAGATAGGGATTCTTGATCGAGAAGCTGCCCGACAGGGTCTTGTGGGTGTAGATGTTGGCGGGGATCGGCTCGATGCAGGCCGAGGTGCCGCCGGTGATGATCGAGATGCTCGCGGTCGGGGCGATCGCCATCTTGCACGAGAAGCGCTCCATCACGCCCATGTCGGCGGCGTCGGGGCAGGGCCCGCGCTCCTTGGCCAGCATCATCGACGCCTCGTTCACCTGGGCGGCGATGTGCTTGAAGATCTTGAGGTTCCAGCTCTTCGCCATCGCCCCCTCGAACGGGATGGAGCGGGCCTGGAGGAAGGAGTGGAAGCCCATCACGCCGAGGCCGACGCTGCGCTCGCGCATCGCCGAATATTTGGCCCGGGCCATCTCCTCGGGCGCGCGCTCGATATAGTCGGTGAGCACGTTGTCGAGGAAGCGCATGATGTCCTCGATGAAGCGCTTGTCGCCGCTCCACTGGTCCCAGGTCTCGAGGTTGAGGGACGAGAGGCAGCAGACCGCGGTGCGATCGTTGCCGAGATGGTCGCGCCCCGTGGGGAGGGTGATCTCGGAGCACAGGTTCGAGGTCGAGACCTTGAGGCCGAGCTCGCGGTGATGCTTGGGCATCGACCGGTTCACCTGGTCGATGAAGATGATGTAGGGCTCGCCGGTGGCGAGGCGGGTCTCGACCAGCTTCTGGAACAGCGAGCGGGCGTCGACCGTGGCGCGCTCGGAGCCGTCCTTTGGCGAGCGCAGGGTCCATTCGGCGCCGTCGCGCACCGCCTCCATGAAATCGTCGGTGACGAGGACTCCGTGGTGGAGGTTGAGCGCCTTGCGGTTGAAGTCGCCCGAGGGCTTCCGGATCTCCAGGAACTCCTCGATCTCCGGGTGCGAGATGTCGAGATAGCAGGCGGCCGAGCCGCGGCGCAGCGAGCCCTGGCTGATCGCCAGCGTCAGGCTGTCCATCACCCGCACGAACGGGATGATGCCGCTGGTCTTGCCGTTGAGGCCGACCGGCTCGCCGATGCCCCTGACCGCGCCCCAATAGGTGCCGATGCCGCCGCCGCGGGCGGCCAGCCAGACATTCTCGTTCCAGGTGTCGACGATGCCCTCGAGGCTGTCGGGGACCGAGTTCAGATAGCAGCTGATCGGGAGGCCGCGCCCCGTTCCGCCGTTGGAAAGGACGGGCGTCGCCGGCATGAACCAGAGCTTCGAGATATAATCGTAGACGCGCTGGGCGTGCTCGGCGTCGTCGGCATAGGCGGAGGCGACCCGGACGAACAGGTCCTGATAGGTCTCGCCGGGCAGCAGGTAGCGGTCGTTCAGGGTCTCCTTGCCGAAATCGGTCAGCAGCGAATCGCGGCTGTGGTCGACCTCGACCGGATAGATGGCCGGGCGGTCGGCCTTGCCGGCCGCCTTCGCCTTCGGCGCTTCGGCCGTGGTGGTGCTCACGTCGCCCGATCCCACATCGCTGCTGCCTGACAGGTCCATCGCTCTACCCCTTGTTCGATCTTCGTTCCAGTGGATTTAACCCCACCTTAAGCGCATTCGAGGGGGCGCGGGCGCTTATGTTCGGCTTGTCCCCGATATCCACAGGACAAGCGCTTTCCGCCTGCGCCCGATATAGGATGCGCAGCCGACGCCTACAAGTTGTTGCGTCGCCCCCTAGGCAGCGCCACTAGCCATAGTGCCTCAAGTCGATTCCGACGCCAAGACGGTAAATGACTTATCCACCATATTTTGCGGTGGACGGAGGGCGCCCGGGCAGCGGTCCTGGGGGGATTCGTTCGCGCTCATCCTGAGTAGCCGCTGAGCGACGTCGAAGCGGCGTATCGAGGGACGGTCCTTCGATACGGGCTCTCGACTTCGCTCGGTCCCTACTCAGGATGAGCGGAAGATGGAAAGCTCAGCGTGGGATTGGCTCCGACTTCAGGCGGCGGAGCGGGCCAGGACCATGAGGGTGCCGAGGCCGTCGGGGCCGCGTTCATGGCGGAGGCCGACGATGGTCGCCATCATGTCGGTGCCGCGGCGCGAGATGCCGACCCGGTCGCCGACCTTGGGATGCTTGACGAAGCGATACGGCAGGGCGTTGCTTCCATCGACTGACAGAGCTGCGCGGACCATCTCGAATATCCTCTTCGGTCGGGAGACGATCGTTGCACCTCCCTCTTCCCGCCTAGGCAGGCCCCGGCGGCGCATCCACGACATTGTTGGGCAAATGTCTGCCGCGTTCCGCCGGGCGGCCTTTCGGAGCGGCAAAGGATTGACGAAAAGTACGTAAATGTGCGCAGTAGCGGCGGGATGGAGGGAATATGATCGGCAGCCAGACCGACGAAGAGAGCAGCGCGACGGCGCTGCGCATCCGCGAGGAGCTCGCCCGCCGGCGCCTCTCGCGGCAGTGGCTCGCCGACGAAGCGAGGGTGAGCCTGTCGACGCTCGAAAAGGCGCTCTCGGGCCACCGCCCGTTCACGCTGGCCACGGTGGTGCGGCTGGAAAGCGCGCTCGGAGTCGCGCTTCGGGGCGGCCGGGCGCCGGAGCGCAGCCTCGATTCGGCGACTCTCGCACCGGACGAGCTTGGCGCCTATTCGCGCGCGGCCGTGCACTGGCTCGAGGGGGAATATCTGACCCTGCGCCGCTCGTTCAGCGAGTCGGGCTCGGTCTACGCCTACCGGACCCTGATCGCCTGGGACGAGCAGACCCATTGCCTCGCCTTCCACGAAAGCTCGAGGCTCGACCAGAGCTTCGAGCAGCACGGCTCGGTCTCCTTCCCGCATCTGTCCGGGCACATCTATCTGGTGACCAACGTCGAGGGCCAGTATCGGGTCGCGATCCTCGGCCGGCCCTCGCCGCAGGGCGCGCTGAACGGGATCCTCACCACCCTCGCGGCGGGCGCCGGAGCCCAGCTGACCCCGGCCTCGACCCCGATCGCGCTGCTTCCGATCAGCCGCCGGACGGAGGCGGAGTTCGGGCTGATCCGTCCCGGCCACAAATGCCACGACGAATATGCCCAGTGCGTCGGCGCGGTGACGGACAAGGGCTACGCGCTGTTCCCGGAGTGAGAATTCCTCCCCCGGATTTCCGGGGGAGGAGGACCAGGCGAAGCCTGGTGGAGGGGTTCTCCCGAGCCCGAAGAACCCCTCCACCGCGCTGCGCGCGGTCCCCCTCCCCTGCAAATGCAGGGGAGGAATTAAGAGCTATTTCTTCATCGCCTTGTCGACCTGGCCGCTGGTCACCGAATGGTAGAGCGGCCGGGCGCGGGCGTAGACCCGGGTGGCGATCGGGCGGCCCCATTCGCCTTCGGCCCACAAGGTGCGGAAGATCGGGGCGACGAACTTGCCGCGGCCCATCGACAGCAGGAAGCGCTCGGCGGCCGGGACGGCCGGATCGTAACGATTGGCCAGCGCGAGCTGGAGCCAGGCCGACAGCACTTCCGAATTGCCGCTCGCGGAGAGCCCGAGCGCGCGGTCGAGCTCGGCGAGGCGCGGCAAGGGCAGCTCGCGCGGAAGGCCGTTGACGAAGCGGAGCCGCTCGGCCGTCGTCCAGCCCGCCCAGGGGCCGGCGGGCGCCGGGCCGCCGGACTGGAAGGCGCGCACCGCCTCGTCGACCGGGGCGAAGGCGGCCGGATCGGGCCGCGCGGCATTGGCCGGAAGGCCCGGCTTGTAGACCCATTCGTCCAGCTTCAGCCGCTCTTCCAGCGCCTTGTCGCCCTTGACGAGGTGGGTGCGAAGGTCGGCGAGGAAGCGGGCCGAGGTCATCGGCTGGAAGGCGTGACGATCGAAATAGGATTTGAGGTAGGAGTCGAACCGCTCGCGGCCGACCGTCCGCTCGATCGTCCTCAGGAAGGTCGCGCCCTTGTCGTAGACGATGCCCGAGGCGCCGCCTTCCTCGCTTCCGCTGTCGTCGTGGAGGCGGGTGCCGGGCGCGGCCGGGCCGAGCTCCTTGAGCGCGCCCTCCATGTCGGCCCAGGACAGGGCCGCTTCCTGGGCGGCGCGCCTGGGGCCGTAGAGCGCCTCCATGATGCGGTTCTCGAAATAGGAGGTGAAGCCCTCGTTGAGCCACCCGTCCGACCAGACCGCGTTCGTGACGAGGTTGCCCGACCAGCTGTGGGCGAGCTCGTGGGCGACGAGGCCGACGAGGCTCCGGTCGCCGGCGAGGAAGGTCGGGGTCAGGAAGGTGAGGGTCGGATTCTCCATCCCGCCGTAGGGGAAGGCGGGCGGCAGGACGATGACGTCGTAGCGTCCCCACCGATAGGGTCCGTAGAGCTTCTCCGCCGCGTCGACCATCTTCTCGGTGTCGGTGAGCTCGGCGGCGGCGCGCTCGAGCGTCGCGGGCTCGGCATAGACTCCGGTGCGCGGGCCGAGCGGCTTGAAGCCGATGTCGCCGACCGCCAGCGCGATCAGATAGGGGGCGACCGGCTTGTCCATCCGGAAGCGGAAGGCGCGCAGGCCGCCGGGCCCGGCCTCGCCCTCGGGGGTCAGGCGCTCGCCGCTCATCACCGCCTTGAGGGGCCCGGGCACGACGATCCGCGCCTCCCAGGTCTGGCGGATTCCGGGGCTGTCCTGGGTCGGGATCCAGCTTCGGTTGAGGATCGACTGGCCCTGGCTGAACAGGAAGGGCTGCTTCTTCCCGGCAGTCTGCTCGGGCGTCAGCCATTGCAGCGCCTCGGCACCGGGCGCGCTCCGGTAGTCGATCCGGATCCGGCGCGCGCCGCCGAGCTGGACGGTGAGCGGAGCGCCTCGCCCGGGAAGGCTGGCGCCGACCGCCCAGGGCAGCGGACCGTCGGGGCCGGTGATCGCGCCGATCTCCAGGCCCCTGCTGTCGAGCACGATCTCCTTCGCGCCGGGCTTCGCCTGGATGTCGAGGGTCGCGCTGCCTTCGAGCCGCCTCGCCGCGAAATCCGCCGAGAGGTTGAGCGCGACGTGGGTCACCCGGGCCTCGAGCGGGCGGGCGTAGCTGTACTCGTCCTTAGCCTCCGGCGTGTCGAGGATCGGCGCCACCATCGCCGGCCCCGGCCTCGGCTCGGGCGGATCGGCGGCGGGCGAGCAGGCGGCGAGGAAGGCGAGAGCGGCGAGAAGCGGGGAACGCAAGCTTGGACTCCTGTCGGTCAATCGGGGCGCTCCTCGGCCGGCCGGAAGCCGATGTCCACCACCGCCTCGGCGACGAGGCCGATCGCGAGGCCCGCGCCGACGTCGGTCGGATAGTGGGCGCAGCGCGGGATCTGGGCGAGGGCGAGCGCTCCGGCCGCGCCGTAGGCGGGCGCGGCATATTCCGGATAGTCGCGTGCGAAGGCCCGGGCGACGGCGGCCGCGCCGGCGCTGTGGCCGGACGGGAAGCTGGTCGTCTCCTTGGCGGTATGGCGGCCGGGGCGGGGCACGTGGTCCTTGCCGCCCTTGCCCTTCGAGCGGGGACGGGTGCGGTCGACCCGATGCTTGACGAAATCCTTGGCCAGGGTCGCCAGCGTATGGGCGACCAGCATCCTCAGCCCGGCCCGGGCGAGGCGGCGATTGCCGCCGGCGAGGCCCGCCGCGATCGTCGCCGCGCACAGCGTCCGCAGCGGCGGCTGGTCGCCGAGCGAGGCGAAGCGGCCGAGGGCCTCCATCGCCGGCGAGCCCTGATAGGGCAGCGCCGCTTCGGCCGCGGCGGCGTCGGCGGCGAGCAGGGTCTTGGTCGGCTTCCCCCTAGCCACGGCCGAATACCGACTCGTCGTAGCGGCGAAGCAGATCCCCGGGCCCGTCGTAGAGCTCGCAGGCGCCCGCCTCGGCCAGCGCCTCGTCGGGGAAGCCGCCCGAGCGGAAGCCGATCGTGCGCACGCCGAGCCGGGCCGCGGCCTTGGCGTCCCAGGGCGTGTCGCCGACCACCGCCGCCTCGTCCCGCCCGACCGGCGCGGCTTTGGCCAGAGCCGCCTCGAAAATGTCGGGGCAGGGCTTGGAATTCTCGACGTCGTCCTTCGAGGTCTTGGCGGCGACGAGGTCCTCGCAGCCGATCAGTCCGAGATAATAATCCACCTCCTCGGCATGGGAGGAGGAAGCGAGCACGATCCTGACGCCGTCGCCGGCCAGCCGCTCGAACAGGGCCCGGACGCGCGGGAAGGGCGTCGCTCGCGGCAGATAGTGGCGCTTGTAGAGATCGGCGCGGAAATCCGAAATCTCCTCGCGCCGACCCTCGGAGAGGTCGGGGAAGAGGGCGGGGATGAGATTGTCGCCGCCCTTCCCGATCTGCCAGCGTATCTCCTCGAACGGCTTGTCGAGGCCGAAATGGCCGAACGCCTCGCGCCACGCGGAGGCGTGGAGGTCGTTGGTGTCGACGAGCGTGCCGTCGACGTCGAACAGGGCCGCGCGCGGGCGGCGGCCCTCGCAGCTGGGAATGGGCAGGCTCATCCGTCACTCAACGGCCCGGCGCGCCGCAATATCCCTGCCGCCCCTCGGTAGGGGATGACCGCCGCACTGGCCCGAATGCGGACACCGCCCGCGCGACCGGCCCGATCGTGGTTAACGCGCCGTTGACCAACATTGTCCCGCCTCCCGGCCTTTGCTATGTCCGGCGTCGGGTCAACAGGGGCGGTCGCGGACATATGCAGCAGGCGCTGAAGGGGGTTTTCTTCATCATGCCGTTCCTGTTCGGGATCGGCTTCATCGCCCCGGTGACCGCCGAGCTGATCGTGCTTGCCGGAATCGACCCGCCCGCCGGCCTCGCTCCCCTCGCCGCCGGGCTCCTGTTCGGCGGGGCGTGGGGGCTCTATGCCACCATCAAGGGCAGCTGGTTGTGACCGCGGAGACCGCCGCCACCTTCGTCCCGCAGCTCGAGCCGCTCGGCCGCGAAGCGCGCGCTCCGGAGCACCGCCCGGCCGCGCCGCTCAAGGCCGAGGAGCGCCAGGCGCTGCTCAGGCGGGAACGTGAGATCGCGGCGAAATATACGGGCGGCCGGATGTGGATCTATCCGGCCTTCGCCCTCGGCGGCTTCGCCCTCTGGGTCGCCCTCTTCCCGCTGGCCATGTACGGGATCATCCCGCTCTGGCTGGGCTTCATCGTCTCGGCCGTGCTCGGCACCGGCGGCTACGTCACCTCGCACGAGGCAATGCACAGCAACATCGCCCGCAAGGGTGAGAAATATCGCTGGCTGAACGAGCTCACCGGCCAGGTCAGCACCATTCCGCTGATCTTCCCGTTCAGCATGGCCCGGCTGATGCACCTCCAGCATCACTATCATTGCAACGATCCGGTGCGCGATCCCGACTATCCCGAC
>DASVVX010000119.1:0-38000 GCA_036386295.1 Allosphingosinicella sp.
CAGCAGCCGCTGGCGCCGCCTGGGCCGACGGTCGAGCAGCTCTGGATCCCGCCTCGGCCGACATATTCGAGCGCCTCGGCCCGGGCGGCCCAGCTGGCGCTTTCCGGATCGTCGTCGGGCTGGGTGTCGCGCAACTCCCTGGGGATCCGGTAGCGCTCGGTCTCGGGCCGGCGGGCGCAGATGACGATCTCCTCGCCGCTCGCGGCGCGGGGGCAGGGATCCTTGCCGTAGACGACGAGGCGCCGGATCCGCTCCGACTGGGCCTGCCCGGGCGCCGGGAGGAGCGCGGCCGCGGCGGCGAGCGCGGCGAGGGACAGAGCGGCTTTCATTCGCGGCCTCCTTTCGGGCTTGCAAGGAAGAAGGCTTGGAGCGGCAATGGGTTCCTCATCCTCCCCATCGCCAGATGGGGAGGGGGACCACCCGAAGGGTGGTGGAGGGGTAGAAGGCTCAGACTGGGAGGGTTCGAGCGGGTACCTCTGCCTCCGCGGCAGCTACCCCTCCACCATGCTGCGCATGGTCCCCCTCCCCACGCTTCGCGTGGGGAGGATGAGGTTCAGCGCGGATTGGCCGCCTCGTCGGCCTTGGCGTCGGCTTCCTCGGCTTCGGCCTGGGCATCGATCTTGCCGAGCCGCTCGCGCCGGGCCTCCTCGATGAGGGCGTTCCAGTTGACGGAGGGGTCGCCGCGGCGCTCGGCCCGGGCCTCGCGGACGATCTGGTTGAAGCAGCCGCTGGCGCCTCCCGAGCCGACCGGCGAGCAGCTTCCGATTCCCGAGCGGCCGGCATATTCGAGCGCCGTCGCGCGCTCGGCCCAGGCCTGGTTCTTGGGATCGTTGGGATCGCCGCGAAGGACCTCGGGGATCCGGTAGCGCTCGCTATCCGGCTTGCGCGCGCAGACGACGATCGTGTCGTCGGTGCTCGGCGGGCAGGGATCGTCGCCATAGACGACCAGAGCGCTGATCTTCGGCTCGGCGGCGGGAGCGGCCGCCGTCCCCTGGGCCGCGGCGGGCGCGGCGGCGAGGCCGAGTCCGGCGAGGCCGGCGGCGAGGAGCAGGCGCTTCATCTCGATTCAGATCCTTTTCGAAAGCGCGATGGCGATACGACAACCGGCGCGGATGAGGGAAGACAATAAGGGATAGCCGAACGTCTCCTCGGCTCCGGCGGCGAGCGCGGCGTCGCGATGCTCGAGCTCCTCGTCGCGGAATCGGCCGATGGTGGCGGCGAGGTCGGGCTCGCCGGCGCCGAGGGCGCGCAGCTGCTCGGAATAATGGCGGTCGATCTCGGTCTCGACGGCGGCGGTGCAGGCCATCGCCGCATTGGGGCTCATCAGCGCGGTCGCGGCGCCGAGCGCGTGGCCGGCGACCCGCCAGACCGGCTGGAGCAGGGTCGGCCGGACCCCGCGCTCGATCATCATCTCGTCGAACGTCCTCAGATGCGCTTCCTCCTGGGTCTGCATCCGGGCGATCGGCCGGCTGGCGGGATTCGAGCCGAGCACCGCGAGCTGGCCGCAATAGATCCGGGTCGCGCCATATTCGCCGGCCTGGTCGACCCGGACCATGGAATCGACGTCCGGCTTCTCGTCGCCGGGCCGCCAGCGCGGGGCCTGGGCGTCGCTCAATTCGGCATCCTGGGGCGTCTGAGGCTCAACCACAGGACGATCAACGCCGTGAGGCCTGAAAGGATCGCATTCCAGCCCGCCATCGAGATTCCGAGGAACTCGAACTGGATCTGGTCGCAGCGCACCACCGGCGCCGCCATCACGGCCTTGAGCAGATCCTCGCCGGAAAGGCCCGAGATGGTCGAGGTGCATTGGGTGAAGCCCTCGAACACCCCGGCCTCGACCCCGGCATGGTACCCGCCGATCGCTCCGCTGGCGAGGATCGCGAGCGCGGCGAGCCAGACGAGCGATCGGCCGCGGTCGGGAAAGCCGCGCAGGGCGAGCGAGAGCAAGGCGAAGGCGAGGGCGACGAAATGGGCGTAGCGCTGCCACCAGCACATCTCGCAGGGGACGAGCCCGCCCCAATATTCGGAGCCGTAGGCGCCGGCGAGCAGCGCGGCGGGAACCGCGATGGCGAGGGCGCGGGCCTTGTCGAGGCTGGTCATTCGTCACCCCAGCGAAAGCTGGGGTCCATGCTGCAGCTCCAGCCGACAGGGAGGTTCAGGCTCAGCATGGATTCCAGCTTCCGCTGGAATGACGGAGTGTACGAACCGGGCTGCCTGCTCCACCGAGCCGCATCAGCGCCTTCCGGTCGGCCGGCTCCCGCCCGGCGGCGTAGCCGCGGCGTTGCGCCCGAGCCTCGAAATCGTCTGGAGCGCATAATGGAGCTGGAAGTCCTCGATGCCCTTGGCCTTGAGCTGCTCGGGAGTGGCGGCGAAGCGCGGGTCCGGCTTGCCGTCGTCCTGGACGACGTCGTTGTCGACCTTGACCTCGTTGATCAGGTGGCGACGGAGGTCCGCCTCGCGAAGCTTCGGCCGCGACTTGTAGTCGGGGTCGGAGAGCTGGGGCACCTCGATGTCCGGAGTGATCCCGCCTTCCTGAACCGAGCGGCCCGACGGCGTGTAGTAGCGGGCGGTCGTGAGGCGGAGCCCCGTCTTCTGGCTCAGCGGGACGAGCGTCTGGACCGAGCCCTTGCCGAAGCTGCGCTCGCCCATGACGAGGGCTCGGTGATGGTCCTGGAGCGCGGCGGCGACGATCTCGGCGGCCGAGGCGCTGCCCGAATCGACGAGGACGACGATCGGCAGGCCTCGGGCGGCGTCGCCCGGCTTGGCGTAATAGCGCTCGATGTCGCTCTTCCTTCGGCCGCGCTGCGAGACGACCTCGCCGCGCTCGAGGAACACGTCGGAGAGCCCGACCGCCTGGTCGAGCAGCCCGCCCGGGTTCGAGCGCAGGTCGACGATATAGCCGAGCGGCGGCCGGCCGAGCTGCTTCTCGATGGCGGCGATGGCGGCGAGCGTCTCGTCCGTCGTGGTCCGGCTGAAGGTGTTGACGTTGATCACGCCGACATTGTCCTTGACCGACCATTTGACCGCCGGAAGCTCGATGATCGCCCGGGTCAGGGTGACGTCGAAGGGCTTGTCGCGGCCGGGGCGGACGACGGTGATCTTGATCGAGGTCCCCGGCGGGCCGCGCATCTGGTCGACCGCCTCGTCGAGCGTTCCGCCGTAGATCAGCTTGCCGTTCAGGTGGGTGATATAGTCGCCGGCCTTGATCCCGCCCTTGAAGCCGGGGCTGTCCTCGATCGGCGCCACCACCTTGACCGCTCCGTCCTCCAGCGTGACGTTGAGGCCGAGGCCGCCGTAATTGCCGTCCGTGGTGGTCATCAGCGCCTGGTAGCCGCGCTCGTCCATATAGGCGCTGTGCGGATCGAGGCTGGCCAGCATGCCGTCGATCGCGCCTCGGATCAGGGTCTTGTCGTCGACCTGCTCGACATAGTCGGAGCGGACCCGCTCGAAGACGCTCATGAACTGGTCGAGCTCGCGATAGGTGTCGACGTCGACCGCGGCCATGGAAGCGGTCGCGGCTGGGATGACCGCCACCGCGCCGACGAGGGCGAGCGAGCGGAAGAAATTGTTGGGCATCTGGGGATTCCTGTCGGGCCGTTCGAGACGCGTGTACCGCCTTTTTAGACCGGCGAAAAGCAACCCGCGATTAACGAGCAATTCCGACGGCTAACTCCTCCCCGCGATTTCGCGGGGAGGGGGACCAGGCGAAGCCTGGTGGAGGGGTTCTTGGAGCTCCTAAGAACCCCTCCACCACGCTCCGCGCGGTCCCCCTCCCCGGCACAATGCCGGGGAGGAATTTCTAGAGCAAGGAGGCGATCGGGACCGGCCGTCCGTCCTTGCGGAGCTCGACGGTCACGTCTTCGCCCGTGGTTCGGCCGAGCGGCCGGCCGGCCTCGATCCGGTCTCCGCGCCTTACCGCGAGCCCGGTCAGATCGGTCACCGTCGTCGTCCAGCCGCCGCCATGGTCGATGATCACGACCTCCCCATAGCCGCGAAGCGGACCGGCGAAGGCGATCCGGCCGGGCCGCGGCGCCACGGCCAGGGTTCCGGCGGCGGCGGCCAGCGTGAGGCCGCGGGCATGGACTCCGGAGTCCGAAATCTCGCCGGTGCCGGTGACCAGGCGGCCCTCGACCGGGAGGAGGTAGCGGGCGGGCGGGGCCGGGACGGGGGCGTCGCCGGGCCGCGGCGCCGGGCCGGGCAGGGCGGCGAGCCGGCGGGCGAGGCGGGCCTGGAAGGCCCGGGTGCCGGCGAGCGCCGCGAGGTCGCGCGCCTCCTCGCCGAACGCGAGGGCGCGGTCGGATTCCTGGACGGCGGACTGCATCAGGGTCGCCGAGCGCGAGCGCTGGCCGCGCTCGAATTGCGCCAAAGCGAGCCGGCGCTGCTGCAGGTCCCGGCGGCTCGCGCTGAGCTGGACGACGGCTTCCGCCGCCTGGCGCCGAAGCTTCTGGCCGCGCTCCATTTCGGAGCGGACCCCGGCGGTGCGGGCCCGGATGGCGGGCAGCGACGAGGCGAGCAGGGCTCGGACGTGGACGACCTCGTCGAGCGAGCCGGGCTGGACGAGCGCGAGGGCGGGCGGCCGGCGCGCCATCGTCTGGAGCGCGGCGGTGAGCCGGATCAGCGAGCCCTGGCCGGCGGCGAGTCGGGCGCGCTGGGCGACGCTGAGCCGCTCGATCAGCGCGATTCGGGACTGGGCGGCGGTGATGTCGGCTTCGGCCGCCTCGATCCGGGCGGCGAGGGCGGCGGCGGCGGCGTTGGCCCGGGCCGCCTCGCCGGTCGCCCGCCGGGCTTGGCTCTCCAGCGCCTCGGAGCGCCGCCGAGCCGCCGCCGCCTCGCGCTGGGCCTCGGCGAGGGTCGGCGGCGCCTGGGCCGTCGCCAGGCCGCCGGCGAGGAGGGTCAGCAGGGTGAGGAAGAGGATGATTCCCCTCCCTGCACTCAGGGCGGGGTTAGGGGTGGGTGCGCCGGAAGCTGCCGTGCCCTCTCCGGAGATGCACCCACCCCCGGCCCCTCCCTGCGTGCAGGGAGGGGGGCAAGGCTGAGCGTCCCATCCTCCGATCATCCGCCTATCCTTCCCTGTGATAGGGATGGTTGGCAAGGATCGAGGTAGCGCGCCAGAGCTGCTCGGCGAGCATCGCCCGGGCGAGGAGGTGCGGCCAGGTCGCCCGGCCGAAGGAGAGGAGGAGGTCGGCCGAGGCGCGGTCCAAGTCGCCGAAGCCGTCGGCGCCGCCGATCAGGAACCGCGCCTCGCGGCGGCCGTCGTCGCGCCAGCGCTCGAGCCGCCGAGCCAGCTCGACCGAGCCGAGCGCCTCGCCTTTCTCGTCGAGGAGGATGGTGACGGAATGTTCGGCGGGGGCGGGGAGCTTGCCGCCGCTCTCGGGCAGCTCGCTGATCTGGGTGGGCCAGGCGATGCGCCTGAGGTAGCGCTCCACCAGCTCCGCCTCGGGGCTCCGCCCGATCCTGCCGCGGGCGACGATGTGGAGCTTCATTCGAAGACCGTCATTGCGAGCGAAGCGAAGCAATCCAGGCCGCGGCAGCGAAGACGCGTAGGTTGCTTCGTCGCTACGCTCCTCGCAATGACGTCAACCCGCCGCCGTCGCCGGCGCGGCCGTCCCCGAATCGCCCTCGAACGCCCACATCCGCTCCAGGTTGTAGAAGCTTCGCACCTCCGGCCGGAAGATGTGGACGATGACGTCGTCCGCGTCGATCAGGACCCAGTCGGCGACCGGCAGGCCCTCGACCCGGACGGGCCGGCCGAGCTCTTGCTTGATCCGTTCGCCCAGCTTCTGCGCCATCGACGCCACCTGCCGGGTCGAGCGCCCGGAAGCGATCACCATATGGTCGGCGATGTTGGACTTGCCCGTCAAAGGGATGGTGACGACGTCCTGGGCCTGGTCATCGTCCAGCGATCGGAGCACGAGACTGTGCAGGGCTTCGACCTTCTCAAGCGCTTCGCGGTCGGGCGAAGCCGGTGATTTAGCGGGCAAACTGCCTCCTCATGTCACGAGCCGCCGCGTTACGCCGTCGCGCAGGGCCCTGGGGTTGAACGAATAGGTTTCCGATTGGTGCCAGTTGGGCTCGGCGGCACGAATGCCTGTCGCGGAGGTAGAATCGAGCGGCTGTCTCAGGATCACGAGCGCCGGCGGTCTCCACTCCGTCCAGTGCCGAGCCTGGTCCGCGGGTTGGACGAAGCGCCGCAGCCAGCCCATCGCGCGAGCCGCGTGGGCGGCGCCATCATATCCCGGACGCGAAACGACCGCAATCGGAACCGTCCGGGCGATCTTGCGCCAGTGGCGCCAGAGGTGGAACTGGGCGAGATTGTCCTCGCCCATCAGCCACAGGAAGCGCCGGTCGGGGTAGAGGCGGATCAGCGCCTCCAGAGTGTCGACCGTGTAGCGCGTGCCGAGCTCGCGCTCGATCGCGGTCGCCCGGATCGGGAGGCCCCGGGCCATCCGCCGGGCCGAGGCGAGGCGGGCCGGGAGGGGCGCCATGCCGTCCGCCGGCTTGAGCGGGTTGCCGGGCGAGACCAGCCACCACAATTCGTCGAGGCCGAGCAGCCGGATCGCCGCCGCGCTCGCCCGGCGGTGGCCGCGATGGGCGGGGTTGAAGGAGCCGCCGAGGAGGCCTGTCGCGATCACCCCGCGGGCGATAGCATGGCCGCCGCGCTTGCCAAGCGCTTCCGCCTCTGTTGTTCTGTCATTCGGTGGCCATCGACGACGCAGCGAAGCGCCTGCCGGAGCAGGATGTTCGCGATTTCATTCGCGAGACCTTCGCGTGCAGCGCGGAGATCGCCGGCTATATTTTCCTTCGCGGCCACGTCCGGGCCTTCCCCGCCCACGCCACCATCGTCCGCCAGGGCGAGAAAGCGACCGCCGCCTATCTTCTCACCCAGGGTCGGGCCCACGCCCTGCTCTACGGCATCGACGGCCAGATGGTCCTCCTGTGCGAATATCGGCCGGGCGACCTGTTCGGAGCGCTCGGGGAGCTCGATCCGGCTCCGGAGGAGGCCGAGATCGTCGCCATCGAGGCGGTTCGAAGCTTCATCCTCGCCGGCCGCGACCTGGTGCAGCTGGCCGAAAGCTATGGAAGCATCGGCCTCGCCCTGTCGCGGCTGCTTCTGCGCCAGCTGCGGCGGGCGACGACCCGGATCTACGAGCGGGTGGCGGTGTCGGCGGCGGGGCGGGTCCATGCCGAGCTTCTCAGGCTGGCGCGGGCCTCGCCCGGATTCGTCATCCGGCCGGCGCCGGTGCTCTCCGAGCTCGCCGTCCGGGTCTCGACGACCCGCGAGACGGCTTCGCGGGCGGTGAGCGCGCTCGAGCGCCGCGGAATCGTCCGCCGCGATTCCGGCTCGCTAGTCGTCGTCGCTCCCCGGCGGCTGGAAGACCTGATCATATGATTTGAGCGCGTAGAGGCCGACCGGCGGCCCGTCGTCGGGCGCCGTCAGCTCGCCGATATACTGGCTGGCCGGGCTGCGCGGGCCGGCGGCCGCGAGCGCGGCGGCGAAATCGTCGGTGACGCAGGCGGAGCCCGGCGGCGCGGAAGCGAGCGCCCCGGCGGCGGCGGCGGTGCCGCTCGCGGCGATCCGCAGGGTGCCGGAAAAGGGCTCGCGGAAGGTCGGCGCCGGCCCGTATTGGCCGCCGACTCGCAGCTTGGGT
Source organism: Allosphingosinicella sp. (assembly GCA_036386295.1). GTDB lineage: Bacteria > Pseudomonadota > Alphaproteobacteria > Sphingomonadales > Sphingomonadaceae > Allosphingosinicella. The sequence goes on from DASVVX010000119.1 coordinate 7,650, forward strand.
CCGGCCGGCGCGGGGCCGAGAAGTCGCACCGCCGCCTCGGCCGCCTCGCCGACGCCGTGCCAGGCGAGGATGAGCCGGTCCTCGGTGAGATAGGGCGGCACGGCCGGCTCGGGCAGGGTGCCCAGCTGGCGGTGGAGATCGGCCAGGGCTGCGCCGATATCGGCCGGCTCGGCGGCGAGGCCGACCGCCAGCACCGCCAGGGCTCCCGCCTCCGGCGCCGCCACCGGCGAGTCGCTTCGGGTCTCGCGCGGCGCGGTGAGGATCCTTTGCCGGCCGCCGCCCGCCGCCCAGATCTCGCGCGACCGGCCGGAAGCGCCGTTCGCCGTCGGAACCGCCGAATCGAGCACCAGAAGCTGCACGGCGGAGCTTTCGAGCCGCCGTCCGTTCATCAGCGCGGCGCCCATCGCGACCTCGTCGGCGACTCCAATCATGATCGCGTCGGGGCGGATTCCGATCGGCCGCACCGGCCGGACCATCTCCGCGCGCTCGAGCAGGGCGTCGAAGCGCCTCCGCCACGCCTTGCCGAACGGATCCACCGAGACCGCCGCGAAGGCTTCGATCCCGCCCGGAAGCACGGCGTGGAGCTCGGCGCCCCGGGCCAGCAGGGCCTCGGCGATGATGATGTCCGCGCCGGCGGCGAGGGCGCCGTAGCCGAAGCCGACATTCTCCTCCTCGAGCACCTCGCGGATTCGCTCGTCGAGATGCTCCCGCTGGACCACCTCGGGATCGAACGACATGTGGCCGCCGAAATGGAGCGAGCGTGGCGGGCGGTGGGCGTCGAGCCAGCCGGCGTCGCGGCCCTGGGCGGCGAGGATCAGGCCGAACTGGCGAAGGGTCGAGGCATGGTCCTCCCAGGCGCGCGGAGTGATCGCGACGGCCTCGGCGAAAGCCCCTCTCGCCTCCGCCTCGCGGCCGAGCAGGAGAAGCGCCTCGGCCCCGGTCGCGGCCCGGTAATAGGGGGTTTCGGGCTCCTCGGGATCCCGCTCGATCCGCTCGAGCACCTGCCGCGCGATTTCCTGCGCCTGATCCTCCTTTCCCGACAACAAGGACAAAGACGCCGCATTGATCAGCGGATAGGTCGATCCGTCGATGCCGGCCGCGCTTCGGTAGGCGGCGGCGGCCTCCGCGTAGAGCCGGCGCCGCTCGGCCCCGTCGTGGGCAAGCGCCCGGTCCTTGAGAAGGCGCCCCTTGACGCTGAGCGCCGCCGAGTCGTTCGTCATACGGTCATACCCCGCCGCTACGAAACGCTCCCAGGCGAAGGCTGAGGCGCCTGCCCTGGCATAAGCGATGATGAGAGAAAGAGGGGTGGGCGACATGGCAGGCTTATACCCACCCCTTTCGCTTCGAGATCAAGTCCCGGTTTCGAACTGGACGCCGTTACCGGCAGTCGACCGCGCGTCAGACGCTCGGATTCTTGATGTCCGGGTCAATCTCATACTCGACGAGGTTGCCCTGCGGATCGCGCAGCTGGACGTTGTAGCTGAACTTGTGGCTTTCCGGGGTGGGAGCGGCCGCGTTGAACCTGGCCTTGAACCGGATCCGCCGGCAGGTCTTGGTCGGATCGAAATCCTCCCGCCTGGCCCAGCTGCTGCCGTCCCAATAGCGCAGCTCCCCGTATAGGTCCGAGCCGTCGTCGAGGGTCGTGATCGCGTCGTTGACCAGCGACCACGAGAGGTGAGCGCCGAAGGTGTCGACGATGACGACCGTGTCTCGATCCTCGATGACGATGTCGAGCGAGGAGTCGAACTGGTCCTTCGTCACGATGGGCGCCCATTGGGCTTGAAGCGGCCCGCCGCCGAGGATGGGAGCGCCGAGGGCGATCGATTGCGCGGCCCTCCTGTATGAGAAATCATACTGCCCGTCGATGTCGATGCGATATTGGAGCTGAAGGATGAGCAGAGCCTCGCTGGCAAAGAAGCTGGGCTCGCCATCCCTTATCCTGTGCGCGCTCGACAAACGGTTCGCCAAAGTAGCCATGTCTGCCTCCTCCGATGCAAAAGGTGGCGTCTTCGCCGCCTGTTGAGCAAATTAGGGCGGCGCGGCGACGGCCGCCGTGACGCAGGTCACGGTCGGCGGCGGTTGCGGCAAAATCGAATTCTTGCGGCTATTTACGCTCGCGGGCGCGCGGCGCGCGGGCTCGCGCCGCGCGCCGGCCGTGGATCGGGGCGGGCCGGCTTTCGAGCGGAAATAGGGGACCGCGGCTCAGGCGCTCGGGTTCTTGATGTCGGGGTCGATTTCGAACTCGATGTCGCCACCCTGCCGATCGCGATAGATGACGTTGTAGCTGAATTTGTGATTCTCGGGCGGATGGGCCTTCTTCTTGGCCTTGAACCTTATTCGGGCGCAGGACGATTCGTCGAAATCCTCGCGGGCCAGCCATTGGCCGCCGTTCCAGTAGCGCAGCTCGCCGTAGAAGTCGGTCCGCGGCTCGCGGGTCATCACCGCGTCCGTGCCCAGCGACCACAAAAGCACCCGATTGGCCTTCGAAACCGTCTCGACCGTCACCCCGCTGTCGTCCTCGATGCCGATGTCGAGGGTCGCGACCAGCTCTTCCCTCGGCATGAAGCGCGACCAGGCCGCGCGATCGATCTTGTCCGGAAGCAGGCCCTCCTCTTCGGCCGAAGCGCCCGCGACCCGGTAGCTGAACTTCGGCTCGCCCTTGGCATCGAGCTCATATTGAAGCTGAAGCCAGATCCGGCGTCGCTCGCGATAGCCGTTGGGCTCGTCCACCTTGATCTTGTGGGGGCTGTGTCCGGGGTTGGCCATGTTCAATTCCTTCGTCGTCCGAGGGTTCGGCCGGCGGGATTTCCGGGTGCCGGGCTGGTCACCCTCCCGCCTTGGCCAGGTCTTCGAGGATCCTGCGCCGTCTCGACGCCCAGGTCGCGTTGGCCGGATCCGCGCGGGTCAGCTTTTCGGCGTAGGGAAGCGCGAGTCGGAGCCTTGCGCGCGCCGCGGCGGGCTCGCCGCGGGCGATTTCCAGCTCGGCCATCGAGAACTGGTTGTTGACCCAGGTCTCGATGAGATCGAGATTGTCCGGGTCGGCCGCCAGCAGGGGCTTGAGCATCTGCTCCTGCGTGGTTCGAAGCCGCCAGGCCGAACCGTCGTCCTTCCTGTAGCGATAGGCGTCCGCCGCCCAGCCGAGGCGGTTGGCGATCACGCCGGTCATCCGGGGATCGCGCGATCCGCGCGCCGCCTGCCTCATGTTGTCGAGCGCGGCGGTGCAGGCCCGGAAGGCATATTCGCGATCCATCTGCGCGTCGAGCGCGAGGGTGCACAGGCTCCCTTCCGCATAACCCATTTCCTCGCGCCATTTCCGGTTCGCGGGATCGATGACGAGCAGCCTCTCGACATATTTCCTGTACCGCTCCCAGGCGTTGCGGGCCGCGGCGTAATTCTTGCCCCGGTGCTCGACGAAGCCGATCCAGAATTCGCTCTGCGACTGAGCGAAGATCCGCTCCGGGCTGGAAGGCTCCTCCTCGAGCAGGCGCGCGGTCGTCGCCCTGGCCTCCTCGAAACTGGCTCGGGCACGCTTGAGCAGATGGCGATTGATATCGTCCTCCCCCATCGCCTGAAGGATCCGGGCCCGCCGCTCGAGCGATTCCGCCGCCAGGCCTTTCAGATCCTGGTGCTGATAATATTCGAGGGCGCGCGAGTTCGCCTTCGACAGCACCCTCAGGCTGGCGGCGCCCTTCAGCTCGTTGCGCAAGTCAGTCAGCATGAATTCGACCATTCCTTCGGCCTGCGCCCGCTGCCTCTGGGCTTCGGCCCGGGCGTTGAGCGCCAGCGCCGTCAACAGGGCCATGACTATCATGCCGGCGAGCGCCGCGGCCGTGACGTAGGTCACGCGGCGAACGCGTCTCGAAGCGTCCCGCTGGACGAGCGCGTCCAGCCCGACCCCCGCCAGTCCGGCGACCAGCTTGAGAAGCCCCAGCCGGCGGCCGTCGCCTTCCCGGCGCAGGTCCGCGGCCAGCGGCTCCACGCCGCCTTCGCACAGCAGCGGGGGGAAGGATTGGTCCGGCTCGCCCTCGACGATCGCGGCGAAGATCGGCCGGTCGGGGTGGAACTCGCGGAAAGTGGCGATCTCCTTCGCCACCCATGGCGACGCGGCGCTGTGCGGTGAGCAGATGACGATCAGATTGCGGGAGACGGCGAGGGCGGCGCGGACCCGCTCGCCGAGGTCGCCGGCGGCCGGCAGCTCTTCGCGGTCGCGGAAGATCGGGATCAGGCGGGCCGGGACCTCGCCGTCCTCGCCCCGAGTGCCGGCGAGGCGACCGGGAACCTTATATCCTTCAAGCTTGCGGTGAAGCCAGCGGCCGATCGCCGCATCCTTGTGGCTGTAGCTGATAAACGCGACATAGCCTCCGGGGGTACCGGAGTGCGTTTCGGCCATGGCAAGTCCCCCACTGGCGCGAGCCCCACCCGCGCCGCCGGGCAAGGTGCCAGAGCGGAACCGACTTCACAATATATCAAATACTTGCATTTGGACGCCGCCGTTCCGCCGCGGATCAGCCGAGCTTCTGCTCCAGGAAGCTTGGCACCGGACCGTTCCAGCCGCCCTCTTCCTCGATCTCGGCCTCAGGCCTCGGCTCGTCGCGGCGGGGCCGGGACTCGCGCCTGGGCTCGGGCCGCGGAGCGCGCCTCGCCTCGGCTCGCGGCTCGGCCTCGACCGGATCGGGCTTGCGTTCCGGTTCCGCCGGTGGCTCCCGCTTCGGCTCGTCGCGCCGACGACCGCGTTCCCGGGGCGGCCGGGCGGTGCGCTCGCGCCTCGGCGGCTCCTCCTCCTGCTGCTCCCGCTTCGGCTCGGCGGGCACGGCGGCAGGCGCCGCCATCCCTTCGACCGGACGGATCTGCGCCCCGGTCAGCTTCTCGATCGCCTCGATCGCTTCGGCGTCGGCGGCGGTCGCCAGGGTGATGGCGATGCCGGTCTTTCCGGCTCGACCGGTGCGGCCGATGCGGTGGATGTAGTCGTCCGGATGCCACGGCACGTCGTAGTTGAAGACGTGGCTGACGTCCTTGATGTCGAGGCCGCGGGCGGCGACGTCGGAGGCGACGAGGATGTTGATCTCCCCGGACTTGAAGCGCTCGAGCTCGCGGATCCGCTCAGGCTGCTCCATGTCGCCGTGGATCTCGCTCGCGTTGAGGCCGGAGCGCTTGAGGCTCTGGGCGAGCTCGCGCACGGTGGTCTTGCGGTTGCAGAAGACGATCGCGGTGCGCACGTCATTGCCCTTGAGCCGGTCGGTCAGCACCTGCTTCTTCTTGCGCGAGTCGACCTTCAGGACGCGCTGGTCGATGGAGACGTTGGCGGTCGCCGGCCGGGCGACCTCGATCGTCTTTGGACCGGTGAGGAACTTGTCGGCGAGCTTCTTGATCGGCCCGGGCATGGTCGCCGAGAAGAGCAGGGTCTGGCGCACCGCCGGAAGCTTCGAGCAGATTTCCTCGATGTCCGGTATGAAGCCCATGTCGAGCATCCGGTCGGCCTCGTCGATGACGAGCAGGCTGCAGCCGTTGAGCATGATCTTGCCGCGGCCGAACAGGTCCATCAGCCGGCCGGGCGTGGCGATGAGGACGTCGACGCCCTTCTCGAGCTTCTTGATCTGGTCGGCCATGTTGGTGCCGCCGATCAGCAGGGCCATGTTGAGCTTGTGGTACTTGCCGTATTTCTCGAAATTCTCCGAGACCTGCATTGCCAGCTCGCGGGTCGGCTCGAGGATCAGCGAGCGGGGCATGCGCGCCCGGCTCCGGCCTTCGCCGAGGATGTCGATCATCGGCAGGACGAAGGCGGCGGTCTTGCCAGTGCCGGTCTGGGCGATTCCGATGAGGTCCCGGCCCATCAGGACGGAGGGAACCGCCTGGGTCTGGATCGGGGTCGGGTCGGTGTAGCCGGATTCCTCCACGGCGCGGAGCAACTGGTCGGATAGGCCGAGGTCGGCAAAACTCATAAGGGTTCCGGGTGGTTGAGGGGCTTCGTCGCGAGCCGCTTCAGGTCAAGCGCTTGGGCGAAGCCGGGCGGCAAGTCAAGGAAGCTCAGCGCCTGACGGTCGGTTCGAGGCTTCGGAACCGGTCGATCTCGCAGGCGCCGCCCATCCGCGAGCGGATGTTGTCGCGGTCCTCGCAGACCATGCCGTCGGGATTGGGCGTGATGTAGAAGCCGTAATAATAATCGAGCGCCGGGCAGCTGCTCTCGAGCTTCGCTCGCACTCGCTGGCGGCTGCGCAGGATGAGGTCGACGCTGTCCTTGACCGCGCGCGTGGCGGCGAGGATGCCGCGGGCCGATATGCATTTGGGGCCCTTGCCCTCCTTCCACTCGATCCGAGTCGGCGCCGACTGGCGAAAGCGGACGATCACCTGCTCGCGGACCAGGCTCTGGCCATATTGCACCGGGCGCTGCGACGGCGCGGCCGCCGGCGCGGCGGCGAGGAGCAGCGCCATGGCGGTCGCGGCCGCGCGGATCGGTGTGCCCTCCATCGGCTCGACCCATCCCCGCAAACGGTTGAACATGCGATTAATCCCAGGGTGGCCGTAGCGGCTTGCGAAATCCGCGATTGGGCCATAGTAACCGCGCCACATTCGGGCGGCCCGGAACGCGGCCGCTTCCAACGCTAGCGGAGACATGAACATGGCGACCGAGCCGCCGTCAAACCCCCTGCCGATTTTCTATGGCGGCCTCGAGCCCCTGTCGAGCAGCGTCCATGCGGGCTTCCGCAGCAAGTCCGCCGACCGCGCGCCCTATCTGGTGCAGCAGCATGCGGTGCCGATCACGGTCGACGAGTTCGTCGCCGTCCAGCGCTTCCTGCCGATCGTCTTCTCGGTCGGCGAGAATCCGGTGCCGCTGGCGCTGATGGGCCTCAACGAGGGCGTCAACGTCTTCGTCGATGCCGAGGGCAAGGTGCTCGGCGAGGTCTATCTGCCCGCTTACGTTCGCCGCTATCCGTTCATGCTCGCTCGGCTGTCGCCCGACGCGCAGGAATTGTCCCTGTGCTTCGACCCGACCAGCGGCCTGGTCGGCGATTTTGCCGAAGGCGAGCCGCTGTTCGACGACGGCAAGCCGAGCGAGACGACCAACTCGATCCTCAAATTCTGCGAGGAGTTCGAGCTGTCCGCCCAGCGCACAGTCGCCTTCATGCAGGATCTGAAGGCCGCGGAGCTGCTGATGGACGGCGAAGTGTCGATCCAGCCGGCCGGCGCCGAGCAGCCGTTCGTCTATCGCGGCTTCCAGATGGTCAACGAGGAGAAGCTGCGCGATCTCGGCGCCGAGCAGCTCGAGAAGATGAACCGCAACGGCATGCTGCCGCTGGTCTATGCGCATCTCTTCTCGATGTCGCTGGTCCGCGAGATCTTCGCCCGGCAGGTCCAGCAGGGCAAGGGACCGCAGGTCCCCGGCCTCGCCGCGGATTCGCCGGCGGCGGGCAACGCCTAATCCTCCGCCGGCGGACTCTCCCCGGCCGCGCGTTCCGCGGCCGGGCTCTCCGCCGCCAGCTCGGCGACGACCGCGGCGGCGTCGAGCGCGAGGAGTTGCGCGATCTGGATGAACTCGGAGACTTCGAGCCGGCGAGTGCCGCGCTCGTAATTCGAAACGAACGATTGCGGCCGTCCGAGCCGGTCGGCGAGGTCGCATTGCCTCAGGCCCCGCGCCCGACGCGCTTCGTGAAGCCGCTGGCGGAGCCGGTCGGCCGGCCGTTCGCCCTTGGCGGCCGGCCTTGGCGACGGCGGTTCGCCGCCGAGCCGGACGAGCTCTCCCGCCAGCCGTTCCAGTTCCGCACTCAGCCTCGTCAGGTTCGCCTTTTCATTTATCGCCACGTTCGCCTCGCCCCACGTTTATCGTAACCCTGCGAGTCTGAATAGTTGCTTATCGCTTACTTGTCGAGATGCGTTCGAGCCGAGGCGCGCGTTGCGGTGCGCGGGCCCCGGCTGTAGCGAGGGCGGATGGCTACGCTCGCTGCTCCCGACCTCGCCCGTTATTCCCGTGTCGCGATCTGGCTGCACTGGATCATCGCCTTCCTGATCGTCGTCAATCTGCTGCTCGGCTTCTTCCGCGAGGATTTCGACCGGCCGGTGCGGGCGGTGCTCATGGGCTGGCACAAATCGATCGGCTTCACGGTGATCGCGCTGACCCTGGCCCGAATCGGGTGGCGTCTCACCCACCGCCCGCCGCCCTTCGACCCCGCGATGAGGGCCTGGGAGGTCGGCCTCGCCCGTCTCGTCCATGCGCTCTTCTACCTGCTCCTGCTGGCGATCCCGCTCAGCGGGTGGCTGATCGTGTCGAGCGGCGAGAAGGTGAATCCGACCGCCTTCTACTGGCTGTTCAAGATCGGTCCGCTCCCCGTCACCCCCGGCGAGGATCTGCACGAGCTCGCCGAGGAAGCGCATGAGATCCTCGGCTACGCGATGCTCGGGCTTCTCGCCCTCCATATCGGCGGCGCGCTCAAGCATGTTTTCGACGGCCACCGCCGGCTGATCGGACGGATGGCGCCCTGGGTCGGGGCGAGCGATCGGGCGCCTTGAAACCTTCCAAAGCTTTCATACATTTAAGCTGCGCGCCGACGTATTTCCCCCTTTGCGGCGGCGCGTTGGGCCCTTGACGGGCCCTCCTCCCTGAACCTGGCCACCCCGCGAATCGCGGGGTGGTCTTTTCGTATGGGGCGATCCCTTTCAGGCCGCCTGCTTCCAGATCGGCTCCAGCGCCACGTGGGGCGGGCAGGGGGCCACTTCGCCCTGCGGCAGGCCGCCGAGCTCGTTGGCGAAGCCGTGGTTGACGTCGCGGTGGTGGGCCTCGTCGGCTCGGACGACGAGGACGACGTCGCGCAGGGTGGCGTCGTCGGGCAGGCCCCAGTAGCGCCTGGCGATGGCGGGGGCGGGAACGTTAGCGGAGCGGCCCTCGTCGATCTCGGCGAGATAGTGGGTGTAGCTGATCACCGCCTCCTCCTCGAAATAGCCGACGATGCGGTGGGCGGTCTTCGAGCTGACCAGATAGAGGGCGAAGAAGAAGAGGTAGAAGACCCACTGGACGCCGATGATGACGGCGCGCTCGAACCAGGTCGGCCTGGCGATCTCGATGAAGGTCATCAGGTGCATGCGCTCGTTCTCGGCCTCGTCCATCAGGGTCTTGATCCAGCCCTTGTCGTCGCACATGCGGCGCAGGCAGGAGAGGTGGTTGATGGTGGCGCCGACCATGCCGGGAACGGCGGCGACCGTCTCCAGCACGACGGCGCGATGACCGTAGCGCTCGGCGAAGAAGGTGTCGGCGGTCCAGCGCAGAAGCTTGGTGAAGCCGAAGGCGACGCGGTCCGAGACGCCCTTGGGCTGGTGGTGGACGGTGAGGTCGATCGGCGGGGCGAGCATTAGGGGAACTCCTGACTGACGGCTGTGCGCATCCGATAAAGCCTGCGGTCCGGTCCGGAAATTCGGGTCTTGTCCCTAAGTAACATACCGGAGGTCGCGCCCCGCTAGCGGGGCCGCTATGACCCCGGCGATGACCGGACGACCCCTGCCAGCCGGACGAACGCGGGCCGCCGCCTGCCTGCTCGCCGTCGCTGTCGTAGCGGTCGCGGCGGCTTCGCGCTGGGCCCTCGATCCGCTGCTGGGGCAGGAGGCCACCTTCATCTTCTTCGTGCCGGCGGTCGTCCTCGCGGCGGCGCTCGCCGGATTGTGGCCGGGGCTGCTGGCGACGGCGGCGGGCGCGGCGGCGGGCCTCTACATCGACTCGGCGACGGGCGGCCTCGACGACGGCAATCTGATCGCCGCCGCGGCCTTCCTCGTGGCCGGCGCCGCGGTGACCACCGGCGGCGAGTGGTTCCAGCGGACGCGCCGCCAGGTCGAGGCCGCCAACCGCGACCTCCTTCGCCGCGAGGCGCACCTGCGCTCGATCCTCGATACGGTGCCGGACGCGATCGTCGTGATCGACGAGGCGGGCCTGATCCAGGATTTCAGCCCCGCCGCCCAGCGGCTGTTCGGCTGGAGCGTCCCCGAGGTGGCGGGGAGGAACGTCAGCATGCTGATGCCGTCCCCCTATCGCGAGGCCCATGATGCCTACCTCCAGCGCTATTACCGCACCGGCGAGCGGCGGATCATCGGCGTCGGCCGGGTGGTGGTCGGCGAGCGCAAGGACGGCTCGACCTTTCCGATGGAGCTGGCGGTCGGCGAGATGCGGATCGGCGAGGGGCGCTACTTCACGGGTTTCGTCCGGGACCTGACCGAGCGCCAGCAGACCGAGACCCGGCTGCAGGAGCTGCAGAGCGAGCTGGTCCACGTCTCGCGCCTCACCGCGCTCGGCGAGATGGCCTCGTCGCTCGCCCACGAGCTCAACCAGCCGCTTGCCGCCATCGCCAACTATCTGAGCGGCAGCAAGATGCTTCTCGCCCGCGAGGAGATTCCAGCCGACCGGGTCGCCGACGCGGTCGACAAGGCGGCGGGCGAGGCGCTTCGCGCCGGCCAGATCATCCGCCGCCTTCGCGATTTCGTCGCGCGCGGGGAAACCGAACGGACGGTCGAGAGCCTCGCCAAGCTGATCGAGGAAGCGAGCGCGCTCGCTCTCGTCGGATCGAAGGAGCATGGCATCAGGGTGCGGATGGACTTCGACCGCGACTGCGATCTCGTCCTCGCCGACAAGGTCCAGATCCAGCAGGTGGTCCTCAACCTCATTCGCAACGCCGTCGACGCGATGGGCGGCGGCCCCCGGCGCGACCTGGTCGTCGCGGTGGCTGCGGCGGGCGACGACCTGGCGGAGGTCAGCGTCGCCGATTCCGGACCGGGCATAGATCCCGATATCGCCGACCAGCTGTTCCAGCCGTTCGTCACGACCAAGCGGACCGGGATGGGGGTGGGTCTCTCCATCTCGCGGACGATCGTGGAGGCCCATGGCGGCCGGATCTGGGTCGAATCGAACGAAAGCGGCGGCGCGACCTTCCGCTTCACACTGCAGCGCGTCGGCAAGGAGGAATTGGCGAATGGGGAATGAGGCGGTGGTGCATGTCATCGACGACGACGATTCGGCGCGGGAGTCGCTGGAGTTCCTGATCGACTGCGCGGGCATGCGGGTGCGCGGCTATCCGTCGGCGCTCGCCTTTCTCGACTCGATCGACAGGCGCGAGCATGGCTGTATCGTCACCGACGTGCGGATGCCGGACATGACCGGCCTCGAGCTCGTCGCTCGGCTCAAGGAGATCGGAGTGGCCGATCCGGTCATCGTGATCACCGGCCATGCCGACGTGCCGATGGCGATCCAGGCGATGAAGCAGGGCGTCGCCGACTTCATCGAAAAGCCGTTCAGCGACGAGACCATCCTGGACTCGATACGGGCCGCGCTCGCCCGACAGGAGAGCGAGTCGCAGGACCTCGCGCAGCGGGCGGCGATCCGCGAGCGGCTCGCCAGCCTTTCACCGCGGGAGCGCGACGTCCTCGACGGACTGGTCGAGGGGCACGCCAACAAGGCGATCGCGTTCGACCTGTCGATCAGCGCCCGGACGGTCGAAGTCTATCGGGCCAATCTGATGACCAAGATGCAGGCGAGCAGCCTGTCGGAGCTGGTCAGGATGGCGATGGTCGCCAAGGGCGGATGAGCGCCCCGCTGCCGGGGGCCCGTCCGTCAGATGAGGAAGGCCCTGGCGAGGCCGATGAGCAGGATCCCGAAGGTCAGAAGCACCGGGACGATCATCATCTGGACCAGCGCCGCCCGGCCGGCGCAATGGCCGGTCAGGGTCTCCATCCCGACGCTCATGAAGCGATCGAAGCGGACTCGGCGGCCCTGCTTCGGCTCGACCGCGAGGAAGACCCTGGGCACGGCGAAGAAGACCAGGACGAAGAAGGCGCAGATCGCGATCGCCATGATCGACTCCGCCGAGGCCACCGTCACCAGAGCGAAGGCGCCGATCAGGGTGGCGTAGGACGCGGCGAGCAGCGCTCCGGCGGCGGCGGGGACGTCCGGGGCGGCCGGGGTCGGCTGGAAGGTTTCGGCCTCGACCCGCTCGGGCGCCGGCGGCGGAGCGACTTGTGTCGACGCCGGCCACACGGCGGGCAGGCGGACTCGTTCGTAGGTGTCGGCGGCGGCGATCTGGTCGTGGCGCATCGGGAGGCTCCTTCTTCCCGGCCCGGGCGGCCGGCTCGATGGACTTTCTGCCGATGTCCGGCGGCGGCCGAAATTCGGGTCTTGCCCCTAGGGGAAATTACGGAGCCGGGGGTCGGAGCCTCGGCGGTTTCCCGGCGCAGGCTGAGGATCGGGCCGGCCGCAACCTTTTTCCGCAGCGGCGATTGGGGCGAAGGGCCTTCTTGAAGGAGCTCTCCGTGACCCGGCACAAGATCACGATCGTCGTCGGAAGCCTTCGCGCCGACAGCCTCAACCGCAAGGTGGCGCGGTCGATATGCGCCTTCGCGGCGGACCGGCTCGACTGCGAGATCGTCGAGATCGCCGACCTGCCGCTCTACAGCCAGGATTACGATGACGATCCGCCCGAAGCCTATCGGCGCTTCCGCGAGCGGATCGCGGCCGCGGACGGCATATTGTTCTGCACTCCCGAATATAATCGCGGCGTCCCCGGAGTCCTCAAGAACGCGGTCGACGTCGGCTCGCGGCCCTACGGGCAGAGCGCCTGGGACAAGAAGCCGGCGGCGATCGTCAGCGTCTCGCCCGGCGCGATCGGGGGCTTCGGCGCGAACCACCAGCTGCGCCAGGCCTGCGTCTTCCTCAACATGCCGGTGATGCAGCAGCCCGAGGCCTATCTCGGCCGGGTGACCGACGACAGCTTCGACGCCGACGGCTGCCTCAAGGAGGGGCCGTTGAAGGCGCTGGTCCTCGGCCTCGCCTCGGCCTTCGCCGACTGGGTCGACATCATCGTTCGGGCTCGGCGCCTGCTCGCCGAGGATTCTTCGCACGCAGCGCGATGAGGCTTTGCCTCACCCCAGCGACGCGTTGTCGATGACGAACCTATATTTGACGTCGCTTCGCTGCATCCGGTCATAGGCCTCGTCGATCGCCTGGACGGGGATCGTCTCGATCTCCGAGACGATGCCGTGCTCGGCGCAGAAATCGAGCATCTCCTGGGTTTCGGCGATACCGCCGATCAGCGAGCCGGCGACCGAGCGGCGACCGAAGATCAGCACTCCGACGCTCGGCGAGGGGTGCGGGTGCTCGGGCACGCCGACCAGGCACAAGGTGCCGTCGCGTTTGAGCAGGTTGGTGAAGGCGTCGAGATCGTGGCTGGCGGCGACCGTGTCGAGGATGAAGTCGAAGCTTCGGACGTGTTCGGCCATCGCCTCCGGATCGCGGGAGACGACCACTTCGTCGGCGCCGAGGTCGAGCGCGTCCCGGCGCTTGCTCGGCGAGGTCGTGAAGGCGACGACTCGGGCGCCGAGAGCGTGGGCGAGCTTGATCCCCATATGGCCGAGGCCGCCGATGCCGACGATCCCGACCTTCTGGCCGGGCCCGACCTTCCAATGGCGCAGCGGCGACCAGGTGGTGATCCCGGCGCACAGCAGGGGCGCGACCGCGGCGAGCTGATCGTCGGGATGGCGGATCTTCAGGACGAATTTCTCGTCGACGACGATGCGCCGGGAATAGCCGCCGAGGGTGTGGCCGGGCGGATCGGCGGTGGCGCCGTTGTAGGTGCCGACGAAGCCGTTCTCGCAATATTGCTCGAGCCCGTCCTTGCAGGAGGGACAATGGCGGCAGCTGTCGACCAGGCAACCGACTCCGACCGTGTCGCCGACCTGGAAGCCGGTGACCTCGCCGCCGACCGCGCTGACATGGCCGACGATCTCGTGGCCTGGCACGCAGGGATAGAGCGTGCCGCCCCATTCCGAGCGGACCGTGTGGAGGTCCGAATGGCACACTCCGCAATAAGCGATGTCGATCTCGACGTCGCCCGGGCCGGGGGCGCGGCGCTCGATGGCGATCGGCTCGAGCGGCTTGTCGGCTGCATAGGCGCCATAGGCTTGGACGGTCATCTGTTTCTCCGGAAAAAACGGGGGGTTCGGGTCGAGATAGGCCTTGGCCGGGCCGGGGATAAGAGGCCGAACCGCGAATGCGCCTGTGAGCGCCGTTCATAGATCGCGGCGAAGGGAGGCCGCTCTATTCCGCGGCGATCGCCTCCGGCGGCTCCAGCGCGGCGGCGGCCAGCGCCCGGGCGATGGCGGCGATGAGGCGGGCGACCCGATCGAAGCCCGGACCCGTCGTGCGCAGGTCCGCGGCGAGGTACAAGGAACGGTCCAGCTCGAGCTGGAGCGCGTGGACGCCCTCGGCCGGCCGGCCGTGGCGCTCGGTGATGTGGCCGCCGGCATAAGGCGCGTTGCGGGCGACCCGGAAGCCGGCTTCGAGCGCGGCGGCCTCCGCCGCGGCGACCAGCGTCCCGGCCATGCTGCCGCCGTGGCGGTCGCCGAGGACGACCGGCGCCTCGCCGCCGGTCCCGCGAGGCGGCATCGAATGGCAGTCGAGCAGGATGGCGATTCCGAAGCGCGCCTTGGCCGCCTCGAGCTCGGCCTCGAGCGCCCGGTGGTAGGGGCGGTGAATGCGCTCGATCCGCCTCGCCACCTCCGCGCCGGGGATGCGCTGGCGCCAGATCGCGCCGGCGCCGCCGATCCGGGCCGGGATCAGGCCGAGGCCGCCCCGGGTCCGCGGCGATTCGACGGTGGAATCGGCTGGCGGGCGAGGCATGACCATCGCCGGATCGAGCTCGCGCTCGTCGCGGTTGAGGTCGATCTCGGCGCGCGGCGAATCGGCGATCAGGGCGGCGGCGCCGTCGTCGACCGCCCGCCAGACCAGCCGGTCGACGAGACGGTCCTCGAGGCTTTCGAGCCGGGCCCGCGAGACCCGTGCGGCGGCCAGCAGCCCATCCCCATAGGCGCGGCCCGCATGCGGCACCGAGATCACCACCGGCGAGGCGGGCCTGGCCGGTCCGAGGCGGCGGAAGGGGGGAGCGGAATCGGTCATTCGCATCTTCAAGGTAAGTAGTCCGGTTTTGGCACGCAATCATGTTCCGCCGCGCGCGCGAGCCCGTCCGGCGCGGCCGCGCTGGAAACCGGCGTCCGATTCGGGCATAGCGGCGATGCGGCGGACGCGCATCGGGCGCGGCCGGTTCAGGGGCATTATGGTCAGAATCCTGCTGGCGGAAGACGACGCGTCGATGCGAGCCTATCTCGGCCGGGCGCTGGAACGCGCCGGCTACGACGTGGTCTCGGTCGACCGCGGCACCGCCGCCTTGCCGCTGATCTCGGCGGAGAGCTTCGACCTGCTGCTCACCGACATCGTCATGCCGGAGATGGACGGGATCGAGCTCGCGCAGAAGGCGGCGGTGGTCGCGCCGGAGATGCGGGTGATGTTCATCACCGGCTTCGCCGCGGTGGCGCTCAAGGCCGGCAAGGCGGCGCCGAGCGCCAAGGTCCTCTCCAAGCCCTTCCACCTGCGCGACCTCGTCGCCGAGGTCGACCGCCTGTTCCAGACCGAGGATCAGCACGGGCGGCTTTAGGGTGGGGCTGGGTCAGCCTCCCGGCTCGATCGGGATGCCCTTGGCCTCGCGCCAGGCGCTCGACGTGATCGGTCCCAGCCAATAGGCTTCCAGCCATCTTTTCGCCCAGTCGCCGTCCGCGCCGAACAGCCGGACCTGACCGGAATAATCGACCTTGGACCGAACCTCCTCCTGCGCCACGCCCTGAGCCGCGAGCGCCGCCACCTGGCCGCGAACGTCGCTGAGGCTGGCGATGAGGACGTCGAGGTGGCGGCGGTCGCTCTGGACCGCGCCGTGGCCGGGGATGAGCCGGACGAACGGAAGCGCCCTGATCCTGCCGAGGACCGCGATCCAGTCGGCCGGATAGGAATTGAAGCCGTAGGGCGTCGGAGCGACGACCGCGTCCCCGGTCGCCACGACCTTCTGGGCCGGCATCCAGGCGACGAGATCGCCGTCGGTATTGGCGCGGCCGAGGACGAGCAGCTCGACCGGCGCCTCGCGGTCGCCGATCGTCAGCCGGTCTCGGAACGTCTGGGTGGGAAGGACGACATAGGACCCCATCTGCTCGCGCAGCCGCTCCTTCATGTAGCGGGCGTCGGCGGCGAATTCGCGCCTCTCCTCCTCGCTCAGCTTCGGGTCGCGGGCATTGGCCTCATATTCCGCGATCCGGGCCTGGCCGGTGTTCAGGCGCGCGGTGTCGAGCCTGGGATCGTTGCGGCCGATCGCGACATTGCGGCCCATCACCTCGATCATCCGCCGTCGCGCCGCCTCGGTGGCGATGATCCGGGCGCGCGGCCAGCGCTCGATTATCCCCCGCACGCCAAGCGGATGGTCGTTGTGCCAGTGGGTGATCGCGACCGCCTTGACCGGCTTCGAAGTCAGCGCGCGCACCGCCGCGGCGACCTGACGGCCGTCGGCGAGGGTGCCGCCGCTGTCGATCAGGACCACCCCGTCGCTCTGCTCGACGATGGTGACGTTGCCGATCACCGCCGACCAGATGCGGTCGGGCTGGCGCATGACGTGGATCCGGTCGGTCACCTTTTCCGGCGCCATCAGATGCCCCGGCGCCGCCTGGGCGCAGGCCGACAGGGGAGGGAGCATGAGGCAGGCGGCGCTGAGGACGGCGAGAAATCTCAGCATGGTCATGCCCGCGATGCTTCGCGGCGGCGGTCCCGCGGCTCAACTAAAGAAAGGCTAAAGAAAGTCTGCCGCGGCGTCCCGGCCTTGCTGCTATGGTCGCTCGGGGATTAGCGGAGCGGGCATGGCGTCGCGGCATTACCGGATCGGCGGCTGGACATTCCGCGCCGGCGAGAACGAGCTGGTCCGGGAAGGCGAGCGGCGCCGGCTCGAGGACCGGGCGGCCCGGACGCTGGAATTGCTGTGCCGGCGCGTCGGCGAGGCCGTCGGCCAGGACGAGATCATCGCCGCCGTGTGGAACGGCCGAAGCCAGAGCCCCAATTCGATCCCGGTCGTCATCGGCCAGCTCCGCCGCGCGCTGGGCGACGACGCGCGCAGTCCCCGCTTCATCGAGACGGTCCCCAAGCGCGGCTACCGGCTGGTCGCCGGGCCGGAAGCACCGGAGGCCGCGCCGAGGCGGTCCCGGCGGCCGGTCGCCGCGCTGCTGCTGCTGCTGCTGCTCGCCGTGCTGATCGCCGCCGGGGGCGCCTGGCTGGCGCTGCGGCCGCCGCCGCCGGCGCTGGCGGTGGGCGACGTCGTCAACGCCACCGGCGATTCCGCGTACGATCCGCTCGCCCGGGCGACCAGCGAGCTGATCGCCGCGGGCCTGAGCCGGCGCGGCCTTGCCTTCCGCCGGGGCGCGGCGCGCGAAGGCGAAACCCGGCTCGCCGCCCGGCTGACCCTGTGGACCGGCGAGCCGACGGTCGGCCTCAGCGCGACCGGGCCGGACGGCGTGGTCCGCTGGTCGGCGATGGCGCGGGGCCCGGCCGAAAAGCTTCCGGCGAATGTGAACCGCGCTCTCGACGCCTTCGTCGAGACGCGGGTTGCGCCCCGGCGAGGGCTTCACTAGATAGCCCCCCAGTGGGCGTGTAGCTCAGTGGTAGAGCACTGTGTTGACATCGCAGGGGTCGCAAGTTCAATCCTTGCCACGCCCACCATTTTCCCCCTCCGACGATGGCCGCGCGGGTCCCGCTAGTCCGGGATCGGCCCGAGCTCGACCACCTCCAAGGCCTCGGAGCGGCCCGCGAAATCGACCAGGTCGCCGACGCACGCGCCGATCAGAGCCCGCGCGAGCGGAGCGGAGAAAGCGATCCGACCGGCCGAGGGATCGGCCTCGTCGTCGCCGACGATGTCGATCCGGCGCAGGGCGCCGTCCTTCCGGAAGCCGACCCGGGAGCCGAAGGCGACCTCGTCCGGAGGCGGCGGCGGCGCCAGCTGCGCGGTGGCGAGCCGGGTGCGCCAGTAGCGCAGCTCGCGCTTCGCCGCCTCGAGGACAGCGTCGTCGCTCTCGCCCGCCACGAAGCCTTCGAGCTCCGCGACCCGGGCCTCGATCCGGGTGAGGCCGGCGCGGGTCACCAGGTTCGGGCCGACCGGGATCGGAAGCTCGAACCTGGGCTCCTTATGCTCTTCATCGCTGTCGCGGCGGAAGGCGACGCTCAAGCTTCCATGCTCCTCCATCGGGACGATCGACGAACGCCGCTGTCGGCCGGTTCGTTGCGCTTGTCCACCGATCGGTCCAAGGGGCGGCGATGATCCCTCGAGTGCTGATCGACAGCGCCCTCGTTCCGGGCGGCGGCGAGCTTCGGCTGATCCGGCGCGGCGACGACTTCTGGATCATGCTGGGCGCCAACGCGCTGATGAGCACCCGGCTTCGCGGCTCGGAGGAGGCGCTCGCCACCCTGGCCTGCGAACGGATCGCGGACCGGCCCGGGCCCGCGCTGCTGATCGGCGGGCTCGGCATGGGCTTCACCCTGCGCGCGGCGCTCGACGTCCTGCCGCGGGAGGCGAGGGTCGTCGTGGCGGAGCTGGTGCCGGCGATCGTCGCCTGGGCGCGGGGGCCGATGTCCCATGTCCATGGGGCGAGCCTGGACGACCCGCGGGTCGATGTCGTCGAAAGCGACGTCGGCGACCTCATCGCCTCGGCGAGCGCCGGCTACGACGCCATCCTGCTCGACGTCGACAACGGACCGGACGCGCTCAGCCGCGAGACCAACGACCGGCTCTACGACCTGGAGGGGCTGGGCCGGGCGCGCTCGGCGCTGAAGCCGGGCGGGATCCTCGGCGTCTGGTCGGCCGCGCCCGACCCCGCCTTCGCCCGGCGGCTCGCGAGGAGCGGCTTCGCGGTCGAGGAGATCGCCGTCCGAGCCCATGCCGGGCGGAAGGGGACGAAGCACGTCATCTGGCTGGCGACGCGGCGCTGAAACCCTCTCCCTGAAGGGGAGAGGAGGGGCCCGCCGCGCAGCGGTGGGAGGTGAGGGCCTTCCGGCCGTTGGAGTGTCGGGCCCTCACCCTCCCGCTTCGCGGGCCCCTCCCTCTCCCCTGAAGGGAGAGGGGTTTGGTCACCAGATCCGTACCCGCTCCTCCGGCGGGAGCCAGAGCTTGTCGCCGGGCTTGATCCCGAAGGCCTCGTACCAGGCGTCGACGTTGCGCAGCGGGGCGATCGCCCGGATCATTCCCGGCGAATGGGGGTCGCCGACCAGCTGCTGGCGAAGCGCGTCGTCGCGGAACAGGCTGCGCCAGACCTGGGCCCAGCCGAGGAAGACCCGCTGGTCGCCGGTGAAGCCGTCGATCGCCGGCGCCGGCTTGCCGCCCAGCGAGGTGCGATAGGCTTCGAGGCCTAGCGTGATTCCGCCGAGGTCGCCGATATTCTCACCCATCGAGGCACGGCCGTTGATGTGGACGCCCGGAAGGTTGGGGAAGGTGTAGGCCTCGTACTGGGCGCCGAGCTTCGCCGCCTGAGCTTCGAACTTGGCGGCGTCCTCGGCGGTCCACCAGTCGCGCAAGACCCCGGCATAATCGGACTTTCGGCCCTGATCGTCGAAACCGTGGGTGATCTCGTGGCCGATCACTCCGCCGATCCCGCCGTAATTGACGGCCGGATCGGCGTCTGGATCGAAGAAGGGCGGCTGGAGGATCGCGGCGGGGAAGACGATCTCGTTCTTCACGCTGTTGTAATAGGCGTTCACCGTCTGCGGGGTCATGCCCCACTCGGCCTTGTCGACCGGCTGGTCGATTCGGTTGCGGCGATAGTCCCATTCGAAACGCGACGCGCGCTCGGCATTGCCGACGAGGTCCCCCGGGACGATCTCGAGAGCCGAATAGTCCCGCCATTTCTCGGGATAGCCGATCTTGACGTTGAACCCCTCGAGCTTCTTCAGAGCCTCGGCCTTGGTCGCCGGCCCCATCCAGTCGAGGGCGCGGATCCGCGATCCCATGGCGGTGCGGAGGTTGGCGACCAGGGCGTCCATCTTCGCCTTGGAATCGGGCGGGAAATAGAGCCGGACGTAATCTCGCCCGATCGCCTCGCCCATCGCATTCTCGGCGAAGGTCACTCCGCGCTTCCAGCGCTCGCGCTGCTGCGGCTGGCCGTTGAGGAATTTGGAGCGGAACTCGAACTGGGCGTCGACGAAGCGCCTGGAGAGCAAGGGCGCCATCTCGTCGGTCATGTGGAAGGCCTGCCAGGCCTTGAGAGTCCCGAGGTCCGCTTCGGCGAAGATCCGGGCGACCTTGGGGAAGGCGGTGTTCTGGGCGACGATCGCCTTCTCTGCGCGGCCCACTCCGGCCGCGTCGAGGAAGGTCGCCCAGGGGAAGCCCGGCGCCTGCGCCTCGAGCTCGGCGCGGGTCATCAGATTGTAGGTCTTGTCGCGGTTGCGGCTTTCGGCGCGGGTCCAGTGCGCCTCGGCGATCCTGGTCTCGAGCGCGACGACGTCGCGGGCGGCGGCGGCCGGGTCCGGCCAGCCCGCCATGGTCAGCATCTGCCCGGCATATTGGAGATAGCGGTCGCGCTGCGGCTTGAACCTGGCGTCGGTGTAGAAATCGCGGTCGCCGAGGCCGAGGCCGGACTGGCGCAGGTAGAGGGCGTAGACGTCGGGCTTCTTGGCGTCGTCGCTCACCCCGGGGCCGAAGAAGCTCGACCCGAAGCCGCCGAGCGCCCGGCCCATCGAGCGGGCGATGTCGTCGCGGCTCCGCGCCTGGTAGACCGGCACCAGCCGGGCGAGCAGGGGCAGGGCGTCGGCGCGCTCGGCGGCGGCCTCGTCCATGAAGCCGCCGTAGAGCGTGGCGAGCTTGTCCTGGTCGCCGCCGGCGCCGGGGGCATAGGTCTCGACCAGCTTCCTGACCCGCGCTTCGGAGAGGTCGCGAAGCACGGCGAAGGCGCCGTAGGTGGAGCGGTCGGCGGGGATTTGCGTGGTCTTCGCCCAGGTGCCGTTGGCGTAAGCGTAGAAATCGTCGCCGGGCCTGGCGGTCCGGTCCATCCCCGCCGTGTCGAAGCCCCAGCTGCCGTAGCGCGTGGCCTCGACCGTCGCGCCGCCTGCTTCTTCCGCCTGCACCAGCGACTGCGTCGTGCAGTCGGGATCGAGACACATATGGGCGTCGCGCGCCGCGGCCGGGGCACCGGCGATGGCGAGTAAGGATGCGGCGAAAGCGAGACGCTTCTTCAAGGGCCGGGTCTCCGGTTTCTTCGGGATATGAAGCGCTTGCGCGCCGTCGCGAGCGATTAGCGCTTGCCGAAGGAGAGCGCAAATCCGCCGCCCGGCCGCAGGGAAGGTCGCCGGAAGTTTCATAAGTTTCAGCTTCCCAATGAAGCTGAAAGATCGGGCCGAACGGGGGCCGTGGGCACGTGGGAGGTTCGAGGGCAGTCTTGCGCGCATCCGTCGAACATACCAGGAACATCATCGAATTTCAAGCCTCTGGTCCGTCCTCTGTCGTCACCCTGAACTTGTTTCAGGGTCCAGGTGTCCGCCCTCGGGGCGGTTCGACCCGGGATGCTGAAACGGGTTCAGCATGACGAAGGTGGGGGCCGGGGGCCGGTGGCTGGCGCATCTCCTCTGTCGTCACCCTGAACTTGTTTCAGGGTCCAGGTCTCCGCCCTCGGGGCGGTTCGACCCGGGATGCTGAAACGGGTTCAGCATGACGAAGGTGGGGGTCGGGGGCCGGTGGCTGGCGCACCTCCTCTGTCGTCACCCTGAACTTGTTTCAGGGTCCAGGTCTCCGCCCGCGAGGCGGTTCGTCGCTGGATGCTGAAACGAGTTCAGTATGACGAAGGTGGGGGTCGGGGGCCGGTGGCTGGCGCATCTCCTCTGTCGTCACCCTGAACTTGTTTCAGGGTCCAGGTCTCCGCCCTTGGGGCGGTTCGACCCGGGATGCTGAAACGGGTTCAGCATGATGGGGGTGGCGCGGCTCGGGTGGCTTGGTTCGGATCGCCCCCGAGCCTATCGTCGCCGCTCGAAGGCCGGGAGGGAATGAAGGTGAGGAAGTCGATCCCGCTGCTGGCGTTGCTGGCCTTGCTCGCGGCGGCCGTCGCCCCGGCGGCAGCGCGCCCCGTCGCGGCGCAAGTCGCCCACACGCCGTGGCTTGGGCTGCGCCTGGAGCAGGACGGCAGGCCGGTGCGGCTGATCCGCCGGGACCTGCGAACGGTCGAGGCCGGGCTCGCGGCGAGGCCGTTCCGGATCCTCTTCCCGAAACGGCGGGCCGACGTCGCCTATCAGCTCTGCGCATGGACCGACAAAGTCATCTTCCGGCAGCTGAGGCCCGGACCCGCCGGCCCGGACGCCAATGCCGGCGGCGAGCATCCCTGTTTCCTGCCCGGGACCGGAATGGCGGACACCGAAGCCGGTTCGGGCATGCTGATGCTCGATCCGGGCGGCAACAATTATCTGATCGACCTGAGGCTGGGCCCGGATCCGGAGCATCCGTCGGTCTTCTATTCTTCGCTGTGGACGTGGGCGGGCGGCGAGGTGCCGATCGCCCGCGCCAAGGGCAGGATCTACCTCGTCGCCTTCCACGATTCGGACGGGGACGGCCTGGTCGGGAACGGCGAATATGATTTCATGGTGCTGTGGTTCGGGCGGTAGGGCACTGAATTCCTCCCCGGCATTTGCCGGGGAGGGGGACCGCGCGGAGCGCGGTGGAGGGGTTCCTTTTGCGGTCGTCCGGAGAACCCCTCCACCAGGCTTCGCCTGGTCCCCCTCCCCGCGAAATCGCGGGGAGGAATTATTCGTGGACGATCCTGACGGCTGCGGCCGCCCGGGTCGCCAGCGCCCGTGCTTCGTCCGCCGTCGCGCCCGTGGCCAGGGCGACGCCCATCCGGCGCCACGGCCTCGTCACCGGCTTGCCGAAGATGCGGACGTCGACCTCCGCCCCCTCGCCGCCGAGGGCGAGCGCTTCGGCGAGGCCCTCGAAGCGGAAGCGCTCCGAGTCGCGGTCGGCGAGGATCACCGCGGAGGCGGCGGCGGGCGCGGCGAGGCCGATGTGGGGGATGGGGAGGCCCATGACGGCGCGGGCGTGGAGGTCGAACTCGGACAGGTTCTGCGAGAGGAGGGTCACCATCCCGGTGTCGTGGGGGCGGGGCGAGAGCTCGGAGAAGATCACCTCGTCGCCGGCGACGAAGAACTCGACCCCGAACAGGCCGAAGCCGCCGAGATCGTCGACCACCTTGCGGGCCATGTCCTGAGCCTCGGCGAGGGCGCGGGGCGACATCGCCGCCGGCTGCCAGCTCTCGCGATAGTCGCCGCGCTCCTGGCGGTGGCCGATCGGCGGGCAGAAGAGCACGCCCTCGCGGGTTCGGATCGTGAGCAGGGTGATCTCATAGTCGAAGCGAACGAAGGCCTCGACGATCACCCGCGCCCGGTCGCCGCGCATGTTGGCCACGGCATAGTCCCAGGCGGCGCGAAGCTTGTCGGCGGATTGGACGGTCAGCTGGCCCTTGCCCGACGAGGACATGACCGGCTTGACCACGCAGGGGAAGCCGGTGTGGGCGGCGGCGGCCTCGACCTCCTCGAAACTCTCCGCGAAGCGGAAGCGCGAGGTTCGAAGGCCGAGCGGGCCGGCGGCGAGCTCGCGGATCGAATCGCGGTTCATCGTCATCATCGTCGCCCGCGCCGACGGGACGACGGTCGTTCCGGCGGCCTCGACCTCGGCCAGCACCTCGGTCCGGATCGCCTCGACCTCCGGCACGACGAAGTCGGGGCGGTGGCGCTCGATCGTCGAGCGGAGCCGCTCGCCGTCGAGCATCGGGAAGACCTCGGCGGCGTCGGCGACCTGCATCGCCGGGGCGCCGGCATAGGAATCGCAGGCGACCACCCAGGCGCCGAGGCGCTTGGCCGAAATGGCGAATTCCTTGCCGAGCTCGCCCGAGCCGAGCAGCAGGATGCGCGCGGTGAAGCTCATGCCGGCGCGCCGCCGAGCCGCGCCCGGCACAGCGCTTCCGCCTCCGGACCCGCGGCGGTGATCTCGAGCCTCTGGACATCGAACTCGGCTTTGCCTTGCGGCAGGAAGCGGATCACCCTTTCGACGCCTCCGTCGGCGACCCGATAGGCCATCTCGACCGTCGAATCGCCGACCTTGCCGGCCTCGCGCCGGACGAGGCGCATGCCGTCGCGCATCCCAGCGGCATAAGCCGGACCGTCGGGAGCGACTCCGGCGATGATCCCGTCGGCGTTGCGGGTGGCGGCGGCATCGTAGCCGCGGTCGAACGCCCGGCGGCGCTCCGCGACGAGGCGGGCGCAGTCGCCGAACAGGCCGGCCGGCAGCAGCAGCGGCTCGCCCCGGCGGGCGTAGCGCTCGAGATCCGCCTCGATGTCGATCCCGGTCTCGTCGCGAAGAACCTGGCGGAACAGGGCGGTGGCGAGCTCCGAGCTGTCCTGGGCCTTGCGCCGCTGGACCCGAAGGACGCTCTCCAGGCTCTTGCCGCCAGCCCGGGCGGCGATCTCGGAATCGAGCTTGGCGGCGAGCAGGTGACCGCGGTCGTAGCTGACCTGCTGGACGGCCGGGTCGGTCCAGAAGCGCGCCGCGATCTCCTCGCCTTTGACCGTCCTGGCCGGCGAGCCGCCGTAGCGCAGCAGGGTCTCGTTCTTGTCGGCCGCCCATTCGGCCAGCGACCAGAGGCCGGCGCGGAGCAGCACCTTGGAAGCGAGATAGTCGTTGAAGCCCTCGCTGAACCAATAGTCGCGGGCCTCGTCCTCCTCGGGCATCCCGCCCAATTCGATCGGCACCCAGGAGTGCATATATTCGTGGGCGAGGAAGCGGACCGCCTGCTTCAGCTCGAACGCTCCGGTCGAGGCGATCGAGAAGGCGTCGGTCCGGCCGGTGCCGGTGTAGGAGAGACCGGAGGGGAGATCGCCGAGCGGCGCCATCGCGATCAGGAAGGGCGAGCTTCGGTCGCCCCAGAAGGCGTCCTCGGCCGCGACGATCGGAGCGACGGTGTCGGCGAGCTGGTCGGGGGTGAAGCTCCACTCGCCGAGCACCGCGACCCGGAGCGGCGCTCCGCGCAGGTCGCGGCGGACGATCTTGAGGTTCGAGCCGCCGATCGCGACGGTGTTGATCAGATTGGCCAGCGTGGTCGGCTGGCCGCCGAGATGGTCGAGGTCGGAGGCGACGGTCCAGCCCTTGGGAAGCTTGCCCCATTTGAAGCGCGCGGGCCGGGCGATGTCGCCGCCGGGCGAGGCGAAAACGCTCTCGCCGTGGACGAAGAACCAGTCGCGCCGGACCATCGGCCGAGCCTTTTCGTAGGCGAAGCCCGGATCCTCGTCATAAGCCGAGACGATCCGGTAGCGGACCTTGAGGCGGGCGCCGGGGCGGTGGCGGACGACGGGATGGTCGTAGGTCCCGCCGACGCTCTTCGCGCCGCTTATCCTGAGCTGAGTGGCATGGCGCCAGAGCTCGCTGGTGCCGGCCCAGACGCTGGGAAGGAAGATGTCGGTCTCCCCGTCGGAATCGCCGCGCAGGCGCATCTCGACGTCGAGCACCCTTTTGCCGTCGGGCTGGAGGGCGGGGGTGATCTTGTAGGCGATCGGGCTTTCGGGGGGCGGCTTGGCGGCGGCGAGCAACAGGGCGGCGGCGGCGAGCGCGGGGCAAGCGACAGGTTTCAAGAAGGGCCTCCCGGATTCGGGGGGAGTATAGGGAGGGTGGAGCGGAATTCCTCCCCCGGATTTCCGGGGGAGGGGGACCGCGCGAAGCATGGTGGAGGGGTTCTACGGGAGCTGGAAGAACCCCTCCACCAGGCTTCGCCTGGTCCCCCTCCCCGAGAAATCTCGGGGAGGAATTCTCTAGAGGTCGAAATATTCGCCCAGCTTCTCCAGCGTCTCCCCGACGCTTCGGTGGTGGACGAAGACGCCGCCGGCTTCCTCCCAGAGATGGGCGTGCCGGATCTGGTCGTCGACGAGGACGTCGCCTTCGCGCGCGTGGTCGCGCTTGTCCTTGGCGGCGGTGGTGATGATGCGGGTGCCGGGGAAATATCTCGCCGCCCATCGCACCTTCTGGTCGGCCGCCCAGCCGCCGCGGGGAAGGCCGGTGAGGATGATCGGATCGAGGTGCTTCACCGCGTCGAACAGCTCCGTCGCTCCGTCGAGCAGGGGCAGGCCGAAATAGAAATCGGGGGCCCTCGCCAGCCGCGCCCAGAAGCGGCCGGGCCCGTGGCGTTTCTCGAACGCCTTCGGGTGCATGCCGAGCACGGCCGCGGCGCCCTTGTCGAAATCGGCGAGCACCCCGTCGCAGTCGAGGTAGAGCCGACGCTTCACGAGCCTTGCGGCGACCACCGCTCCGGCTCGAGCCTGACCGGCATCGGCAGGTCGAGCGCGGTCCAGGGCCTGGAGGCGAGGACGTCGTTCGATTCGTGCGCCTTGCGTCCGGCGCCGAGCGACCAGGTGATGTGGTAGGTGCTTCCGTCGGGGCGGTCGGTGGTGCCGCCGATCGCCACCACCATCGCCTCCACCCCCTCGCCGTCGTCGACCCGGCCGACGATCTCGCCGAGCGTCTCTTCGGGCAAGGCGGAATCGTCGGCCGCCCTGGTCTTGAGGGTGACATGGTCGGCGTCGACGTTGCGGTAGCGGGGCGGAAATTGCTGGAGAAGCTCCTTGCGCTGCTCGCGGTCGAGCTTCCAGCCGATCACGCCCTCGCCGTTGCCCGCCCGGTCGGAAGCCTGCTGAGCCGAAGGTACCATGGGCCTTCAAAGCGCAAGGCGCGGAGCGGGTTCCCGGCTCGGGCGTTCAGCGGGCGAAGGAGAGGATCGATGGGCGGCGAAGACAAGGACCTTCCCTCGGACGACGAGGCGATCGAGGCGCAGGCGCGAAAGAGCCGCGAGGCGCTGGACGAAGTGCCCGAGCCGGGGACGGATCCGCTGCACGAGGGGCCCTGAGCCGTCATCCCAGCGGAGGCTGGGATCCCCGGGGGCGGAAGGCGCAGGCGTTCTTCACCCGCCGGGGCCCCAGCCTTCGCTGGGGCGACGGATCAGGCGAGCCACTCCTCCACGGCCCGCGCCTGCTCCGGGCTCATCGCCAGCCCCAGCTTGGTCCGGCGCCACAGGACATCGTCGGCGGTGCGGGCGAACTCGCGGTCGCGCAGCCAGCGAAGCTCCGCCTCGTGGAGGCCGGCGCCGAAGTCCCGGCCGAGGTCGGCGAGGGCGCGGGCGTCGCCGATCATGTCCCTGAGCCGGGTTCCGTAGGCGCGCGACAGCCGGGCGAGGAGGGGCCGGGGCATCCAGGCGGCGACGGAGTCGAGCCAGGCGAGGAAATCCGGATAGAGGTCGCCGCCCGGAAGGAAGCTGTGGGAGGTCGATCGCCGGCCGTCGATGCCCAGCCGGTCGAGCGCCTCCTGGGCGAGCGCCCGGGCGGTGGTGATCTTGCCGCCGAAGACGGAGAGCAGCTTCGGCCCGGGATCGGCGTCGAGCTCGAGATGATAGTCGCGGGTGACCGCCTTGGCCTCGGCGCGGCCGTCGTCGAAGAGGGCGCGCACCCCGGAATAGCTCCACACCACGTCGGCCGGCGCGACCTCGCG
Organism: Allosphingosinicella sp.; assembly: GCA_036386295.1. Lineage (GTDB taxonomy): Bacteria > Pseudomonadota > Alphaproteobacteria > Sphingomonadales > Sphingomonadaceae > Allosphingosinicella. The sequence continues at coordinate 35,027 of DASVVX010000119.1, forward strand.
GACGAAATAGCGGCCGACGGCTTCGCACAGATAGCGGATCTCGTCCGCGTCGATCGCGGCCTCCCGCGGCCCCTCGACCGGGATGTCGGTGGTCCCGATCAGGGTGAAATCGCCCTGGAAGGGCAGGGCGAAGACGACCCGGCCGTCGGCCTGCTGGAGGATATAGGCCTGGTCGCCGTCCCAGAGGGCGGGAACGACGATGTGGCTGCCCTTGACGAGCCGGACGCGGCTGTCGCTGGTCTCGCCGAGCCGCCCGCCCAGCACCTCGGCGACCCAGGGCCCGGCGGCGTTGACGATCGCGGCGGCGGCGACGCTCCGGCCGCCGGACAGCTCGGCGCGCCAGACCTCGCCGTCGCGGCGCGCGGAGAGGAATTCGGTGCGCACCGCGATTTCGGCGCCCTGCTCGGCCGCGGCGACGGCGTTGAGCACGGTGAGCCGGCTGTCGTCGACCCAGGCGTCCCAATAGCTGAGGACCCGGCGCTTGTCCTTGAGCGGCTCGAGAAGTGCGCGGTCGCGCCGGCCGACGCGGCGCGAGCGCGGCAGGCCGCCGCGGATCGAGAACAGGTCGTAGAGGAGGAGGCCCGAGCGGATCAGCCAGTGCGGCCGAAGCGCCGGGCAGTGCGGCAGGACGAAGCGCAGCGGACGGACGATGTGCGGGGCGGTGCGAAGCATCACCTCCCGCTCCCGAAGCGCTTCGCGGACGAGGCGGAACTCGTAATATTCGAGATAGCGAAGGCCGCCGTGGATGAGCTTGGAGGAGGCCGAGGAGGTGTGGGCGGCAAGGTCGTCCTTCTCGACGAGCAGCACCTTCGCGCCGCGCATCGCGGCGTCGCGCGCAATCGCGGCGCCGTTGATGCCGCCGCCGATCACCAGCAGGTCGAAGCTGTCCATGGCCCCGCTTACGTCATTCCAGCGAAAGCTGGAATCCAGGCGGCCTTCGTGTCACCAAAGTCGCATGGACCCCAGCCTTCGCTGGGGTGACGGGAGGGCGAATGGGCGACACCATCCTCGTCATCGACGAAGGCACGACCAGCACGAGGGCGATGCTGTTCGCGGCCGACGGGGCCTGTCTCGCGACCGAGCAGCGCGAGCTCGCCCAATCCTACCCCCGGCCCGGCTGGGTCGAGCATGACGCGGAGGAGATCTGGGCCTCCAGCCTCGCCTGCGCCCGGGCCGTCGCCGGCGCGGGCGGGGGCGCGGAGCGGATCACGGCGCTAGGCATCACCAACCAGCGCGAGACGATCGTCTTCTGGAGCCGGAGGACCGGGCGGGCGCTGGCGCCGGCGATCGTCTGGCAGGACCGGCGGACGGCGGAAATGTGCGCCGCCCTCAAGGCGCAGGGGCATGAGGAGACGGTGCAGGCGAAGACCGGGCTTCTGCTCGACCCCTATTTCAGCGCCTCGAAGATCGCCTGGGCGATCGCCCACTGGCCCGAGGTCGCGGCGGCGGGGGATGACCTGTGCGTCGGAACGGTCGAGAGCTGGCTCGTGTTCAAGCTGACCGGCGGGCTTCACGTCTCGGATTCGACCAACGCCTCGCGCACCGCCCTGATGGACATCGGGGCGGGCCGCTGGGACGAGGATCTGCTCGGCCTGTGGGGCGTGCCCTCGCCGGCACTTCCCGAGATCGTCGATTGCGCCGGACCGCTCGGCGAGACCCTGGCCGAGCATTTTGGAGCGCCGATTGCGATCGCGGGAATGGCCGGCGACCAGCAGGCGGCCTCGATCGGCCAGGCCTGCCTCGCCCGAGGCGACAGCAAGGCGACCTACGGCACCGGGGCGTTCATCCTCGCCAACACCGGCGCCGAGTTCCGCCGCAGCCGTCACCGCCTGCTGTCGACGATCGCCTGGCAGCTCGCGGGCGAACGGGTCTATGCGCTGGAAGGTTCGGTGTTCGTCGCCGGAAGCCTGATCAAATGGCTGCGCGACGACCTCGGGCTGCTCGGCAGCGCGGCGGAGACCGAGGCCCTGGCCCGCTCGGTGCCGGACAGCGGCGGGGTGCAGATCGTGCCGGCGCACAGCGGCCTTGGAGCGCCTCACTGGCGGCCCGAGGCGCGCGGCGCCATCTCCGGACTGAGCTTCGCGACCGGCCGCGCCCATCTCGCCCGGGCGGCGCTCGAGGCGATGGCGCACCAGACCCACGATTTGATGGCCGCGTTCGCCGCCGACGGGGCGCCCTGGGAGGTGCTCAAGATCGATGGCGGAATGGCGTCGAACGGCTGGCTGGCTCAGGATCTGGCGGATGTGCTGGGGCTGACGGTCGAGCGGCCCGGATTCGTCGAGACGACGGCGCTGGGCGCGGCGATGCTGGCCGGCGTGGGGTGCGGAATGTTCGCTTCGCTGGAGGAAGCGGCGGCGATGCGGGGCGCGGTCGAGCGGTTCGAGCCGGCGATGGCGGCGGGCGTTCGCGAGGCAAGGCTGGCGGGCTGGGCGAAGGCGGTGGAGGCGGTGCTGCGCTGATCGTCGCCCCAGCGAAGGCTGGGGCCCCGGCGGGCGAAAGGCTCCCGCGTTCTTCACCCCCTGGGGCCCCAGCCTGCGCTGGGGCGACGTGATCCCAACCCTATCTTTACGCTTTCCCGCTACCTCCGCCGCCATGGCCCAGCGTCTCCATCTGATCGCCGCCGCGCGCCCGAATTTCATGAAGGTGGCGCCGCTCTGGCATGCGCTCGCCGCCGCGCCGGGGTTCGAGCCGGTGCTGGTCCACACCGGCCAGCATTACGACGTGAACATGTCCGACGCCTTCTTCGCGGACTTGCAGCTGCCGGCGCCGGACCATCATCTCGGGGTCGGCTCGGGAAGCCATGCCGAGCAGACCGGCGGAGTCATGATCGCCTATGAGAAGGTGGCTCTCGGCGACCGGCCCGACTGGATAATCGTCGTCGGCGACGTCAACTCGACCGCCGCCTGCGCGATGGTCGGCGGCAAGCTCGGAATCCCCGTCGTCCATCTCGAGGCCGGGCTGAGGAGCCGCGACC
>DASVVX010000120.1:0-11940 GCA_036386295.1 Allosphingosinicella sp.
CGCCTGGGCGCGCTGGGCGAGCGCCGAGGGGGCGCCCATCTCCTCGGTGATCGCCTCGGCGATGTCGGCGTAGCGCTTCTGATATTCGGCGGCGATGTTTTGAAGGAGCTCGAGCCGCTGCTCGCGGGAGGTTTCCGAATAAGAGGGGAAGGCGGCCCGGGCGGCGGCGACCGCGCGGTCGACGTCCTCGGCTCCGCCCATGCTGATCCGGCCGGCGACGCTCTCGTCGGCCGGGTTGACGACGTCGAGGGTTCGAGGCTCGACGGGCTTCACCCATTCGCCGCCGATGTAGAAATCGAGATAGTCGCGCATGGCCTGGTTCCCCTTGGGATGAGTCGGTTCGCCTTTACCCCTCTCCCGTCCTTTACGGGAGAGGGAGGGGCCCGCGAAGCGGGAGGGTGAGGGTCTGTAGCAATGAGTCGGCAAGACCCTCACCTCCCACCGCTGCGCGGTGGGCCCCTCCTCTCCCGCGAAAGGCGGGAGAGGGTTTTGGGCCGGCGACTGCCCCTAGAACTTGACCCCCGCGGCGACGCCGTAGCGGCGCGGCTCGAGGGTGAAGACGTTGGTGAACAGGCCCGAGGACTGGTCGGTGACATACTGGCCGGTGATCGCGTCCGAGTTGGTCGCGTTCTGGACGAAGGCTCGGGCGAACCAGCGCTCGTCGCGGCCGTTGAGCTGGATCTGGGCGTTGATCACGTTGTAGCCGTCGATGCGGTCGACCGCCTTGTTGAAGCTGCGCGCCCAGAACTTGCCGGTGTAGGTATAGTCGGCGCGCGGTACGATCGTCATGCCGTTGCCGAGGCGGAAGGTGTACTGGATGCCGGCGGCGAACTTCCACCGCGGCGCCTGCGGCAGTTCGTTGCCGCTGAGATCGAGCTGGACGCCCTGCGAGACGGTGAAGGGCAAGGGCCCGGTCGGAGTGGCGAACAGGCCGCGCAGCGGCGCCGACGGATTGGCGATGGTGGCCGCGAGCGCGTCGCAGACCGAGAAGGCGCCGGTCGTGTTGGTGCCCGGCACCGGCACCGGCCCGGCGAGCCCGAGGGCGCCGTTGAACGCCGTCACCAGCGTGTTGGCGCCGAGCGCGTTGCCGGCGGTGTTGGGGATGACGGCGCAGTTGGAGGCGTTGGTGACGTCCTTGATGATCACCGTGTCGGTCCGGCCGCCGGAGACGTCGCGCGGATCGGACAGCAGCAGGTCCTTGATCTCGGTCTTGAGATAGCTGCCCGACAGGTTGACCAGGAGGTTGCGCGACGGCTTGATCACCGCCTCCGCCTCCGCGCCCCAGATCGAGGCGTCGGTATTGTCGTTGACCGAGGTCCGGGCGACGATGCGGCTGAGCTGCAGGCCTTTGTAGTCGTAATAGAAGGCGCTGAGGTTCAGCCGGATCATGCCGTTGGCGAAGCTGTTCTTCGAGCCGATCTCGAAGGCGTTGATGATCTCCGGCTCGAAGGTCGCCGGAACCGCGAAGATCGGGTTGATCGGCGGGTTGATGCCGCCCGATTTGTAGCCGCGCGAATAGGAGGCGTAGAGGAGGTTGTCGGGCGTGAACTGCCAGTCGACGACGAAGCGGCCCGTGATCTCGTCGAACGCCGCCCGGGCGACGTTGTAGGGCTGGTTGCCGGCGACCGTCGGATCGGCGTCGAAATTGCCGAGGAAGGGCGAGGTGTTGGCGTCCGTGGTGCCGTAGGGCACCGGGAAGCTGGCCAGCGGCACGCGGGCGATCTGGCGCTTCTTGTCGTTCGAGTAGCGCAGGCCGCCGGTCAGCTTGAGCTCGTCGGTGACGTCGAAATAGACCTCGCCGAACAGGCCGTAGCTCTTCAGGCTGAAGAAATTGACCTCGCTGTTGTAGAAGGGCGGCGCCAGGAAGGTGTTGGGGAAAGCCACGTTGCCGGCCGCACGCTGGCCGAGCGCCGTCGCGGCGCCGAGGATTCCGGCGGCATAGTCGAGCCCGAACGAGGCGACGTAATAGTTGGAATCGGTGAATCGGTTGTCGAGGTAGATGCCGCCGACGAGGAAGTTGAACGGACCGTCGAGATCGCTGTCGAGATGCGCCTCGACCGAATATTGGCGCGAATGGCTCTGCGAGCGGTCATAGTCGGTGCTGCCCGGCGAGCAGCGGTTGACGAACCCGCCGAAGATGCCGGTGTAGTTGAGATTGGTCTCCGACGTGCAGACGTTGCCGGCCGGACCGTTGGGGATCAGGGCGGCCCGAGCCTGGACGTAGGGATTGACCCCGCCGGGGAAGAGCGCGCCGGGCGCCGCCGCGGTCGCCGCAAGCGTCTGGAGGCCCGGATTGTTGGCGAGCGAGTTGCCGGCGACGAGATTGTAGTCGGTGCGGCTGTCGACCTGCTGCTGGGTCCAGCCGCCGGTCACGGTGAGGTCGAACTGGTCGCCTATCTCCTGCTCGAGACGGGCCATCAGATGCTTTTCCTCGGCGAAATAGGTCGGCGCGAAATCGGTCCTGACCGTGCGCAGGCTGGCCGGGTTGACGACTCCGCCGAAGAAATTGTCCGGGCCGTACAGGCTGCCGAGGCCGAAATTGGTCAGGGCCGCATTGTTGATCCGGAAGAATTCGCGCGAGGTGAGGATGGCGGCGAGCGTCGCGTTACCGTTGACGGTCTCGAAGCCGAGCTGGTTGGGCTTGCAGCCGAGGATACCGGTGTTGTCGCGGGCGCAGAGCTGCTTCTGGATTCGCGAGCGATTGTCCTTCTCGTGGAAATAATAGCCGATCAGGTCGAGGCGGGTGCCGTCGGTCGGCTCGATCCGGATGGTTCCGCGCAGGGCATAGATGTCGCGGTCGTCGATGCGGGTGTCGTCGAACGTGTTACGGATGTAGCCGTCGCGATTCAGCCAGTAGCCCGCCAGCCGCACTCCCGCGATCCCGCCGATCGGGACGTTGATCATTCCGGTCAGCTTCATCGAATCGAAATTGCCATATTCGGCGCTGGCCGAGCCGTGGATGTCGTTGAGGTCCGGCCGGGCGGTGATGAAGTTGACGACGCCCGAGGTCGCGTTGCGGCCGAACAGTGTGCCCTGCGGCCCGCGCAGAACCTCGAGGCGCTCGAGGTCGAAATATTCGGTCTCGAACAGGCGGGTGGAGGTGAGCGGCATGTCGTTGACGTGGATGCCCGTCGCCGAATCGCAGGAGAAGCCGGTGCACAGGTCGCCGACGCCGCGGATGGTGAAGCTCGACGAGGTGAAGTTGGTCTTGGTGTAGGTGACGTTGGGAAGGCTCTGCTGGAGGTCGCTGGCATTCTCGATCTGCTGGCGCTCGAGCGCCTCGCCGGTAAAGGCGGAGACGGCGATCGGCACGCTCTGAAGCGATTCCGCGCGGCGCTGGGCGGTGACGATGATGTCGCCTTCGTCGGCGCTGTCGGTGGCGCCGCTGGGCGCGTCTCCGGTCTGGTCGGAATCGGCGCCGGCGCCGGTCGTGATGTCGCCGGTCTGCTCCGCGCCGCCCTCGGGGACCGTCTGGGCGCCGGCCGGAGCCGCCGCTGCCAGCGCGAGCACGGACGCGCCGAGCGCGAGAATCACGGATTTGTTCATGGCTTGTATTCCTCCCCGGGGCCTGATCGGCCCGTTCTCCCCAAGTGCCGGTTGCATTCGGCAACTTTATGCTTCTTGTCGCACAATCCCCTTGCGCCTTATTGGTGTCAAGCGGAGCCGAGGACGGGACGGGGACGAAAGCGGTGGATAACAGCGTCATCGAGCATTTCGACGTCCTTTTCGTCGGCGCCGGCCTGTCGGGCATCGGCGCGGCCTACCATCTGCAGAAAGGCAGCCCGGGCCATTCCTACGTCATCCTCGAGGGGCGCGAGGCGATCGGCGGCACCTGGGACCTGTTCCGCTATCCCGGCATCCGCTCGGACAGCGACATGTACACGCTGGGCTACAGCTTCCGCCCGTGGGAGGAGGCCAAGGCGATCGCCGACGGCCCATCGATCCTGCGCTACGTCAACGACACCGCCGACCGCTATGGAATCCGCGAGCATATCCGCTTCCGCCATCACGTGAAGAAGGCCGACTGGTCCTCGGCCGAGGCGCGCTGGACCGTCGAGGCGGAGCGCACCGACAGCGGCGAGCGTGTCCGCTTCACCTGCGGCTGGCTGCACATGTGCAGCGGCTATTACAATTATTCGGAAGTCTACGATCCCGGCTTCCCGGGCAAGGAGAGCTTCCAGGGCCGGATCGTCCATCCGCAATTCTGGCCCGAGGACCTCGACTACAGGGGCAAGAGGGTGGTGGTGATCGGCAGCGGCGCGACCGCGGTCACCATCGTCCCCGAGATGGCCAAGGAGGCCGGCCACGTCGTCATGCTCCAGCGCTCGCCGACCTACATGGTCTCGCGGCCGTCCGAGGATTCGATCGCCAACTTCCTTCGCAAGGTGCTGCCCTCGAAGCTCGCCTACGCGATCGTCCGCTGGAAGAACGTGCTTCTGCAGCTGATCTTCTTCAACCTCGCCCGCAAGCGCCCGGCGAAGGTGAAGGAGAAGCTGCTCGACGAGGTCAGGAAGCTCCTGCCCGAAGGATACGACATCGCGACTCACTTCACCCCGCGCTACAATCCCTGGGACCAGCGGCTGTGCCTGGTCCCCGACGCGGACATGTTCGAGGCGGTGAGCAACGGCAGCGCCGAGATCGTCACCGGCGAGATCGAGAGCTTCGCCGAGACCGGAATCCGGCTCAGGGACGGGCGCGCCCTGGACGCCGACATCGTCGTCACCGCGACCGGCCTCAAGCTCCAGCTCGCAAGCGACATCGCCTTCGCCGTCGACGGCGAGCGTCGCGACCTGTCGAAGACCCTGAGCTACCGCGGCATGATGTTCAGCGACATGCCGAACCTGTCTTATTCGTTCGGCTACACCAACGCCTCGTGGACGCTCAAGGCGGACCTCACCGGCGGCTATCTCACCCGCCTCCTCAACCATCTCAGGAAGACCGGGACCGAGATCGCCCTGCCCGTCCGCGAGCCCGGGATCGAGGAGGCGCCCTTCCTCGACTTCACCTCCGGCTACGTCCAGCGAGCGCTCGACATCCTGCCCAAGCAGGGCTCCAGGAAGCCCTGGAAGCTCTACCAGAATTACGCGCTCGACATGGTCAGCCTGAAGTTCGCCTCGGTCGAGGACGGGGTCATCCGATTCCTGCCGCGCGGCGCTGCGGCGGCGATCGAGCCGGCGCGGGAAAGGGAGGCGGCGTGAAGCTCTGGGGACGCACCGCCGTCGTCACCGGCGCGGCGAGCGGCATCGGACGCGGCACCTCGCTCGCTTTGGCGAAGCGCGGCTGCAACCTCGCCCTCGCCGACCTGAACGAGGAAGGCCTGGCGGAGACCGCCGCCCTCGCCGAGGCGCGCGGCGTGAAGGCCAGCCGGCACCGGCTCGACGTCGCCGACAAAGCGGCGGTCGCCGCCTTCCCAGCCCAGGTCCTCGCCGCCCACGGCCGTGCAGATTTGCTGTTCAACAATGCCGGAGTCGCGATCGGAGGCACTTTCGAGCAGGTCGCCGAGGAGGATTTCGACTGGCTGATGGAGATCAATTTCTGGGGCGTGGTGCGGATGACCCGCGCTTTCCTGCCTTTGCTTCGAAGCAGCGACCAGGCCCGCATCGTCAACGTCTCGAGCATCTTCGGGATCATCGCCCCGCCCGGCCAGACCGCCTATTGCGCCAGCAAGTTCGCCGTCCGCGCCTTTTCCGAATCGCTTCGCCGCGAGCTCGAGGCGGAGGGCTCGAAGATCGGAGTCACCGTCGTCCATCCCGGCGGGGTCAACACCTCGATCGCGAAGAACGCGCGGCCGCCGCGGGGGATCAACGACGTCGATCTGGAGGCGCAGAAGGAGCGGTTCGAGAAGTTCCTGCGGATGCCGCCTGAAAAGGCCGGCGAGATCATCGTCGGCGGAGTCGAGCGCGAGCGGCCGCGGGTCGTCGTCGGCAACGACGCGCGCTTCATGGCGCTCGTTGAGCGGATCGCTCCGGTCGGCTATTGGAAGTTCCTTGGGAGGGCCTTGAAATGATCCCGTTCCTGCTCGCCGGCGCCGGAGGCCTCGGCCTGATCGGCGGAGGCCTCGCCGCCTTCAGCGGCGCCACCGCCCGCAAGATCGAGAAAGCGGTGCCGCGCGACGGCAAGCTTATCGAGGTGAACGGCGAGAAGCTCCACGTCGTCGACCGCGGCTCGGGCCCGCCGATCGTCCTCATCCACGGCCTCGGCGGGCAGCTGCGCAATTTCGGCCGGCCGATGGTCGACGACCTCGCCCGAGACTACCGCCTGGTCCTCGTCGACCGCCCCGGCTCGGGCTATTCGACCCGGGCGCCCGGAGCCTCGGCGCGGCTGAGGGTCCAGGCCGAGAGCGTCGCCGAGCTGATCCGGATCTTGAAGCTCGACCGGCCCTTGATCGTCGGCCACTCGCTTGGGGGAGCGCTCGCCCTGTCGCTCGCTCTCAACCATCCCGACGTCGTCGGCGGCCTCGCCCTCGTCGCTCCGCTGACCCAGGTGCAGAGCATCGAGGATGTGCCGCCGGTCTTCAGGCCGATGATCATCCGCTCGCCGGCGGTGCGCAGGGCGGTCGCCTGGACGCTGGCGACGCCGATGGGGATGATGAAGGCCGAGCAGGCGCTGAAGGAGGTGTTCGCGCCCGAGCCCGTGCCGGCGGATTTCGGAACCGAGGGCGGCGGCCTGCTCGCCATGCGCCCGGGCAATTTCTACGCCTCCTCGACCGACCTCGTCGATCTCGAAGGCGAGCTGGAGGGCATGGTCGAACGCTATCCGACCCTGTCCGTGCCGGTCAGCATCCTCTACGCGCCCGGCGACAATCTGCTCGATTCCAAACTGCACGGCGAGCGCACGGCGAGCGAGATTCCCGGCGGCCGGATCGAGCTGGTCGAGGGCGGCCACATGCTGCCCTTCACCCAGCCGGAACTCACCGCCGCCTTCGTCCGCCGGGCGGCGGCTCGGCAAGAGGACGAGCATGTCCGACACGCTGCGGAGTGATTACATCGTCGTCGGCGCCGGCTCGGCCGGCTGCGTCCTCGCCAACCGGCTGAGCGAGGACGGCCGAACCCGGGTCCTGCTGCTGGAGGCGGGCGGCGACGACCGGCCGCTCAGGCAGCCGTCGCAATTCCTCTCCAACGTGATGATCCACGTCCCCGTCGGCTACGCCGCGACGCTGAAGGACCCGAAGGTCAACTGGCTGTTCACGACCGAGCCCGATCCGGGGACCCACGGGCGAACCCACGTCTGGCCGCGCGGCAAGGTGCTCGGCGGCTCCTCCTCGATCAACGCCATGCTCTACATCCGCGGCCAGCGCGCCGATTACGACGGCTGGCGGCAGCTGGGATGCGAGGGCTGGTCCTGGGACGACGTCCTCCCCTATTTCCGCCGCTGCCAGCACCAGGAGCGCGGCGAGTGCGACCTGCACGGCGTGGGCGGGCCGCTGAACGTCTCCGATCCCACCACCGGCCATGAAGTGTCGGAAGCGGTGATCGAGGCCTGCGAGGCGCTCGGACTGCCGAACCGCGACCCGAACGGGGCGGAGCAGGAGGGGGTTGGCTGGTACCAGGTGACGATCAAGGACGGCAAACGCTGCTCGGCCGCGGTCGCCTATCTCCACCCGGCGATGGAGCGGCCCAATCTCCAGGTCGAGACCCGGGCCCTGGCCCGCCGGGTGCTGTTCGAAGGCAAGCGCGCCGTCGGAGTGGAATTCGTCCAGAACGGGGTGACCCGCATCGCCCGGGCCGATTCGGAGGTGATCCTCGCCGGCGGCGCGATCAACTCGCCGCAATTGCTCCAGCTCTCCGGAATCGGCCCGGCCTCCTTGCTTCGCGAGCACGGCATCGAGGTCGTCCACGACCTGCCCGGAGTCGGCGAGAACCTTCAAGACCATTTCGTCACCGGCGAGACCTTCCGGCTGAAGAAGGGCATCGTCTCGGTCAACGAGCTGGTCCGCGGCACCCGCTTCCTCAGGGAGACACTCAAATACATGTTCGGCAAGAAGGGCCTGCTCACCCTCTCGGCCGCCCATGTCGCCGTCTTCTGCAAGTCGCGGCCCGATCTCGCCGGCCCCGACATCCAGTTCCACATCCTCCCCGCGACGATGGACCCCGACAAGCTCGCCAACGCCCAGAAGATGGAGCTCGAGAAGGAGCCGGGGCTGACCATCGCGCCCTGCCAGCTGCGCCCCGAATCACGCGGCACGATCCGAATCAAGTCGCCCGATCCCGCCGCCCATCCGGCGATCCAGCCCAATTACCTCTCCGACCGGCTCGACCAGGAGGTGATCGTCGCCGGGCTGCGCTGGGGCCGCCGGATCGCCGCGCAGCCGGCGCTGGCCCGCTTCATCGAGCGCGAGCTGATGCCGGGGCCGGACGCGGTCACCGACGAGCAGCTGCTCGACCACGCCCGGACCTGGGGGACGACCATCTACCATCCGGTCGGCACCTGCGCGATGGGCCACGGGCCGACGGCGGTGGTCGACCCGCGGCTCAGGGTACACGGGGTCGAGGGGCTTCGAGTGGTCGACGCCTCGATCATGCCGAGGCTGGTCTCGGGCAACACCAACGCTCCGACGATCATGATCGCGGAGAAAGCGAGCGACATGATCCGCGGGAAGGCAGTGGCGGCGGCGGCCTAGCAGGCCCCGTCATCCCGGCGAATACCCCGCCCCCTAGCGCCTTTTCGCCAGCCTCCGGCCGAGCGCGGCCGCCATCTTGCCCCACGGCGGGCCGAGCTTCTCGAACACGTTGACGAAGCCGACCTTGTGAACGGCGCGGCTGTGGCTGAAGCGCCTGAAGCCTTCCTGGCCGTGATAGGCGCCGATGCCGCTGGCGCCGACGCCGCCGAACGGGAGACCTTCCTGGGCGACGTGGAGCAGAGTGCCGTTGAGGGTCACCCCGCCGGAGATGGCGCCGCCCAGCACCCGCTCGCGATCGCGGCCACGATTGCTGAAGCAATAGAGCGCCAGCGGCCGGTTCCGGCCGGCGATGAAGGCGACCGCCTCGTCGAGGTCGCGATAGGGGAGGACCGGAAGCACCGGCCCGAATATTTCCTCGGTCAGGAAAAGGCTGTCGGCGGGCGCGCCGAGGATCAGGGTCGGCCCGATCTTGCCCCGGTCGCGGCTGCCCTCGTCTTCGTGAGCGAGAACGGTCGCGCCCGCCGCCCGCGCCGAGTCGATTGCGTCGGCGAGGCGGCGCCGGTGCCGCTCGGCGATGAGGCCGGAATAATCGTCGTTGCCGGCGATGGTCGGGTAGGATCGGCGCACCTGCGCCATCACCGCCTCGGCGAACTCGCGCTCCTTGCCTTCCGGCACCAGCACGTAATCGGGGGCGATGCAGGTCTGGCCGGCGTTGACGAACTTGCCGAAGGCGACGCTTCGAGCGGCCTTGGCGAGATCGTAGTCCGGGCAGACGACGACGGGCGACTTGCCGCCGAGCTCGAGCGTCACCGGCACCAGATTGGCGGCGGCCGCCTGGTAGACCTTGCGGCCGACGGCGGTCGATCCGGTGAAGAGGAGGTGGTCGAACGGAAGGTCGGCGAAGGCCTGGCCGATCTCCACCCCGCCCGTGACCACCGCCACCTCGGCCTCGTCGAACCGCTCGGCGACCGCGCGCCGGAGCAGCTCCGAGAAAGCCGCGGTGAGCTCGGACGGCTTGACCATCGCCCGGTTGCCGGCGGCGAGCGCGTCGACGAGCGGCGAGACGGCGAGCTGGAGCGGGTAGTTCCACGGCGAGATGATCCCGATCACGCCGAGCGGCTCGAAGCGGACGTGCGCGCTCGCCGGCTGGAACAGGGGATCGACCCGACGCCGCTCGGGCCGCATCCAGCGCGCGACGTTCTTGCGGGCGTGGCGGATCGCGCTCATCGTCGGGACGATCTCGAGCAATTCGGTCTCGGTTCGCGAACGGACCCCGAAATCGTCGGAGATGGCCCGGGCGAAGGCGGCCTCGTTGCCGGCGACGACGGCGCGCAGCCGCTCGAGCCGGTCGCGCCGCAGCCGCAGGTCGGCCGGCGGGGCCTGCCGCGACGCCTGGTGCTGGACGTCGAACAGACGGCGGGCCTCGCCCTCCTGAGCGACCAGCCTCGCGACGTTCTGATCGGCCATGTTCAAGTCCTCCCGAGCGCGTCATAGCGGATCGTCGCGGCCATGGCACCTTTTAGGCTTTGCTTCGCTTCCCCTTTCCGGCCATCAGGCGCCCAGCCTCAGGAGGCGAAAAATGCCGATCCGGATCGCCATCGTCGGCTACGGCAAGATCGCCAGGGACCAGCACGTCCCGTCGATCGCCGCCGATCCCGCTCTCGAGCTCGCCGCCGTCGTCAGCCCCCGGGCCCCGGCCGACGAGGGGGTCCCGGTCTACCCGAGCACCGAGGCGATGCTGGAAGCGATGGCGGGAAAGCTCGACGCCGTCGCGGTCTGCACGCCCCCGACCGTCCGGCTTCAGGTCGCCGCCGCCGCGTTCGACGCGGGGCTCGCGGTGCTCCTCGAGAAGCCGCCGGCGGCGACTCTGGGCGAGATCGAGGAGATGGAGCGGCTGGGCCGGGACTCGGGACGAACGCTGTTCGCCGCCTGGCATTCGCAGCATGCCCCGGGCGTCGCGGGAGCGAAAGCGGCGCTGGCGGGCAAGGCGCTGCGCTCGCTCCGGATCCTCTGGCACGAGGACGTGCGCAAATGGCATCCCGGCCAGGAATGGATCTGGGCGCCGGGCGGCTTCGGAGTGTTCGATCCCGGCATCAACGCCCTGTCCATCGCCACCCGCATTCTGCCGGAACGGCTGTTCGTCCGCGAGGCCGCGCTCGCCTTCCCCGCCAACCGCCAGACTCCGATCGCGGCTCGGATCGGCTTCGCCGGCGGACATGAGGCGGACCTGGACTGGCGCTACAGCGAGGGGGAACGCTGGACGATCCGGATCGAGGCGGCGGACGGCACCCTCGTCGAGCTTCTCGACGGCGGTGCCCGGCTGAACATCGACGGCGCCGCCCAGGACGTGGGCTCGCTCGGCGAATATCCGTCGCTCTACGCCCGCTTCGCCGAGCTGGTCGAGGCCGGGGAGAGCGACGTCGACAAGGAGCCGCTGCGCCTCGTCGCCGATGCCTTCCTCGCCGGGGGCCGCGAAACGGTCGAGCCGTTCGACTGGCAGGTGCGGTCTCCGACCTGAGTGGATTGCCGCCCGGTCGAAGGAATTATAGGATCGAGGCGCCCTGTCCAACGGGGAGCTTGGGAGAATGGCCGCCGTGGAGGAAAAGAGCGGGCGCGGCGACGACGGGACCCGCAACCTGACCTTCGGCCTGCTCGAGACGCTCGGCCGCGCCATCGTCACCGGCGCCTACGAGGCCGAGCGCTTCCCGACCGAGGCGGAGCTCGCGGCGCGGCATGCGGTGAGCCGATCGGTGACGCGCGAAGCGGTCAAGATGCTGACCGCGAAGGGCCTGCTCACCGCCCGGCCGCGCAAGGGGACGACCGTCCAGCCTCCCTCCTGCTGGAACCTGTTCGACACCGACGTCCTGCGCTGGCTGCTCGAGCGCGAATTCTCGCTCGACCTGTTGCGTCAGTTCAGCGAGCTCAGGATCGCCATCGAGCCGGCGGCGGCGGCGCTGGCCGCGCGCACGGCCGGCCCGGCCGAGGTCGGCGCGATCGCGGCCGGCTACGCGCGGATGGAAGCGGCGGAGCGCGGCGAGGACGACGCGCTCGAATCCGACATCGCCTTCCACCTCGCCGTCCTCGAGGCCTGCGGCAACCCCTTCTACCGGCAGTTTCGAGGAGTCGTGACCACCGCGCTTCGAACCTCGATCCGCTTCACCAACCGATTCAAGGGCCGCACCGCCAGCCTTCCCGCCCATCACGCGGTGCTCGCCGCGATCGAGGCCGGCGATCCGGACGGCGCGCGCTCGGCGATGGCGGCGATCATCGACGACGTGGTCGTGCTGTTCGAGCAGGCGGGCGGGCCGGGCCAGGCGTAA
>DASVVX010000121.1:0-5596 GCA_036386295.1 Allosphingosinicella sp.
GTTTCCTGCTCAGCCTCGCCGCGGACCTTTGAGCAGCGGCGAGCGACGCGCGCGGCTTCCCGTTCCCCGCGATCACCCCGTCGGGAAGCCGCGCTTGCGCATCAGCGCCTTGACGTCGGGATCGCGACCGCGGAACTGGCGGTAGGCCTCGGCCCGGTCGGTCTCGTTGCCGGTCGAGAGCAAGGTGGCCTTGAACCGCTCCGCCGTCGCCTTGTCGAACGGGTCGCCCGCTTCCTCGAACGCAGCCCAGGTGTCGGCGTCCATCGTCTCCGACCACAGGTAGGAATAATAGCCGGCCGAGTAGGCGTCGGACGAGAAGAGGTGGTTGAACTGCGGCAGCCGGTGCCGCATCACCAGCTCCTTCGGCATCCCGATCTTCGCCAGCGCCTCGCGCTCGAACCGGTCCGGATCGACGACCCCGTTCGGGTCCATGTGAAGCATCATGTCGACGATCGCCGAGGAAAGATATTCCGCGGTGGCGAAGCCCTGGTTGAAGGTCTGCGCCTTCTCGATCTTCTCGATCAGCGCCGCCGGCATCGGCTGCCCCGTCTTGTAATGCTTGGCGAAGCGGCTGAGCACCGGCTGGGTGAGAAGCCAGTTCTCGTTCACCTGGCTCGGATATTCGACGAAGTCGCGAGGCGTGCCCCCGAAGCTCGGATAATAGACGTTCGAAAGGAAATAATGGATGGCGTGGCCGAACTCGTGGAACAGGGTCTCGGCGTCGTCGAGGCTGATCAGCACCGGCTGGCCGGGCGCCGGCTTGACGAAATTGTTGTTGTTGGAGCCGAGCACGATGTCGTCGCCGAGCAGTCCCGCGCGGCTCCGGTAGGTCGTCGCCCAGGCGCCCGAGCGCTTGCCGGTGCGGGCGAAATCGTCGCGGTAGAAGACGCCCACCTGCTTGCCCGAGGCCCGGTCGGTGACGCTGTAGACCCTTATGTCCGGATTCCACACCGGCACCGTCCCGGTGATCTCCTTGAAGTCGAGCCCGTACAGCTCCCCGGCCGACCACATCGAGGCCTGGATGATGTTGTTCAGCTCGAAATAGGGTTTCACCTCCTCCTGGCTGAGGTTGTAGCGCTGCTTGCGCACCTTCTCCTGATAATAGCGATAGTCCCACGGCTCGATGGTGAGGCCCTTGTCGGTCTTGCGGGCGAGCGCCTGCATGTCCGCCACTTCCTCCTTCACCCGGGCGACGGCCGCCGGCCACACCCGGTTCATCAGGTCGAGCGCCTTGGCCGGCGACTTCGCCATCGTGTCCTGCATCCGGAACTCGGCATGGCTCGAGAAGCCGAGCAATTTCGCCCGGTCGGCGCGAAGCTTGACGATCTCGGCGATCACCTGGTTGGTGTCGTTCGCCCCACCGTTGTCGCCCCTGTTGACGAAGGCGCGCCACACCTTCTCGCGAAGCGCCCGGTTGTCGGCATAGGTGAGGATCGGATCGACCGCCGAGCGGGTGTTGACGATCGCATAGCTTCCGGGCGCAAGCTTGCGCTCCTGAGCGGCCGCGGCGGCGGCCGCCTTGATGTCGGCTGGGACGCCCCTGAGCTCGGCGTCGGTGGCGGTGATGTAGGTGCTCTCGTCGGCCAGCACCTTCTCGCCGAACACCGCGAACTTGCCGGCCAGAGCGCTGTTGTAGGCGGAAAGCTGCTGCTTCTGCTCGGGCGAGAGGTTGGCGCCGCGGCGAACGAAGCTGTCGTAGAGCCGGGTCACCAGCCTTTGCTGCTTGGCGTCGAGATTGGCGTTCTCGCGCATCTCGTAGACCGTCTTGATGCGCTGGAAGAGCTTGGGATTGAGGATGATCTCGTCGCCCGCCGCCGACAGCTTGGGCGACCATTCCTTCTCGAGCGCCTGATAGGCGGGGGTCGTCATGTTGTCGGTCATCACCCCGAACAGCGACAGCACCCGGTCGAGCCTCTGGCCGGCCTTCTCCAGAGCCTCGACCGTGTTGGCGAAGGTCGGCGCGTCCGGGCTGTCGGCGATCGCCAGCACCTCGCGGCGCTGCTCGTCGATCCCGAACTGGATCGCCTCCGGGAACAGCTCGGGGGTCACCTTGTCCCAAGGCGGAACGCCGTCATAGGGGCCGGTCCAGTCGGCGAGCAGGATGTTGTCGGGAACGGTGACCGCGGGCTCGGCCGGCGCGACTTCGGGCGCGGCCATGGCGGCGGTGGCGGGTCCTTCCTCGGCGGCGGTGGAAGCGCAGGCGCCGAGGCCGAGCGCGGCGGCGGTGGTGAGCAGGATGTGCTTCAAGGATTGTCTCCGGCAAGGGCGGTCCGGCCGGGGGGAACGCGGCCGAGCGATGGGGCCCTATAGCCGCCGGCATGAACCGCCCGCAACTTGTCCCGACTTGCGCATTTTCCCACTCCGTCACCCTGAACTCGTTTCAGGGTCCAGGGTGGAGCTGCCTCGCGATCGGAGAGCTGCCCCCCGTCACCCTGGACTCGTTCAGAGTCCAGCGACGAGCCGCCCCGCGGGCGGAGACCTGGACCCTGAAACAAGTTCAGGGTGACGGCAGATGGCAACGCCCTGCCCGTCCGACTCGTTTCGGCGCGGGAAAGGAATCGTTCGCCGCAAAAGCCGTTGGAAGCCATGGCCTTAGCCCTGTGGATAAGTCAGCTTCGGACAAAGGTCTGTCGGGGGAGTGACATTGCTCAACATCCTGGTCGTCGAGGACGATCCCTTGCTCGCCGAGACGGTGAAGAGCCTGATCGAGCTCAATCCGCGCTTCCAGGTCACGGCGCTCGCCAACGACCTCGCCAGCGCCGTCGCCGCGGTCGAGGAGCGCCGCCCCGACCTCGCCCTGGTCGACCTCCAGCTCGCCAACGGCAGCAGCGGCTACGCGGTCGCCGCCCGGCTCCACGATTTCGAGATCGCCTGCCTGTTCACCACCGCCAAAGCGCCCGGCTTCGCGGTCCGCGACCTCGCCATCGGCTGCCTCCAGAAGCCCTATCGCGAGGAGGATCTGGTCCGGGCCCTCACCGAG
Organism: Allosphingosinicella sp.; assembly: GCA_036386295.1. Lineage (GTDB taxonomy): Bacteria > Pseudomonadota > Alphaproteobacteria > Sphingomonadales > Sphingomonadaceae > Allosphingosinicella. Next base: position 2,981 of record DASVVX010000121.1, read on the forward strand.
GCCGAGGACATATTGAAGGGCCGCCCCAAGCTGGTCCTTCGCCAGCGCCTCCCCGAGCCGCTCGAGATCTACGGCGACGACGACGCCCCCGCCGACCCCGCCTTCACCCTCGCCCCCGGCGGCCGAACCTCATGGCTGGCAAAGCTCAAGAAGCTGGTGCGCAAGCCCTCCTCCTTCCGAAGCGCGGCGGCCTGACCCCCTGAATTCCTCACCGCGATTTGGCGGGGAGGGGGACCAGGCGAAGCCTGGTGGAGGGGTTCTTTTCACCCTCCGAAAGAACCCCTCCACCGCGCTTCGCGCGGTCCCCCTCCCCGGCAAGTGCCGGGGAGGAATTCACTCCCCGCAGTCGAGGCTGACCGCCGCCTTCCTCGTCGAGCGGCCGATGGTGGCGGTGACCTCGACATGGCCGGCGCAGCCGACGTCGGTCAGCCACAGCGCCTTCCAGGTCCGGCCGTCGGCGGAGGTGAGGACGTCGGCGAAGCGCCGCTGGCCGAGGACCTTGCGATTGCCCCTGACCGTCACCGTCAGCGGCTCCGCGACGCTCTCCACCGCCCCCGTGACCAGCTCGACCGTGACCAGCAGGTCGTTGGCGGGCTCCTCGGCCGAGCCCTCGCCGATCACGGTGTTCCAGCCGCTGAAGTCGGACGGCGGCGAGATGTCCGCCGAAAGCCGCCCGCTGTCCTCGTAGAAGAGCTGCATCCGGATCTTGCCGACGGTGGGCGGCGGCGCCGGTTGGGCGGCGGCCAGAGCGGCCAGCAGAGGTGCGATGATCATTTCGAAAACCCTCCCACGCGACCGGGCGGCCTGACCCCCGTCGCCCCAGCGAAGGCCGGGGCTCCGGCGGGTGAAAGCCCAGGTGCCCTTCACTCCCCGGGATCCCGGCCTTCGCCGGGATGACGGATGATGTCACCCGGGGCCGCGCCATGACAAGCCCTCGAGATCGCAATTGGGCTGCCGGGCCTGGTTGGCGAGGTAGAGCGGGGTAAATGTCCTCGAGCTCGCCATCTGTGCTTTCCCGTCACCCCAGCGAAGGCTGGGGTCCCAGGGGGTGAAGGGCGCCGGGTGCTTTTCACCCGACGGGATACCAGCCTTCGCCGGCATGACGGGACAGTCGACCAGTGACGCTCACTCCCAGCGCCACGTTCCTAGTGACTGTCGCCGCGGCCGCCAATGCCCTGAACCGGCTTGAAAGCTTCTCCGCCTTTGCCTCATAGTCCGGCTTCCTGAGGGGGTTGTTTTTCCGATGGGGGCGAGCCGCAACCTGGCGACCGGCGCAGTGGCGGCCTCCCTGCTCCTCGCGCTCGCCCTCTTCCTGTCGCCCGCCCTCGCCCAGCCGGACTCGGCCCGCCATTATGTCGGGGTCGCGACCTGCGCGGGCTCGACCTGCCACGGCCGGAGCGAGCCCAACGGGGTCGTCGTCCGCCAGGACGAGCTTCGCCTCTGGCAGGACCCGTCGAGCCCGGCCGGCGCCCACAGCCGCGCCTGGCGAGTCCTCGCCGAGCCCCGAGCCAAGGCGATCGCCGCCCGCCTCGGCATCGGCGAGGCGGCGAGCGCTCCCATGTGCCTGGGCTGCCACGCCACTCCGGCCGCGCCCGGCGCCCGCGGCGCCCGCTTCCAGCTCTCCGACGGGGTCGGCTGCGAGAGCTGCCACGGCCCCGCCTCCGGCTGGCTCGCCAGCCATTACGCCGTCGGCGGCACCCATTCCGCCAACGTCGCCCGAGGCCTCGTCCCGCTCGACGATCCGCGCGCCCGGGCCGAGCGCTGCCTCGACTGCCATTTCGGAAGCCGCGAGGAGGGCCGGTTCGTCGACCACCGGATGATGGCCGCCGGCCATCCCCGGATCAGCTTCGAGCTCGACCTCTTCTCGACCCTTCAGCAGCATCACGACGAGGACGGCGACTATGTCGACCGCAAGGGTCGCCCCAACGCAGTGACGACCTGGGCGGTCGGCCAGGCGGCGGCTCTGGAGCGGTCGCTGACCCTGTTCGCGACGCCCGGGCGCGGCACCGAGGGCCTGTTCCCCGAATTCTATTTCTTCGACTGCCACGCCTGCCACCGCCGGATCTCCGACGATCCCCGCTTCGAGCCGACCGCCCGGGGCAATCCCGGCCGTCCGATCCCGTCGGGAACGCCGCCCTACAATGACGAGAACATGATCATGCTCGCCGCCGCCGCGCGGGTCGCCGCGCCGGGCGAGGCCGCCCGCTTCGAGCGCGACAGCCGCAACTTCCACGCCGCTCTGGCGAAGGACCGCCCCACGGCGCTCGCCGCCGCCGCCGCGCTCAAGGCGAGCGCCCGGGCCGTCGCCGACGATCTCGCCCGGGGCGTGACCCGGGCGCAGGTGTTCGAGATCATCGACAGCATCGCCGGCAACGCCATCTCGCCGCGCTTCACCGATTATGCCGGAAGCGTCCAGGCGGTGATGGCGGTCGACACCCTCTTCTCGTCGCTAGGAACCGCCGCTCCCGAGTCGATCCGGGCCGACATCAACACCGCCTACCGCGCCGTCCGCGATCCCAACGCCTACGATCCGCGCGAATTCCGCTCCAGCCTCGGCCGGGCGGCGGCCGCGATCCGGAAGCTGAAATGAGGCGGGCGCCCGCCCTCGCCTGCATC
>DASVVX010000122.1:0-20929 GCA_036386295.1 Allosphingosinicella sp.
GGAGAGGGGTAAGAAAGCTCCCGTTGACGCGCGCCGCCGCTGCCGACTAGGGATTCGCCCAGGGAGAAGAGCATGACCTACGTCGTCACCGATGCGTGCATCCGCTGCAAATATATGGACTGCGTCGAGGTCTGCCCGGTCGACTGCTTCTACGAGGGCGAGAACATGCTCGTCATCAACCCGTCGGAGTGCATCGACTGCGGCGTGTGCGAGCCGGAATGTCCCGCCGAGGCGATCCTCCCCGACACCGAGCCCAATCTCGAGCAGTGGCTGGAGGTCAACGCCACCTATTCGGCCGAATGGCCCAACATCACCCGCAAGCGCGAGAGCCCGGCCGACGCCGACGAGCACAAGGGCGAGGAAGGCAAGTTCGACAAATATTTCACGCCCGAGCCCGGCCAGGGGGATTGAGGCGTCCTTCGATACGGGCCTTCGCCAGGCTCAGTCCCTACTCAGGATGAGCGGTTGAGAGTATCCTCTCGCTCATCCTGAGGAAGGGCTGAGCCTGGCGAAGCCCTGTCTCGAAGGACAAAAGGGTAGCTTTTCGGCACCTTTTCGGATATAAGGCGCTCATCGAAGCGGATGCGACGCGCATTCCGCAACCGGTGGTCACACAGTAAGAATCGCCGCACATCGCAGTTTGGGTGCGTCCATGGGGCGGATGGAGTCCGGCACGGTGGCGGCTGTTTCCAATGGAAGGTCGAATAAATGGCAGCGAAAGCGTTGAGCTTCGACGTTGGCGATTACGTTGTTTACCCCAAGCACGGCGTGGGCCGGGTGATCGAACTGCAGAGCACGGACATCGCCGGCATGCAGCTCGAGCTCTACGTGCTGAGGTTCGAGAAGGAAAAGATGACCCTGCGCGTTCCGACCAACAAGGCGGAGAGCGTCGGCATGCGCAAATTGTCGTCCGACAAGACGATGCAGGAGGCGCTCGCCACCCTCAAGGGCAAGCCCAAGGTGAAGCGCACCATGTGGTCGCGCCGCGCCCAGGAATATGAGGCGAAGATCAACTCGGGCGACCTGGTGTCGATCGCCGAGGTGACCCGCGACCTGTTCCGGGCCGACGACCAGCCCGAGCAGAGCTATTCGGAGCGGCAGATCTTCGAGGCCGCCTCGAGCCGGCTCGCCCGCGAGCTGGCCGCGATGGAGCAGGTCGACGAGCCGACGGCGCTGGTGAAGATCCTCGAGATCCTCAACAAGGCCGCGGCCATCTACAATCGCGAGAAAGCGGCGGCGGTCTGATCCCGTCACCCCAGCGAAGGCTGGGGTCCATCCCGACTCAGCATGGATGCCAGCCTTCGCTGGCATGACGAGAATGAGAAGGCGGTCCCGAGAGGGGCCGCCTTTTTCGTTTGCACGCACCGCCTCTCACGTGTATTAGATACCTAACACAGTCAGGGAGACCGACGATGCGTAAGCCGATGATGCTGGTGCCGCTGATCCTGCTCGCGGCCTGCGGCGCCAATGCCCGGGACCATGAGAGCAAGGCGAGCGGCCAGTCGGGCCGGCGCGACTTCCAGGTCGGGGCGTTCGACCGGGTCGAGCTGGCCGGCTCGCAGAACGTCGTGGTGAAGGTCGGCGGAGCGCCCTCCGCTTATGCCGAAGGCGACACCGGGCTGCTCGAGCGGCTCGAGGTCAGCGTCGAGAACGGAATCCTCAGAATCGGCCAGAAGAAGGGCAAATGGTCGTTCGGCTGGAGCAAGGACCATGGTCCCGTCACCGTCTACGTCACTGCGCCGTCGCTGCGCGGCGCCGAGGTGGCGGGCTCCGGCGACATGAAGATCGACGCGGTCCAGGCCGACCGGTTCGCCGCCTCGATCGCCGGCTCGGGCGAGATGGAGGTCGGGTCGCTCCGGGCGAAGAGCACGAGCTTCTCGATCGCCGGCTCGGGCGCCGTGAGCGCGGCCGGGACGGCGGACACGGCCGATTTCTCGATCGCCGGGTCCGGCGACGTCCGCGCCGGAGGCCTCGAGGTGAAGCGCGCCAAGGTGTCGATCGCGGGCTCGGGCAATGTCGAGGCGAAGGCGATGGAGACCGCCGACGTCTCGATCATGGGCTCGGGCGACGCCGTCATCGGCGGCACCGCCAAGTGCAACGTCAACAAGATGGGCTCCGGCAACGCCCGCTGCGGGGGGTAGCGTCCCGGCCGTCATTCCGGCGAAGGCCGGAACCCAGGAACACCGATACCCGGGGGTACCTGCCCCAGGCCGTGTTCCTGGGTCCCGGCTTCCGCCGGGATGACGCTCCTCATCCCCCGTTAACCATTTTCCTTCAGGGTCCCGGCCATGATCAGGACCTTGCCGCTCGCCCTTCTCGCCCTCGCCGCCGCGACGCCCGCCGGCGCGGCCGAGCGCAATTATTCGGTGACCGACTTCGACCGGATCCAGGTCGACGGCCCCTATCGGGTGACGGTGACGACCGGCGGTTCGTCCGCCGCCCGGGCGGAGGGCTCGCCCGACGCGCTCGAACGGGTTTCGGTCGACGTCCTCGGCCGCACACTTCGGGTCCGGGCGAACCGGTCCGGCTGGGGCGGCTATCCGGGCGAGCGGTCCGGCCCGGTCCGGGTCGCGCTCACCACCCGCGAGGTCCGCTCCGCCACGGTGATCGGATCCGGAAGCCTCGACGTCGATCGCACCCGCGGCCTTCGAGTCGATCTCACCGTCAGCGGAAGCGGCCGGCTGGCGGTGGCGCGGGTCGAGGCCGACAATCTCGTCGTCGGCCTGCTGGGCGGCGGACGGATCACCCTCGCCGGCCGGGCCAAGCAGCTCAAGGCGACGGTCCAGGGCAGCGGCGACCTCGCCGCGGCGGGCCTCAGCGCCGACGACGCGCAGATCGCCGCGGACACGGCCGGGAGCGTGGCCGTGGCGGTCGCCCGGACCGTGAAGCTCAACGCCACCGGACCGGGCGATGTGGAGATCCTCGGCAATCCGAGTTGCACCCTCGAGGGCCAGGGCTCCGGCAATGTGGTCTGCGGCAAGGGCCGTTAGATCAGGGCCAGCGCCGCGAGCCTCGCGGTCAGCGCAGCCGGCAGCTCGGCGAGACCGCTGTCGTCGCCGTCGAGATCGCCGGGAGCGTCGGCGGGCTCGAGATAGCGCCAGCCCTGGTGGGCGCGGCGCGCGGTCGCCCGGACCGGAACCAGCTTTTCGTCGAGGCTGATTATCGTTCGGCGGTCCGATTCGCGCAGCTCGAAGCCCAGGATGGCCTGCCGCGCCAGGATTCGATGCTTGACGATCCAGTAGACCGAGCCGCCGACCAGCTCGTCCGAGCGCGTCGGCCGGAAGCGGGTGACGAGCGGGACGACGCCGTCCCTCGCCCGCGACGCCTGGCGCCGGGCGAACGTCTCGATGCTTGCGCAGCCGAACGCGACCTTGCTGATGTGAAGGGGCATGGGATTTTCTGATCTGACTAAGCGGTTGGCGCAACAAGAATATTCCCCTCCCTGAATACAGGGAGGGGTTAGGGGTGGGTGGGCCTCAGCCGACACGGAGTCTTTCGAAGACGCACCCACCCCCGGCCCCTCCCTGCGTGCAGGGAGGGGGGATTACCCGGCGATGCCCGAGGCGCTCGCCAGGCCGAGGAAGACCAGGAAGCCCATTGAATCGGTGACCATCGTCACGAACACCGACGACGCCACCGCCGGGTCGGCGCCGGCGCGTTCCAGCGCCAGCGGCACGAACACGCCGGCGAAGCCGGCGATGACGATGTTGGCGAGCATCGCCGCCGCGATCACCGCTCCGAGGCCGGCATTGGCGAAGAAGAGCCCGACCCCCACTCCGATCACCGCCGCGACGGTGATTCCGTTGAGCAGCGCCACCCGCATCTCGCGCATGATCGCCCGCCAGCTGTTGGACTGGGTCAGCTGGTTGGTGGCGAGGGCGCGCACCGTCACCGCGAGGGTCTGCGTGCCGGCGTTGCCGCCGACTCCCGCGACGATCGGCATCAGCGCGGCGAGCGCCACCATCTTGGCGATCGTGCCTTCGAACTGGGCGATGATCGTCGCGGCGACGAGGGCGGTGACGAGATTGGCGATCAGCCAGCGGACCCGGCCGGAATAGCTTTCGAGCAAGGGCTGGTTGATGTCGCCTTCGCCCGCCCCCGAGAGGAAGAGGACGTCCTCGCTCGCTTCCTCCTGGATGATGTGGACGATGTCGTCGACCGTGATCATTCCCACCAGCCGCCCAGACTGGTCTACGACCGCGGCCGAGATGAGCGCGTATTTCTGGAAGCGAAGAGCGACCTCCTCCTGGTCCATGTCGACCGGAATGAGGGTCTGCTCGCGCTTCATGACGTCGGCGACCGCGACCTGGCGGTGGGTCCGGAGGATCCAGCTCAGCAGGCAGGTGCCGACCGGATGGTGGCGCTCGTCGACGACGAACACCTCCCAGAAGTCGGTGGTGAGGTCGTCGCCGGCGCGGAGGTAATCGATGACCTGGCCGACGGTCCAATGCTCGGGCACCGCGATCAGGTCGCGCTGCATCAGGCGGCCGGCCGATTCCTCCGGGTAAGCGAGCGCTTCCTCGATGGCGGCGCGGTCGTCCGGGTCGAGCTCGCGGAGCACGGCGCGCTGCTCGTCCTCCTCGAGGTCCTCGATCATCGCGACGGCGTCGTCCGTCTCCATCTCTCCGGCGATGTCGGCGACCTGGCGCGGGTCGAGCGTGTCGACCAGCTCCTCGCGGACATGCTCGTTCATCTCGGCGAGCACGTCGCCGTCGAGCATGTCGGCGATCGCCGCGGCGAGCGCGCGGCGGTCGTCGCTGTCGATCAGCTCGAACAGGTCGGCGAGATCGGCCGGGTGGAGCGGCTCGACGAGGGCCCGGGCGAGCTCGGAATCGCCAGCCTCGACCGCCTCCATCACGTCGCGGACATATTCGGGCTTCAGCCGGTCGTCCTCGTCGAGCCGGCCGGCCTGGGCACCAGGGGGCGCTCCGGGCAGATCGATTTCGCTCTCGCTCATCCGCCCCCCCTTCGCGCAGGTGTCTGGTTGCCGTGGCGCTTCCTAGGACGAGGCGGCGAAGCTGTCGAGCGGGGTGGCGCGGCGGAACGGCTGGGCGTATCAGCTCGTCATCCCGGCGAAAGCCGGGACCTCGGAACGAGAGGTCTCGGCGGGTCGCCACGAGATCCCGCTTTCGCCGGGATGACGATAACGGAGAAGAACATGGCCGACGAGCTCAACACCCTGGTCCTCAACCTCGACAGCGGCGGCGACGTCGTCATCAAATTGCGGCCCGACCTCGCGCCCGGCCATGTCGCCCGGATCAGGGAGCTGGTGAACGAGGGCTTTTACGACGGGGTCGTCTTCCACCGGGTCATCGACGGCTTCATGGCCCAGGGCGGAGACCCGACGGGGACCGGCATGGGCGGCTCCGACAAGCCCAACCTCAAGGCCGAGTTCAGCGCCGCCCCGCACGTCCGCGGAGTCGCCTCGATGGCGCGGTCGCAGAATCCGGACAGCGCCAACAGCCAGTTCTTCATCTGCTTCGACGACGCCCGCTTCCTCGACAACCAATACACGGTCTGGGGCGAGGTGACCGAGGGGATGGAGCATGTCGACGCCCTTCCCAAGGGCGAGCCGCCGCGCGAGCCGGGCAGGATCGTCAAGGCGTCGCTGAGGCCTTGAGCGTGGCTCGGGGGGTCACGCTCATCACCGGCGCCTCGGCGGGGCTCGGCGCCGAATTCGCACGCCAGTGCCGCAAGCGCGGAGAGACGGTCGTTCTCGTCGCCCGGCGCGAGGATCGGCTCAACGAGCTTCGCTCCGCGCTCGGCGACGGCGTCTTCGTCCACGCCGCCGATCTCACGCGGCCCGATCGGATCGAGGCGCTCTTTCCTTGGCTCGAATCCCAAGGACTCGAGGTCGAGACGCTGATCAACAATGCCGGCTTCGGGGCGACCGGAATCTTTGCCGCCACGCCGCGCGAGCGACTGCTCGAGATGATCGATCTCAACGTCCGTTCGCTGACCGACCTGTGCCGCCTTGTCCTCCCAGCGATGATCGAGCGCCGGAGTGGCGGCATACTCAACGTCGCCTCGACCGCCGCCTTCCAGGCGGGCCCCTATGCCGCCGTCTATTACGCCTCCAAGGCCTATGTGCTTTCGCTGACCGAAGCGCTCCACCATGAGACGAAGGGTAGCGGAGTCAGGGTGAGCGCGCTTTGCCCCGGCCCGACCGCCACCGAATTTTTCGAAGTCGCCGGCGCGCCGAATTCGAAGCTCGCCAAGGTCGCGGTCCGCCCGGAAGGGGTGGTCGCGGCGGGCCTCAGGGGCCTCGACCGCAACGACCCGATCGTCATTCCGGGCATCGCGAACAAGGTCGGCGCCTTCGGCACCCGCCTGATGCCCCGCTCGGCGCTGAGACGGATCGTCGCCTCCCTCAAGTCGTGATCGCCGTCACGCGGGGGCGATGCAAGCCGCATTAAGAGGGTGGCGAGCGACGATCCGCCGCGATAGCCTCGTCCACGGCTTCTGAACGGCGGCCGAGTCGCTTCATGCTCCGGTTCTCGGGAGGTTGGAATGGGCGGCCTGCTAGTGCGTATTCTCACCTTCCTGGAGCGGCTGTTCCCGAGGCTGGCGAACCGGATCAAGATCGGATTCCTGGTCCGGAAGGAGAAGCGCCAGAGGCCGCATCCTTATTCGCTGTGGACCGGTCCCGCGCCGGCAACGCCGCCGCCGCCGCCGCCGTTCGTCCCCTCCGATTATGTGAGCTGGCCCGGCCTCGCCGATCGAGGCTATACCGGCCGGCACCTGCCGCCGGATCCCAACTGGGACGGCCGGCTGCCGAAGGCGGAGGAATTGTTCGAGCAGCTGTTCCTGCGCCGGGGCGAGATGCGCCCGTGCAAGCAGACCACCACGCTCTTCTGCTTCTTCGCCCAATGGTTTACCGACAGCTTCCTGCGCACCGATCGAAGCGACCACCGGCGCCATACCGGCAATAACGAGATCGACTATTGCCAAATCTACGGGCTCGACGAAGTCACGGCCGCCGTCCTGCGCACCCGCCAGGGCGGGCGCATGCGGATGCGCACCCGCGAGGGCGGCGACCTCCTCCCCTTGCTGGTGGCGCCCGACGAGTCGGATCGCGGGCTGATCGATCCCGATTTCAGGGGCCTGCCCTATCTGCCCAAGGGCAAAACCCCTGTCGAAATATCGGAATCCTATCGAGCGGGGCTGGGCCAGCTGGTCGGCCAGACGAGGCTGGAGCAGAGTCGCTGGGAGAATCTCTATGCGACCGGGCTAGACCGCGGCAATTCGACGATCTTCTACACCGCGATCAGCACGATGTGCCTGCGCGAGCACAACCGCCTCGCCGGGGAACTGGCGGCTCTCCACCCGGAATGGGACGACAATCGCCTGTTCGAGACCGCTCGGCTGGTCAACATCCACAACGTCCTCCAGATCGTGATCGAGGACTATATCAACCACATCGCCGGCAACGGCGGCTTCAAGCTCGACACCGGCTTTGCCGAGCGCGAGCCCTGGTACCGCACCAATCGCATATCGATCGAGTTCAACCTCCTCTACAGATGGCACTCGCTGGTCCCCGACCGGGTCCCGTTCGACGGCCGCGAGCTGACCCCGGCCGACTATCGATTCAACAACGTCATCCTCGAGCAAAGCTCGCCCGAAGCGCTGATCAACGCGGCCTCGGCTGCGCGCGCGGGCCGGATCGGAGTGCGCAACACGCCGGAATTCCTGCGGCCCGCCGAGCTCGCCTCGATCAACCTGTCGCGCGAGTTCCGGCTGCAGCCGTTCAACGCCTATTGCGAGCGGTTCGGCCACCCGAAATACGAGTCGATCGAGGCGCTTGCCAAGGACGAGCAGACCGCGGCGACGCTGCGCGAACTTTACCGCGGCGACGTGAACAAGGTCGAGTTCCTAGCCGGCCTCTATGCCGAGGGACGCTCGCCCGGCTCGCCCGATTCGGTGCTTCCGCCGCTTCTCAGGACCATGGTGGCGGTCGACGCCTTCACTCACATCTTCACCAACCCGGTCCTGTCCGGCCAGGTCCGCGAGGCCGCCTTCCCGGAGGAGGTCGCGGCCCTGACGACCGGCACGGGCGGGATAAAGGGCCTGATGGCGCGCAACTCGGCAGGGCCGGTCAAGGCCGTCCCGCGCTTCGCCCTGCCCTGACAGGGTCGAGGCGGGTTCGCGCCGGCGAGCAGCGATCTACGCCGCCTCCGCCCGCATCTCCCCCGGCAGCAGGCTCTCGAACAGCCAGTCGTGGAAGATCTTGACCGGCCGCCGCTTCAGCGCCGGGCGTCGGCAGGCGAACCAGTAGGAATAAGGCGTCTCGACCCTCTGCTCGAACAGCCGGACCAGACGCTCGTCGCCCGAGCCGTAGAGGTGGCTCTCCAGCATGAAGGCCACTCCGAGCCCCTGGGCGGCGGCGTCGAGGATGAGCTGGCCGGAATCGAAATGGTCGATCGCCGCCGGCTGAAGCGAGGGCAGGCCGATCGCCTCGCGCCAGTAGGTGAAGGTCTCGGGCATGTCGCGGTGGAGGAAGATGGTCGCTCCGGCGAGCTGCGCCGGCTCGCGGATCGTCTCCTTGAGCGCCTTCGAGCCGATCGCGATCACGCAATTGTTGTCGAGGCGGCGCGAATAGAGCGACGGGTCGATCTCGGTGGTGATGGCGATCGCCGCGTCGAGGCCCTCGTCGAGCCGGGCCAGCCGGTTCGGCCCGGTGTCGAGGTCGATATGGAGGTCAGGATGGAGCGCGCGCAGCGACGGCAGGTTCGGCATCAGCCGCTGCGAGGCGAACAGCGAGGGCACGGCGAGCCTGAGGCGCATCATCTCGACCTGGCCGGTGGCGCGCTCCATCGCCAGGGTGAGGGCGTCGATCGAGGGGCCGATGCCCGCCATCAGCCGCTCGCCGTCCGGATTGAGGTGGACCGACTGGTGGCGCCGCTCGAACAGGGGATGGCCGACGAACCGCTCGAGCGCCTGGATCCGCCGCGACAGGGCGGGCGAGGACAAAGCGAGCGCCTCGGCCGCCGCCTTGACCGATCCCAGGCGGGCGACCTGAACGAAGGCCTCGATCGCGGTGAGCGGCGGCAGTCGGCGCATCGGAAGGGCCTCCTCTTGTGCACTGCAACCTCGAGCGGCGGCGTTACGATCCTCGGAAATCCGAGAGAAGCAAAGTGCAACAAATGCATCTGTAGCATACTTGTTCGCACTTGCACAATAAGTGCCCGAGGCCGAGAAAGACCCTGCCTTTCAGGCATCCTCTCCTAAAAACTTTCAGGGTCGGTCCTTCGGGACCGGCCCTTTTTTTCGGCGTCGACGGGCAGGGGGTTCCTTTTTTACGGGCTCGCGGAACCCCCGAGGGTGGCAGGCCCGTTGTCCCTTCCTATCTCACTGCGACAGCGGCGAAGGGAAAGCAGCCCCGATGGCGGACGACGAGAGACAGCCGACGCGGCTCCAGGTCGCGACGATGCGGCCGGAGGATTCGGGGCGCGGCCTCGCCCGCCTGCCGCGGCGGCTGATGGCCGCCCTCGCCCTGGCCGAGGGCGACGTCATCGAGGTCACCGGCAAGCGCTCCACCCCGGCGCGCGCGGTCGGCCCCTATGCGGAGGACGAGGGGCTCGACATCGTCCGGCTCGACGGCCTCCAGCGCGCCAATGCCGAGATCGGATCGGGCGACTTCGTCACCATCCGCAAGGTCGAATCGAAGCCCGCCCAGCGAGTCGTCTTCGCCCCCGCCCAGAAGAACCTGCGGCTCCACGGCTCCGCCCAGGCGCTGAAGCGAAGCTTCGGGATGAAGCCGCTCACCGCCGGCGACATCGTCGCCACCACCGGCCAGCAGCAGATCCAGCAGGGCGACATCCCGCCCCAGCTTCGCCAGATGCTCAACGCCCCGGCCTACGCCCTGCAGGAGATCCGCCTCACCGTCGTCTCGACCGCCCCCAAGGGCGTCGTCCATATCGACGCCAACACCGAGGTCGAGCTTCGCCCGGAATATGCCGAGGCGGCCGACCAGCGCCGCGCCGACGTCACCTACGACGATCTCGGCGGAATCGGCTCGACCATCGACCAGCTTCGCGAGATGGTCGAGCTTCCCTTGCGCTACCCCGAGATCTTCGAGCGGCTCGGCGTCGATCCGCCCAAGGGCGTCCTCCTCTACGGCCCGCCCGGCACCGGCAAGACCCGGCTCGCCCGGGCCGTCGCCAACGAGAGCGACGCCAGCTTCTTCCACATCGCCGGCCCGGAGATCATGGGCTCGGCCTATGGCGAGAGCGAGCGGCGGCTTCGCGAGGTGTTCGAGGAGGCGGCGAAGTCGGCGCCGGCGATCATCTTCATCGACGAGATCGATTCGATCGCGCCCAAGCGCGGCCAGGTCCAGGGCGAGACCGAGAAGCGCCTCGTCGCCCAGCTCCTCACCCTGCTCGACGGCCTCGAGCCCAGGCAGAACCTCGTCGTCATCGCCGCCACCAACCGGCCCGAGGCGCTCGACGAGGCGCTCCGCCGCCCCGGCCGGTTCGACCGCGAGATCGTCATCGGGGTCCCCGACGAGGGCGGACGGCGCGAGATTCTCGCCATCCACACCCGCGGCATGCCGCTCGACAGCGGGGTCGACATCAAGGAGCTCGCCCGGCGCACCTTCGGCTTCGTCGGCGCCGACCTCGCCGCCCTGACCCGCGAGGCGGCGATCGAGGCGGTCCGCCGGATCATGCCGCAGATCAACCTCGGGGACGGAGTCATCCCGCCCGAGGTGCTCGACAATCTCTCGGTCACCGGCGGCGATTTCGAGGAGGCCCTGAAGCGGGTCCAGCCCTCGGCGATGCGCGAGGTGATGGTCCAGGCGCCGACCACGCGCTGGGAGGACGTCGGCGGCGTCGACGAGGCGCGCGAGCGGCTTCGCGAGGGCGTGGAGCTGCCCCTGAAGAGCCCCGACGCCTTCAAGCGGATGGGCATCCGCCCGGCCAAGGGCTTCCTCCTCTACGGCCCGCCCGGCACCGGCAAGACCCTGCTCGCCAAGGCCACGGCGCGCGAGGCCGAGGCCAACTTCATCGCCGTCAAATCCTCGGACCTGCTCTCCAAATGGTATGGCGAGAGCGAGCAGCAGATCGCCCGTCTCTTCGCCCGCGCCCGCCAGGTCGCGCCCACCGTCATCTTCATCGACGAGCTCGACAGCCTCGTCCCGGCCCGCGGCGGGGGCCTGGGCGAGCCGCAGGTGACCGAGCGGGTGGTCAACACCATCCTCTCCGAGATGGACGGCCTCGAGGACCTCGGCTCGGTGGTCGTCATCGGCGCCACCAACCGACCCAACCTGATCGACCCGGCCCTGCTCCGCCCCGGCCGCTTCGACGAACTGATCTACGTCTCGGTCCCCGACGAGGCCGGCCGCCGCAAGATCCTCGCCATCCACACCGCGAAGATGCCGCTCGCCGAGGACGTCGACCTCGACCGCTTCGCGGCGCGAACTGAGCGCTTCACCGGCGCCGACCTCGAGGACCTCGTCCGCCGAGCCGGCCTCTTCGCCCTGCGCGGCTCGATCGAGGCGAAGGAAGTGACCGGCTCCGACTTCGAGATGGCGCTGGAGGAGACCCGGGCCTCGGTCACGCCCGAGATGGAAAAGGAATATGAGAAGATACAGGACAGCCTGAAACAGGACGCGATGGGCTCGGGCGGAATCGGCTTCGTCTCGCCGGGCATGCTGACGCCGAGGGGGCCGAAGGGTACGGAATAAGCGCCGCATCAATCCCACTCGCCGGCATCGTCATCCCGGATTTGATCCGGAATCCACCTTCTTCACTGCATCGGAAATCCGCGAGAAAGGCGGATGCCGGATCAAGTCCGGCATGACGAACGCGAGCGCCATCAGACACTCACGGCTCCGCCGCGACAGTCGCTCTAGCGGGCCGGCCGTTCGAGCTCGTCGAGCACTTCGCGGATCGCGGCGATCACCACCTCGGGCTTGTCCAGCTGGATGTAATGGCCCGATCCGGCGACCGTCACGTGCCGGCCGCGCCGCGAGAGGCGCGCCGTCTCGGCGTGAAGCCTCAGGCCCTGCTCGCGCCCGAGCTCTTCGAGCGGCTCCTGCGACCGCTCCTCCTCGTGGGTGAGGACGACCAGGGGCCTCGATCCGAAAGCGTGCCGGCGGAAGAGGCGCTCATAGACTTGGTCCGAACGCTCGTCGGCATAGACGCTCGAGCCGATCTCCGACGCCTGGGCCTGCTGATAGGCGGGCGAGACCTGAAGCTTCCGGCGCATCGCGGCGACCTCGGGCCCCAGCTGCGGGCGGACCGGATCGGAGCAGCGCGCATAGCCGGGCGAATCGGGATCGAGCCCGCGCGTCCCCGCCGCTTCGGCGCACTCGCGGTAGCGCTGGGCGAGAAAGCCGATGAAGCGCTGATCGAGCAATTCCGATCGGGCGGCCAGCCGGTCGCCATATCGACGGATCGCCCACGATCGGGTCCTCGGCCAGCTGCGCTCTTCGGAAGGGTCGATGAGCACCAGGCCGGCGACGTCTTCCGGGTAGAGCGCGGCGTAGAGCTTGACGTTGAAGCCGCCGAGGGAATGGCCGACCAGAACCAGCGGCCGTTGCAGCCCGGCCGCCTTCACCAAGGCGTGGAGATCCTCGACGATCGCGACCGGAGAGCGCGGCGCCGGGCCGGAATCGCTATGCCCGAGCCCCGCCCGGTCGTAGGCGCAGGCCCTCGCCCGCCGGGCCACTTCGGGCTGGACCAGCGCCCAGACGACCGACCAGTCGCTTCCGCCGGCGTCGAACAGAACGGTCCGCTCGCCCGATCCCATGCAGACGAGATTCAGCGCCCGCTTCGGAGCGACCTCGACTCGCTGCTGCGGCCGGACCCAGGGACCCACGTCGGCGGGGCCGGCGGGCTCGGCTCTGGCCGTAGCCGTCAAGGCTAGGGCGGCGGCGGCGGCTAACAGGGACAGGCGCATTCACGGACTCCAGGGCAGGTTGCGGCCGGAGACCGGCATAGCGCCAGCGATTCCCGGTGCCCAGCGCCCCTGACCGGGCCGAGGGGGATGGTAACCGTACCCGTCCCCTTTTCGGAACGGCGCCGTCGCTCAGGCCGATTCCCGGGCCCGCGCCTTCGCCAGCCGCCACTCGACGCCGACACTCGTTCCGCCCCCCTCGCCCGTCAGGCTCAGCCGGCCGCCCAGTTGCCGGGCGAGGGTGCGCATCAGCCGCATTCCGAGGCTGCCCTCGCGCACCGGCTCCTTCAGGCCCACCCCATCGTCCCTGATCTCGAGCGAGCAGATCGAATCGGCGACGTCGAGCTCGATCGTGACCTGGCCCGACCTCCGGCCCGGAAAGCCGTGCTTGAGGGCGTTCGTCACCGCCTCGTTGACGATGAGCCCGATCGGGACGGCGAGGCCCGCATCCACCGTCAGCCTGGCGCACCGCGTCCGAAGCTGGATCCGGCCCGAGTGGGCGCTCCCGTCCCGCAGAGCCGCGACCAGCGATTCGATCAGAGCGCCGACCTCGACCTCGGCGACCGACCCGTCGACCGGCTGAAGCAGCGCCTCGTAGACCTTGCTCATCACCAGCATCCGGCTCTGCGCTTCCTTGAGCGCCGTCCGGGCTTCGGCCGAGCTCAGCGCGCGCTCCTGGAGGTGGAGCAGGGCCGACGTCATCTGGATCGTGTTCTTGACCCGGTGATGGACCTCCTGGACGAGCACGTCCTTGTCCCTCGAAACCTGCTCGAGCTGGACGAGGAGCCGGGCCTTGCGCCTCAGCTTGATGGCGAGGACCAGCTGGACGGCGAGATGCTCCATGATCCTCGCGTCGGTGGCGTCGAAGGCCTTCCCGGCCTCGTGGCTGACGATCCAGAGGGTGCCGATCGGCCTCCTGCGGGTATCGTAGAGCGGGACGACCAGCCCCTCGACGATCTCCGGCCCGGAGTCGTTGAAATAGGTGAAGAGCCGCCCCGGCCGGTCGACGAGGATCGGGTGATGATGGTCGAGGCACAGGGCGCACGGGCTGAAATCCCGGGGCGTCGTGCCCCCGACCCACGGAGCGAACGCGCCGCTGAGCGCCGTCCAGGTGAAGATCGGCTCGCCCTCCTCGCCTTGGCCGAGCTCGCTGAGGCCCGCCGAGCCGGCGGCGGGGCAAAGCTCGAGCGCCAGCTCGAGGAAACGCTCGATCGCGAGCTGGGGATCGACGGTCATCAGCGACGACAGCTCGCGATGCGCCTCGAGCTCCGCGTCCAGCGCCGCCTGGCGGGCGGAGCGTACGTAAAGCTGCGCGGTGACGAGGATGTCGTCCTCGGTGACCTGCGCTGGACGACGAGTCATCTGAGCTTTCCCCGAAGGGTCCCTTAGCACGGCGCGGGGCGGGGCGCGACAACCTGCATCTATGACCGGCCGTGCAGGTCGAGCGCTTCGGAAAGGCTGGCGCTTGCAATTTTGGCCATTCGTGAACTTAGCGTCGTCCGGCCGCGCTCAGCCGCTCACCCGCAGCCGCACCCACAGCGCGAGCGCCAGCAACCCGCCCGCCGTGACGGCGAAGGGAAGCGGCATCCACCAGCCGTAGAGCAGCACCCCGAGCGCCGGCGCGGCGATATAGGCGACTCCGTTGACCGAGGTGACCATCCCCGCCACCGCGTTCTGCTCGTGCGGGGAGACGGCGAGCGAGGCGCCGCTGGTGAAGCCGGGGCGGAACAGGCCGAAGCCCATCGAGGCGATCGCGAAGCCCAGGGTGATGGCGTGCATCGAGGTCGCGAATCCGGTGAGGACGGTGCCGGCGGCGGCGGCGAGCAGGCCCCAGAAGACGAGCTGGCGCGGGCCGAGCGCGAGGAACGGGATGAGACCCCATTGGGCGAGCAGGGTCGCTCCGGCGCCGGACATCAGGACGATCGCGATCGACTGCTGCGACTGCGCCGGAGGGACGCCCGAACGGTCGATGACGAGGAAGCCGATCACTCCGAGCAAAGCGGCGTTGCCGTGGCCGCCGACGACTCCGATGATGTGCCAGGGCACCACCCGGGGGTCGCGCCAGCGCAGCCGCTCCGGGCCCCTCGAGTCCGCCCCGCGATCGCGGCCGCCGACCAGGAAGCCGCCCATCGAGGGATAGTCCATCACCTCGCCGCGGGCGTCGGAACGAGGGGTGTCGTCGGGGAGACGGAAGACGAGCAGGGCGAGGACGGCGAGGCCGATGATCGCGAAGACGACCAGCGGCCCGGCGAGTCCGAGCGGCCAGAAGATGAAGAGCGGCGCGATCGCCGGGCCGATGATCGTCCCGAGGCCGAAGGAGGAAGCTAGGGCGGCGAGATGGGCGGTGCGCTGCTCGCCCTCGGTCCGGGCGGCGATATAGGCCTGGACGGCCGGCGGCGAGGCCGAGCCCCATATGCCGTAGACGGCTCGGCCGAAGACGAAGACGACGAAGACGACGGTGCCGGAGATCAGGCCGTAGAAGCCGGCGGCGAGGATCGAGCCGCAGATCAGCATCGAGGCGACGAAGCCGTAGAGGCCGAGCCGCATCAGCGCCCGCCGTCCCCTGTGGTCGGCCCGGCGCGCCCAGTGCGGCGCCATCAGCACCCAGGCGACGGCCGACAGGGAAAAAGCGATCGCCACCCAAAGGTCGGCGACTCCGAGCTCGCGGCCGATCGCCGGCATCAGCGACTGCATCGCCGTATTGCCGGAGGCGGCGACCAGCATCACCATGAAAAGCAGGGCGAATCGCTCCCGGGAGAGGCTTGCGGCGGCGGTCATTGGGGGGCAAATCCCGGAAATGTAGCGTTTCGTCCCGGTTTCGCCCCAAATCGGGTCGCCGGTCGCCTCGCCCTTGCCATCGGGGCGTTGTTTTGCCAACGCTCCAGCCAACCCACGATTGACGGAAAATTCCATGACATTTCCCGGCGAACAGGCTCAACGATCTCGCGCTTATGCGCGCCGCGGGGCTGCGGGCGGCCCCTGGCTCATGTTCCTCAAGGGGTTCGTCAAGCATCCGGTGATGGTCGGCTCGGTCATCCCCTCCTCGAAGATGCTGATCGACAAGATGCTGGCGCGGGTCGACTGGGCCAATTGCAAGCTCTTCGTCGAATACGGGCCGGGCGTCGGCACCTTCACCGAGAAGGTGCTCGAGAAGATGGCGCCGGACGCGACTCTTCTGACGATCGACACCAATCCGGATTTCACCAAATATCTCAGCGCCAAGATCCGCGACTCGCGGCTTCGGGCGGTGACCGGCTCGGCCGCCGACGTCCGCTCGATCATGGCCGATTTCGGCTTCGAGGAGGCCGACTACATCCTCTCCGGCCTGCCCTTCTCGACCCTTCCGCCCGGCATCGGACCGAAGATCGCCGAGCAGACCGCCGAGGCGCTCCGCCCCGGCGGAGCCTTCCTGGTCTACCAGTTCTCGCCCAAGGTGCTCGACTTCATCAGCCCCCATTTCGACCGCATCGACCGCGGCTTCGAATGGATGAACGTGCCCCCGGCGACGCTGTTCTGGGCCTGGCGCGACTAGGTATCAATTCCTCCCCGCGATTTCGCGGGGAGGGGGACCAGGCAAAGCCTGGTGGAGGGTTCTTCCTGACTCCCGAAGAACCCCTCCACCGCGCTTCGCGCGGTCCCCCTCCCCGGCAAATGCCGGGGAGGAATTAGGTAAGCTAAGGCCTCGGCAATCCCACATCCCGGAAGTTGAGCCTCTTCGCGATCCGGTAATCGGCGACGGCGACGATGAAATAGCCGATCGCCCATCTCAGCCGGTTGAGCCAGGTCCGGTTGCGGCGGTGGCTCTCGAGCGTCACCGGTTCGCAATAGGCCACCTCGCCGTCGACGAAGCGGCGCATCGCGGCGGCGAAGCCGGGATCGTCGATCCGCAGCATCATCTCGAGGTTGAGGAACAGGCTGCGCATGTCGAAATTGGCCGAGCCGATATGGACGACGTCGCCGACCACGAACAACTTCGTGTGGAGCTTGGTCGGGCGGTATTCGAAAATCTCCACCCCACGGCGGAGCAGCCACCAGTAGGTGCTCCGAGCCGCGGCGATGGTGGCGTTGTTGTCGGACTTCGAGGCCGTGACCAGCCGGGCCCGGCCGCCTCGGCGCGACACTCCGGCGAGTCGGCGAAGCATCCCGAGGCTCGGCGCGAAATAGGCGGCGATGACGTCGAGCCGGCGCGCGCGCTGCATGTCGCGCCGCATCGCCCGCGCCCAGGGGCTGAGGCGGCGGGCGGGGCCGCCGAACAGCCAGTGGAGCTTGCCGTGCGTGACGCTGCTCTGGTGGAGCATCCGGCGGAGGTCGCGGATTCGGGCGTCGGGATCGGCGGTCCAGCGGAAAAGCCCGTCATAATAGCCGGTCAGGCAGGCGACGCTCTCGCCCTCCACGCGCAGGCCGATGTCGCGCCAGGCGCCCGATTCGACCGTCCCGAAATAATCGTCGGAAACGTTGAAGCCGCCGATGATCACCCGCTCGCCGTCGGCCAGCGCCAGCTTCTGGTGGTTCCTGAGCAGGTAGCGGCGGCCGAACTTGGCGCTGAACCGGCAAAAGGCGACGCCCGCCGCCTCGAGGGGCCGGAAGAAGTCGCGATTGGCGGTCGAGCCGAAGCCGTCGACCAGCAGCGACACCTTCACGCCGCGCCCCGCGGCCGCGATCAGGGCGTCGCGCACGCGGGTCCCCGAGGAATCGTCGATGAACATGTAATAGAGGAAGCGCAGGCTCTCCCCGGCGCTCTCGATCAGCTCGAGGAGGGCCTCGAGCCGTTCCGGCCCGTCGGCGAGAAGGGTCAGCCGGTTGCCCGCCACCGCGAGCGAAAGACCCGTCCGCTCCGCTTCCGCTTCCGTCATGACGAAGGTGCATGTGCCCCTCGCGGACGCAGGGCAAGCCCCCTCAAAACATTGACATCCGGCCGCCCCGTCCGTATCTCCCCCGCTTTCCCCCATCCTGGGTACCCAAGCGGAGCTGCTTCATGGCGCGCGTTACCGTCGAAGATTGTGTCGACAAGATCCCCAACCGGTTCGACCTGGTGCTGCTCGCGGCTCAGCGGGCGCGGCAGGTCTCGGGGGGCGCCGAGCTCACCATCGATCGCGACCGCGACAAGAATCCGGTCGTCGCGCTGCGCGAGATCGCCGAGGAGACGGTGAAGCCCAAGCATCTCGAGGAGGCGCTGATCTCCGGCCTCCAGCGGGTCCAGGTCGACGACGACGAGGCGCCCGACGAGGTCGGCTCGCTCTCCGCTTCGGCCGAGGCGCTGCGCCTGACCGCCGCCGCCCCGCCGCGCAACAACAATGCTGGCGGCGACTACGAATAATCCCGTCGAGAGCGGCTACGCCCTCTTCGACTCGGCGATAGGCCGCTGCGCCCTGGTGTGGCGCGGCGGCCTCGTCATTGGCGCCGCCCTTCCCGAAGCGAGCGACGAACGCGCCCGCGCGAGCCTCGCCCGACGCTTCCCGGGAGTCCCGGAGGCGGAGCCGCCGCCGTTCGCCGCCCGGGCGATCGAGCGGGTCCAGTCGCTTCTGGCCGGCGACCGGAGCGATCTCGGCGACATCGCGGTCGACCTCGGCGCCGGGTCCGACTTCGAGCGGGACGTCTGGGAAGCCGCCCGGCGAATCCCGTGCGGCGAGGTTCGAAACTACGGCGAGCTCGCCCGCGAGATCGGCGCTCCGCAGGGCGCCCAGGCGGTGGGGGTCGCGCTCGGCCGCAACCCGGTGCCGATCATCGTCCCCTGCCATCGAGTCCTCGCCGCCGACGGCCGGAGCGGCGGCTTCTCGGCGCCCGGCGGGGTCGAGACGAAGTTCCGGATATTGGAGATCGAGGGGGCGAAGCGCAGCGGCCAGCCGGAGCTGTTCGACTCGCTGCCGCTGAAGGTCAGGCCGCGTTGACCTCGCGGTCGAGATCGGCGCGGTCGACCCATTCCATGTCGCGCAGGCTCAAGGGGCGCCCGTCCGCGGACTGGACAATCATCGGAGCGATCGGCTGGCGGGTGTAGCGGTCGACCAGCACCGGATTGCTCGGATGGCCCGAGATCCAGCGCTCGCCCCACTGGCGAAGCGAGAGCAGGACGGGAAGCAGGTCGCGGCCCTTCTCGGTCAGCCGGTAGGTGACCTTGCGACGATCGGCGGCGTCGGGATCGCGGCGCAGGATGCCGTGCTCGACCAGCCGGCCGAGTCGGTTCGACAATATGTTGCGGGCGATGCCGAGGTTGGTCTGGAATTCCTCGAAATGCCTGAGGCCGTTGAACGCGCCGCGCAGGATCAGGAACGACCAGCGTTCCCCGACCACCGCCAGCGCGGCCGATATGCCGCATTCGGTGAACACTTCGCGCAATTGCTCGGCCCGGCTCATGAGGCGACCTTAGCGTTTTTCATGGCTGTAACATAAGACACAATTTTCCAGTTGCAAACTAAAACCTACATACGTATTAGGTTGCATATCGCAACCGAAAGGAGTCCGCCATGACCCGGTACCTCACCTCCACCTTGCTGGCGTTCCTGTTCAGCTTCACGCTGCTTGGCGGCACCGCCTTCGCGGCGCCGAACGGCCAGTATCGCGCCGAGCCGGCCAGCCCGCCGGCGGCGTCGCGGCTGATCGTCAAGGACATCGTCTGGCGCTGCGGCGCCGGCGGCTGCGTCGCCCCGCGCAGCAACAGCCGCCCGGCGATCGACTGCTCCGCTCTGGCCCACGAGATCGGCACGCTGCGCAGCTTCACCGTCGAAGGCCAGGCGCTCGACCCGGCCGCGCTCGAAAAGTGCAACGCGCGTGCCCGTTAGGCGATCGTCATTGCGAGGAGCGAAGCGACGCGGCAATCCGGCGAGCCTCGGAAAAGCGGCAACTGGATTGCTTCGCTTCGCTCGCAACGGCGGCGCTAAAACGAGCCGAAGCCCCGATTACTGTTGCAACGCAGCAGCACCGCACCCCATGTTGGTGCGGTGCTGCGGCAATATGAACTGCTCGAGAAGGTAAGGGCCTACGACCCGGACGCCGACGAGGCGATGATCAACCGCGCCTACGTCTTCTCGATGAAGGCGCACGGCTCGCAGAAAAGGGCCTCGGGCGACCCCTATTACAGCCACCCGATCGAGGTGGCGGGCATCCTCACCGACCTCCATCTCGACGACGAGACGATCGTCACCGCCATCCTCCACGACACGATCGAGGACACGGTCGCCACGCCCGAGGAGATCGAGCGCCTGTTCGGGCCCAGCGTCGCCCGGCTGGTCGATGGGGTCACCAAGCTCAGCAAGATCGAGGCGCAGAGCGAGAGCCAGCGCGCGGCCGAGAATCTGCGCAAGTTCCTGCTGGCCATGTCGGGCGACATCCGAGTCCTGCTCGTCAAGCTCGCCGACCGGCTGCACAACATGCGCACTTTGCACTTCATCGCCAACGAGGAGAAACGCAAGCGGATCGCCCGCGAGACGATGGACATCTACGCCCCGCTCGCCGAGCGGATCGGCATGTACGAGTTCATGCAGGAGATGCAGACCCTCGCCTTCCGCGAGCTCGAGCCGGATGCCTATGCCTCGATCTCCCGCCGCCTCGAGCAGCTGCACAAGGGCGAGGGCGATCTCATCGCCCGGATCGGCCGGGGCATCCGCGCCCATCTCGAGGCGAATGGGATCCAGGCCGAGGTGCAGGGGCGCGAGAAGCATCCCTATTCGATCTGGCGCAAGATGGCCGAGCGCCACGTCAGCTTCGAGCAGCTCTCCGACGTCATGGCCTTCCGCGCCGTCGTCGACAATGTCGAGGACGCCTACCGGACTCTCGGCCTCATCCACCAGCGCTGGCCGGTGGTCCCGGGCCGGTTCAAGGACTTCATCTCGACCCCCAAGCGCAACGGCTACCGCTCGCTCCACACCACCGTCATCCACGACGAGCAGATGCGGATCGAGATCCAGATCCGCACCCGCGACATGCACGCCCAGGCCGAGCACGGCCTCGCCGCCCACTGGGCCTATAAGGAAGGCGACGAGGAACAGGCGGCCGACCAGCATCCGTGGATCGACGACCTGCTCGAGATCCTCGAGCA
>DASVVX010000123.1:0-19276 GCA_036386295.1 Allosphingosinicella sp.
CGGCGCCGCCGTCGATCGTGTCGCCGTCGCCGCCGCCCTGGACGAGGTCGTCGCCATCGCCGCCCAGGACCGTGTCGGCGCCGGCATCGCCGGAAATGAGGTCGGCACCGCCGCCGCCTTCGATCCGGTCGTCGCCCGAACCGCCGGCGATCGAATTGTCATGATAGTCGCCGTAAAGCCGGTCCGCGCCCGGGCCGCCGGTGAGGTCGGGCGCCGTGTCGATCATCTCGAACAACGACAGCCCGTCATAGGTCTTGATGGTGTAGCCGAGGTCGGCGAGGATCGCGAGGTCGATGCGGCCGATGTCGAGCCGGTTGCGCTCGTAATTCCCCCACTGGTACATGAGGCCGCGCCCGATCGGGATCGACGGATCCTGGGTGTAGCCGTAATGGTCGGACCCACTCGCGAACGGAATCGCCCCGCCATAGAGCGCCGCAGCGGTGGCGCCGGTGAAATAGGATATCCCGCCTTCGGTGACGAGCCGGTCCGTCCACTCCTTCGTATAGGTGATGAAGCCGAGCGAATGGAAGATTTCGTGGGTCAGGATGCCGACGAAATCGTGCATCCCCGCCGGGACCGCGGGATCCGTGCCGAAGGCCGGGTCAGGATCGAACCAGAGTGGAAAGCCGTAGTTTTTGACGGTGCCGTCCTCGGCCAGATAGATGGTGCAGCCCGCATCCGGACGGCCCGGATCCGGGTCGAAGCCGGTCAGGCACTCGGCCAGGGTCGCGTTTCGCCAGGCGTTGCCGTCCCAGACCGTCTGGACGATGCTCGGCAGCAGCCCGTCCGCATCGGACCAGGTCAGCGCCTGGTTGGGCCTGATCTCGACGACGAAGTCGATCGTCCCTTTCCACTCGATGTAACGGCTGATCAGCCCGATCACATATTGCGCGCATTCGCTGATGCTCGCCTCGATGGAGGACGAGACGAGATCGTCCAGGTCGACGACCTGGAAGGTATAATTGTTCGGCACCACGTTTCCCCTGCAGGGCCCAGGACGCCCCTTTCCGGCCGCCCGTCTCTCCCGATTTCCCCTTGTCTCTTAAACCCTTGCAGTGCCTGCGCCAAGAGGACTGCGGCGCGCAAAACCGGATTGGTCGCCGCTAGAAGATGAAGTCGCCCGCCTCCAGCGGCGTCGCGGTCTGGAAGGAGAAGGCGAAATCGCCGTCGCCGTCGCCGTCGGTATCCCCCTCGATCCAGCGCGTGCTTCCGACGTCGTAGGCGCGAAGCTCGCCGGCGACGCCGTGGAAGGCGGCCCCGCCGATCCAGGCGAAGGCCTGGTCGCCGTCAGCGTTGCTGTTCGCGTCGAGCCGGCTGAGGTCGATCTTGTCGACGCCCGACTGGAAGCCGGTAATCGTATCCGCCGCGGCGGCCGTGGAGTCCGTGACCGCGTCATAGCGGAAGACGTCCGCCCCCGCCCCGCCCGGCAGGCTGTCGGCGCCGCCGGCGCCGATCAGAGTGTCCGCCCCGGCGCCGCCCTTCAGTGTGTCGTTGCCGGCCCCTCCGAACAGCCTCAGGCTGCCGTCATGGACGGAGCTTCCGTCGATGCTGACGAACTGGCCCGCGGCGATCGAGGCGCCGTTGACGATCAGCGTGGCGCCCGGAGCGACGTTGCCGTTGGCGAGGACGAGCTCGTAGCTCGGCTTCTGGCTGGGATCGGTCGCGAACTTGTTGTTGAGCGAGATCGACTCGATGCCGGTCAGCGCATCGGCGGCGAAGGCGATGTGGGTTACGCCGCTGCCGGCGCTGATCACCAGCGAGTCGCTCCCGGCGCCGCCGTCGACCTTGTCGCCGGCGCCCCAGCGCTGGCCTTCGAAGAAGAAGATGTCGTTGCCGCTGCCGCCCTTCAGCGTGTCGACGCCGTGGCCGCCGTATATGCGGAAGCTGCCGTTGGTCTCGGCCGAGCCGTTGAAGGTGAAGTCCTCGCCGGCCAGCAGGGACTGGGCGTTGACGATCATCTGCTGACCCGCGGCGACGTTGCCGTCCGAGGTGGTGACGTTGTAGTCGTAGCGATTGTTGGCGGTGTCGCCATAGTCCGCATTGGCGCCGCTCTGAAGCGAGATCGATTCGATTCCGATCAGGCTGGCGTTGCCGAACACCGCCGTCACATTGCCCTGGAGCAGGACCGCGTCGCGGCCGTCGCCGCCGTTGGCGACGTCGCCGGGCGAGAACGCCGCTCCGAAATAAATGACGTCGTTGCCCTCGCCGCCGAAAGCGGAATCGGTGCCGCCGTCGTGAAGCGAAAGCACGTCGTTGCCCGCGGCCCCGATCAGGACGTTGTTGCCGCCGTTGCCGCGGAAATCGTGAGCCGAGTTCGACGCGGCGGTGAGGTTCTCGACGTTCGGCAATCCGATGAGGCTGTAGGTCGCAAGCGCCGTCCGGATCTCGTCCGTGCCTTCGCCGGCGTTTTCGGTGACGGTATCGCCGAGCATGTCGACGAGATAGATGTCGTTGCCGGTGCCGCCGATCAGCGTGTCGGCGCCGGCGCCGCCGTCGAGCAGGTCGTTGCCGCTGCCCGATTCGAGCCGGTTGGCGGCGGCGTTGCCGGTCAGCTTGTCATTGCCCTTGTCCGTCCGCGCATTCTCGATCGTCACGCCGTTGGCGATCGTGAAGCCGCCGTAAATGCCGTAGGCATAGGAGACCCAGCCGCCGCCGCCGGGCTCATATTGCAGCGTCGCCGGGCGCAGATCGATGGTCGCGTTGCGCTCTCCGGCGTAGACGATCTCGTCGGTCCCGCCGGCGTCCCAGATCGCGCTGTAGAAGGTTCCGGCCGCGTTGACGTCCTTAAGGACGTAGGTGTCGTTGCCGGTCGCCCATTCCTCGTTGACGCCGTATTTGTCCTGGATGACGGCGATGTCGAACGCCATCAGTCCGCCCAGATAGCCGTAGCCGACGTCGGTCGGCGCATTGCCGTAGGGCGATGTCTCCCAGCCGTCCTGGTAGGACATCATCGTGTAGATGCCCTGGTTGAGGTCGTACTCGCCGCGCGTGTAGTTCGGATAGACGCCGGTGGGCTCGGGCACCGGCCCGGCCGGGGTGTTGATGACTCCCTCGACGTCGCGCATCACGCCGGAATTGCCGCCGTTGTCGTGCGGGTGGGCGAGGCCGTGGCCGTGGCCGAACTCGTGGATCAGGGTGACGTAGGAGAAGGCGCCCTGCTGGAGATTGGTCGGAGTCCAGCGATAGTCGCCCGAGTTGAACTGGGCGAGGCCCTCGTCATAATAATCGGGCGGGCTCATCGAGCCGAGCAGGCTGATCCCCGGCCCCGGGGTGCCGGGATAGGTGGTGAAGATGAAATCGGCCTGGTCGCGCGAGCCGACCTCGACGTAGACGATGTCGGCGACCTTCGAGAATTGCGCGAGCGCGGTGAAGACGACGGCCTTCTCCCAGTCCTTGACGCCGGTCGAGGCCTGCGCCGGCGGCAGGCCGGGATTGAGCGGGTCCTCGGAGACGAAGGTGTCCCCCGCCTTGGCGAAATAGATGGTGATGACGTTCTTGCCCTCGGCGAGATTGGGATTGGTCGCCGGGATCGTTCCCTGCTCGTTGCCGGTCGCGCGCGGACCCTCGTCGCCGTCGGGGTTGCGGACCGACTGGTTCACCTTGTTGACCTGGGTGCCCCAGTCGATCGCGTAGAGCGGGCTGTCGGGGCTGTAATAGGGCCGATAGACGGTCGGATCGTCCGTCTTGTCGTCGACGAACAGCTCGTAGTCGCCGACCTCGTCGCCGTTGGGGCCGCCGGCATTCCCGAAGCCGCGGGCGTTGATATAATAGGTGCCGCTCACCGTCGGCTCGAAGGTCAGAAGCACGTCGGCGCCCGAATTGACGCTGTTCTGCGGCGAAAGCGCGCCGCCGTCGGCGGACACGACGAGATAGCCCTCGGCCGTCCCGTTCGCGGTCCTGATCTCGATATAGGGATCGGCGACCGGCACTCCGCTCGGCCCGCCGATATAGGCGTACATTCCGATCTGGTAGGTATGGCCGGCGACCAGCTCGACCTTGTAATAATCGAGGTCGCCGGGCTCGTTCAGGGTTCCGATCGTGTGCGCGACGGGCGCCAGGTAGGTCCCCACGGCGAGGGTCGGATTGCCCGGCGCCACGTTGATGCCGTTCCCGACGGTATCGGGCGTGACGAAGAGCACGACCGGAGAGGGCACCTCGACCTTGCGGTCGCCGACCCCGTCATAGGGCAGCGCCGTGGTCAGCTTCGAGGCGTAGAAAGCGGACGGCTGGAGCACGGTCCGATGCGAGGCCGGCAGATAGGTCGCCTCGCCGGCGCCGTCGACGGCCAGCGCCGCGAGCGTTCCCGCCGCGCCGACATGGAAGCTGTCTTCGGTCGAGGCGGAGCGGGCGCGCAGGCCCTTCATGGCACAGACGAAGCACATGGACAGATCTCCTCAGGATCCTGCGGGCGGACGCGGCGCGACGGCGCCGGGAGCACGGTCATGGCGTGCCCCGGAGGCGGTCAAGCGAGCGGCTCGCCGATGGTTGAAGGGAACGGGTTACAGCTGCGGCACAGAGCGCGCGCGAGGCGGCTGCCGGACGATGGACGCGGAAATGGAAGGAAAGCGCGGTCGAGCCCCAATTAAATCGCCTTTCGCACAGCCCGAAGGTAAAAGGGCTGTTAAGGCTGGTGAAACCCGCACTGTCCTCTTCGGTTCCGAAACGAAGCGAACCTGTTGGAAATACGTAGAGATTGCCTGGGGAAACTACGTATCTGGGGGGCTGCCGGTGCCGCTTGAGGGACTCGAACCCACGACCCCATCATTACGAATGATGTGCTCTACCAGCTGAGCTAAAGCGGCGCTCCCGGAGGAGGGGCGCGTCTATCAGCGGCTCGGCCCGATGACAAGCGCACCGTCGGTTCACAAGTCTTAACCGATTTTCAACCACGTCCGGTGCAGGGTCTGCCTCGACTGGGGCACGAGGACCGCCTGATGGACAGCCTGCGGGCATTTGACGAGCAGCCGGACTATTCGGTCGCGGAAGACGACGGCGGCATCGAGGTGCCGCCGGAGATCGGCCTCGACGAGCGGCGGATGCACGTGCGCGCCTATAATTACTGGGTCTCGCTGCTCGACGGCCGCGCCTATCCCTCGATCCGCGACCTCGCGCCCGACACGCTCGGCGATTTCGGGCCGAACAGCGTCCTGCTCGATTTCTCCGACGGAACCGACGATCCCAAGGTGTCGTGGCTGGGCGACGCGCTGCGCCAGGAATGCGACCTGCTCGGCGAGGTCCGGCGAATCAGCGAAGTGCCCAAGCGCTCGCTCCTCTCCCGCCTCACCGACCATTATATGCAGATCATCGCCAACAAGGCGCCGATCGGCTTCGAGGCCGAGTTCGTCGGCCAGCGCGCCCGCAACACCATGTATCGCGGCATCCTCATGCCCTTCTCCTCCAGCGGGGAGACGATCGATTACATCTACGGGGTGATCAACTGGAAAGAGATCGCCGACCACGCCACCGCGTCGGCGATCGCCGAGCAGGCTTCCTCGGCCCTCGCCGCGGTCCCGCAGGTCGGCGCCAGCCCGGTCTGGGCCGACGGCCCGAACGCCGAGCCGCTCGAGATCGACTCCTCCGCCGAGCGAAGCTGGGACGAGCCCGAGCTCGACCTCGACGCGGGGCTCGCCGACCGTCTCGGAGTGGCCCGCGACAGCGCCGACGCCGCCCGCGGCGCCGACCAGCGCAGCCGTGCCGCCCTCTATCGCGCCCTCGGCCTGGCCTACGATTTCGCGCTCGCCGCCGAGGCGGACGCCGAGGGCTATGCCGAGCTTCTCGACGATGCCGGCCTCAAGGCCCAGGCGCGAGCGCCGATGACCCCGGTCGTCAAGCTCGTCTTCGGCAGCGGCTACGACAAGTCGCGCCTCACCGAATTCGCCGCCGCTCTGTCCTGGGCGCGGCGGGAGAATCTGCCCTCCGGCGCTCTTCGCGAGCGGCTCGAGAGCGACGGCCTCAAGGCGCTGGTCCAGGCCGAGCGCCGCGCCCGCCGTCCCGGGCCGAGGCCCGACGGCGGCGAAGCGGCCCGCGAGACGCTGCGCGCCGCCCGCCCGATCGGCCATGTCGACCTGCCCGGCAAAGCGGAGTTCGTCCTCCTCATCGCCCGCCGCGACGAAGTCGGCGGCCTGGCGGTGGTGGCGCCCGTGGAGGACGACGCGCTGCTCGAGCGGGCAATCAGGAAAGCCGCGGCCTAAGCCTTCGCGGGTCCTTCGATACGCCGGTTCGACAAGCTCACCGGCTACTCAGGATGAGCGAACCTGCAAAGCTGCGCTCATCCTGAGTAGGGACTGAGCCTGGCGAAGGCCCGTATCGAAGGATCCCCTCAGCCTCCGATCCCCGCCCGGCACTTCATCAGCGGCTGGATCCTCGTTCCGAACTTCTCGGTGCCGTCGATGAAATCGTCGAAGGTGAGAAGCACGCCGCCCGTGTTGGGCACCTCGCTCGCCTCGTCGAGCATCCGGGCGACGCTCTCGTAGGATCCGACCAGGGTACCCATGTTCAAATTCACCGCGCTCTCCCGATCCGCGAGCTGGCGGACGTTGGTGGTGCTCGAGGTCTTGTCGGCCGCGCCCTGGGCGCCGAGCCAGGCGACGGCCTCCTCGTCGACGCCCTCGCGATAGGAGATCCATTTCTCCATCGCCTCCTCGTCCGTCTCGGCGGCGATGACCATGAAGAGGGCGTAGACGCGAACGTCGCGGCCGGTCTTCGCCGTCGCCGCCATCAGCCGCTCGTTGTTCGAGGCGAAGGCCCTGGGCGTGTTGACGCCCTTGCCGAGGCAGAAGGCGTAATCGGCATATTTCGCCGAGAAGGCGAGGCCCTCGTCGGAGGAGCCGGCGCAGATGATCTTCATGTCGCCCTCGGGCAGCGGCCGCACCCGGCAATCCTCCATCCGATAATATTCGCCCTTGAAGTCGGAGACTCCGGTCGCCCACAATTCGCGCAGGATATGGGCATATTCGCCGAGCATCCGGTAGCGGTTGCGGAAATGCTCGTCGCCCGGCCAAAGCCCCATCTGGCTGTATTCGGGCCGCTGCCAGCCGGTGATCAGGTTGAGGCCGAAGCGGCCGTGGCTGATCGAATCGATCGTGTTGCACATCCGCGCGCAGAAGGCCGGTGGGATGACGAGGGTGGGGCAGGTCGCATAGATGCGGATCTTCTCGGTGACGGCGGCGAGCCCCGCCATCAGGGTGAAGCTCTCGAGGTTATATTCCCAGAATTCGGTCTTGCCGCCGAAGCCCCTGAGCTTGATCATCGAGAGCAGGAAGTCGACGCCGTAGCTCTCCGCCTTCTGGGCGATCGCCTTGTTGAGGTCGAAGCTGGGCATGTATTGCGGGCTGTTCTCGGAGATCAGCCAGCCGTTGTTGCCGATGGGCACGAAGATGCCGACTTCCATGGTTCAGCTCCTTAGAAAATCCAGCACGAGGGCGTCGAAGGCGGCGGGATCGGTGACGTTGCAGGCGTGGCCGCCCCAGTCCATCAGCCGGACGGTGGCGGAGGGGATGCGGTCGGCATAGGCCGGGGTGCAGGTCCACGGAACCAGGACGTCGTCCTTCGCCGCTATGGCGAGCACCGGGGTTCGGATCTCCGCCAGCCGGTCGTCGAGATAGAAGGCCTGCAGCGCCGCCACCCTCTTCTCGAGATTGTCGCTGCCCTGGAAATGGGCGAGCTGCTCCTCGAGCTCGACGTCCAGCTGGTTGCGGTGCTCCGAGCTCCAGGTCGCGGGATAGATGAAGATCGGCTGGGCGCGCAGGTAGGCGCGCGGCCCGGTGTCGCGAAGCAGCGCCAGGCGCGCTTCGAAGCAGCGGGCGAAATGCGGGTCGAGCCGGGTCCAGGCGTTGACCGCGACGAGGCTCGCGATCCGCTCGGGCGAGCGCGACGCCAGCATCAGCCCCACCAGCGCTCCGGCGGCATGGCCGATGAAATGCGCGCGCTCGAGCCCGAGCGCGTCCATCAGCGCGATCACGTCGTCCGCCATGTCCTCGACCTGGAGGCCCGGCTTCAGCGCCCGGTCGCTGCGGCCGGTGCCGCGATGATCGTAGAGGATGACTCGGTGCGCGGCGGCGAGCGCGGCGAGGTTCGGCCGCCAGTAGGCGCCGGTGCCGCCGAGGCCCGCCGACAGGATCGCCGGCGGCCCGTCCGCCGGCCCATGCTCCTCGAAGTGGAGGCCGGCGATCACCCGCCGATATGCGCCACGCTGGCGATCTCGACCACCAGCCCCGGCTTCACCAGCCCGCACTGGATGCAGTAGCGCGCAGGCTTGTCGCCCGGAAAATAATCCGCATAGACCGCGTTCATCGCCGGATAGTCGGCCCAGTCGGTCAGGAATATGTGGTTGAAGGCGACGTCGGCAAGGCTGGCGCCGGCGGCCTCGAGCGTGATCCTTATCGTCTCCAGGACGTGCCGGGTCTGGGCCTCGGCGTCGCCGGGATAGAGCACCGTCCCGCCCGGCCCGAGCGCGAGGGTACCCGACACGTAGACCGTGCCGCCGGCCCGGGTCCCCGCCGAATAGGGGGCGATCGGGGTGGGGAATTGCGGCGGGTTGATCGATTCGAACGGCATTCAGCGACTCCTTCCGTCATTGCGAGCGAAGCGAAGCAATCCAGTCTGCGGCAATGAAGGCGCGTAGATTGCCGCGTCGCTTCGCTCCTCGCAATGACGGTCTACTCCCCGATCTGCCCGAAGGCGCCGCAGAAATCGGCGACGGTCGAAACCCAGCCGAAGAAGGTCTCGACATTGTAGACGCTCGCCTTCTGCAGATATTCGGGCCCGGCCTGGTGGGTCGCGTCCTCGATCATGATCCCGAAATATTCGAGGAAGAAGCCGTCGCGCAAAGTCGATTCGACGCAGACGTTGGTCGCGATCCCGACCAGCACGATGTTGCGGATCCCGCGCGAGCGGAGGACCGAATCGAGCTGCGAGTTGAAAAAGCCGGAATAGCGCGTCTTGGGCAGGACGATGTCGCCCGACCCGGGCGCCAGGGTCTCGACCAGCTCGTAATCCCAGCCGCCGCGGGCGAGCAATTTGCCCTTCAGCTCCGGCCGCGTGCGCATCGTCTTCAAGGCGTTCGACTTGTGCCAGTTGGGCGAGCCCGGCCCGCCCGCCTCGACATAGTCTTCGTCCCACCCGTTCTGGAAATAGATGATGGGAAGGCCGGCGGCGCGCGCGGTTTCGACGACCTTGGCGCATTGCTCGATCACCGCGCCGGCGCCGCCGATGTCGAAGCCGGCGAGGTCGAGATAGCCGCCGGGCGAGGCATAGGCGTTCTGCATGTCGACGACGATCACCGCGGTCTCTTCGGCGGCGACGCGGATCGGCTCCGGGCGGGCCGGGAGGGTGACGAGGCGCCGGACCCTGCCTTCGTTTGCGGTGTCGACCGTCATTGGGAGAATGTTGACCAGAAGCGAGGCTGGCACAAGCCGCACGTCATTGCGCCGGCCACCCGCCTTTGAATGCGAATTCCTCCACGGCCTTGCGCCCGCTCGGCGCCTCGCGCGCCCGCAGCTTCTCCGGCAGGGTCGCCGGATCGCCCAAGCACCCGACCGCGGCCGCCGCCTCGATGCGGTAGCGCTCCGGAACCGCCAGCTCGACGCGGGCCCGATCGAACTCGACCCCGGACATGCCGTGCGCCTGATAGCCCATGATCGACGCCTGCAGGGCGAAGCAGGCCCAGGCGGCGCCGGCGTCGTAGCTGTGGGTGTGCGAGGTCGCCGGCTCGCCCGACTTGTCGGTGAAGGGCAGGGTGTCGGAGAGGATGTAGACGAGCGCCGAGGCGCTCTGCGCCCAGCTCCGGTTCCACGGGATGAGCAGGTCGAGGAAGCGTTCCCAGTCCGGATCGCCGCGCCGCGCGTAGAGGAAGCGCCAGGGCTGCGAGTTGAACGCCGAAGGCGCCCAGCGCGCGGCCTCGAACATCGTCAGCAGATCCTCCTCGGGCATCTCCGACCCGTCGAACGCCCGCGGCGACCAGCGTTGCAGGAAAAGCGGGTCGACCGGATGATCGGGGTGGCGGACGGCCATGAACGTCTCCTTTGCGCCCTGCTACCCACTCGACGGAGCCAAGGCGAGCCCGCCCGGAGGGGTTGCCCCTCCCCGCCGCCGGGGGCATAGGGCGCGCGACTTGCCCGACGCCGCCTGGCGCCGCCCTTCGGGAGCCCTGTATGAATTCGGAAAGCATGGTCGCGGAGCCCCCTGCCGCCGACGTGCAGATCGTCGATGCCCTCGCCCACGCCCTGGTCGACGGAGCCCTTCCCGGCGAGCTCGCCGACTTCACCGATGCCGACCGGATCGCCGCCGCCCAGTTCATGGCCGCCTGCGCCGGTCGCCGGCCCTGCGGAATCGCGCTCGTCCGGGTCGAGACCCTCGGCGGGGCGATCGGCCACCGCCGGATGCGGATCGGGATCGTCAACGACGACATGCCGTTCCTCGTCGACTCGGTCGCCAACACGCTCGCCGCCCACGGGCTCACCGTCCACCGGCTACTCCACCCAGTCGTTTGCGTCACCCGCGACGGGGACGGGACGCTGCGGTCCGTCGAGCCGCTTTGCGAGGACGCCGAGCGGCGCGAATCGATGATGTATCTCGAGGTCGACCGCGACGACGCCCGCGGCCGGCGCGAGATCGTCGCCGACCTCCACCGGGTCCTCGCCGACGTCCGCGCCGCGGTCACCGACTGGCGCGCCATGCAGGCCCGGATGCGGGCCGACGCCGACGAGGCCGGCAACGACGAAGGCGCCGCCCTGCTGCGCTGGTTCGCCGACGGCGCGATGACCCTTCTCGGCTACGAAGTCGAGCATCCCGACGACCAGCCGACCGACACGCTCGGGCTGTTCCGGATCCCCGGCGAGCCGACCGACCCCGGCGGCGCGCTCGGCGCGATGCGCTATTTCGAGAAGGGCGGCGACGTGCCGCTGCTCGCCAAGGCCGAGCGGCGCGCCTCGGTCCACCGCCGGGTGCCGCTCGACCTCGTCGTCGTTCCGGTCAGGGAAGACGGCAAGGTCGTCGCCATCGGAGTCCATGCCGGCCTGTGGACCAGCGAGGCGCTGAGCTCGCCGGTCGAGGAGGTTCCGCTGCTCCGCCGCCGCCTCCAGCAGCTCGAGCGCGAGTTCGGCTTCGATCCCTCCGGCCACAGCGGCAAGGCGCTCCGCCACGCCGTCACCGCCCTTCCCCACGACCTGCTCGTCAGCCTCAGCGTCGAGGCGGTGCGCGAGCTCGTCACCACCGCCATGTCGCTCGCCGACCGGCCGAGGCCGACCCTCAGCCTCGTCCGCTCGATCCTCAAGGGCAACATGTTCGCCTTCGTCTGGCTGCCGCGCGACGAGCTCACCACCCGGCGCCGGCTCGCCATCGGCAAGATGATCGAGGAGGCTTCGCAGGGCCGAATCTCCAACTGGTCGGTCGAGCTCGGCGACGGCGACCTCGCCCTCATCCGCTACACCCTCTACGTCGGGCCTGAGACCCCGACCCCGGACGTCGCGGAGCTCGACCGCCGCCTCGACGAGATGGTGCGCGGCTGGGAGCCGTCGGTCGAGGAGGCATTGGGCGAGCTGGTCGGGCCGCAGCGCGCCACCCGCCTCGCCATCACCTATCTCGACGACTTCCCGGAAGGCTACCGGCTGACCGTCCCGCCGGCCGAGGCCGCCCAGGACATCCTCCGGATCTGCGCGCTCGACAGCGCCGTCCAGCGCGACGCCCGCCTCTACCGGGAGAGCGGCGACGAGCCGAAGCGGCTTCGCCTCAACACCTACCGGCTCGCGGAGATCATCCCGCTGTCCGACGCGGTGCCGGTGTTCGAGAATTTCGGCTTCCGGGTGCTCGAGGAGCATCCCACCGCGCTCGACGAGGGCCGGCTCGGCTATGTCCACGAATTTCTGCTCGAGGTCCGCGCCGGCGAGGCTGCGCAGGTGCTCGAACGCGCCGCGCTGGTCGAGCGGGCGATCGCCGACGTGCTTCAGGGCAAGGCCGAGAACGACCCGTTCAACCAGCTTCTCGTCGCCGCCGCCCTGACGCCGCGCGACATCGTCCTGTTCCGCGCCTGGTTCCGCTACCTTCGCCAGGGCGGCCTCTCCTATTCGATGGTGACGGTGGTCGAGGCGCTGCGCCGGGCGCCGGGAGTCGCGCACGGCCTCGTCGCCCTGTTCGACGCGATGCACGATCCCGGCCATGAGGGCCCGCGCGAAGCCGCCATCGAGGCCGCCGAGCGGGCGATACGCGAGGGTCTCTCCCAGGTGGCGGCGATCGACGAGGACCGGATCCTGCGTCTCCTGCACGGAGTCGTGCTGGCGACCCTGCGCACCAACGCCTTCGCTCCGGCCGGCCGCGAGGCGCTCGCCTTCAAGCTCGACAGCGCGCTGGTGCCCAACCTGCCCCAGCCCCTGCCCTGGCGCGAGATCTGGGTCTATTCGCCGAGAATCGAGGGCATCCACCTGCGCGGCGGCCCGATCGCCCGCGGCGGCCTCAGATGGTCCGACCGCCGCGACGATTTCCGAACCGAGATCCTCGGCCTGATGAAGGCCCAGCTGGTCAAGAACGCCGTCATCGTCCCGACCGGCGCCAAGGGCGGCTTCTACGCCAAGCAGCTGCCACCGGTCTCCGACCGCGACGCGTGGCTCGCCGAAGGGACGGAGAGCTACCGCATCTTCATCCGCGCCCTGCTCTCGGTCACCGACAACATCGTCGGCAACAAGGTCGTCCACCCGGACGGGATCGTCGTCCGCGACGGCGACGACCCCTATTTCGTCGTCGCCGCCGACAAGGGCACGGCGAGCTTCTCCGACGTCGCCAACGCGATCGCCACCGAGCGCGGCTTCTGGCTCGGCGATGCCTTCGCTTCGGGGGGGAGCTACGGCTACGACCACAAGGCGATGGGGATCACCGCCCGCGGCGCCTGGATCTCGGTCCAGCGCCACTTCCGCGAGATCGGCATCGACGTCCAGGCCGAGCCGATCCGGGTCGCCGGGGTGGGCGACATGTCCGGCGACGTCTTCGGCAACGGAATGCTTCTGTCGAAGACGATCAAGCTCGTCGCCGCCTTCGACCACCGGCACATCTTCCTCGATCCGGATCCCGATCCGGCCGCCAGCTGGGAGGAGCGCAACCGCCTGTTCAACCTGGAGCGCTCGAGCTGGGACGATTACGACAGGTCGGCCATCTCCAAAGGCGGCGGGATCTTCCCGCGCAGCCAGAAGGCGATCCCGCTCTCGCCCGAGATCCGAGCCGTGCTCGGCCTCGAAGCCGAGGAGACCGATCCGGCGACGCTCCTGACCGCCATCCTCTCGGCCCCGGTCGACCTGCTCTGGTTCGGCGGAATCGGCACCTACATCAAGGCGAAGAGCGAGAGCAACGCCGAGGTCGGCGACCCGGGCAACGACTCGATCCGGGTCAACGGCGGCGAGATCCGGGCCAAGGCGATCGGCGAGGGCGCCAACCTCGCCATCACCCAGGCCGGCCGGGTCGAGTTCGCCTCGCTGGGCGGGCGGATCAACACCGACTTCATCGACAATTCGGCGGGCGTCGACTGCTCGGACAACGAGGTCAACATCAAGATCCCGCTCAACCGCGAGATGGTCGAGGGCCGGCTGGCGCTGGAGGATCGCAACAGCCTCCTCGCGGCGATGACCGACGAGGTCGCCGGGCTCGTGCTCGAGGACAACCGGCTGCAGACCCTGGCCCTGTCGATCGCCGAGAGGAGCGGCGCGGCGGGGCTGCCGCCGCTGCTCCGGGCGATGGAGATGCTCGAGGAGGGCGGCCGGCTCAGCCGCGCCGTCGAGGGCCTCGAGTCGAACGAGGAGCTGATGCGCCGAGCCCAGGAGAATCGCGGCCTGACCCGGCCCGAGCTCGCCATCCTCCTCTCGACCTCGAAAATGGCGCTGCAGGCGGCGCTCGAGGCGGGCAAGATCACCGAGGACCCGACCCTCACGCCCGAGCTGCTCGCCGCCTTTCCGGCGTCCATGCAGAAGCTCCAGCGCGACGCGATCCTGGCCCACCGCCTGCGCCGCGAGATCATCGCCACCAAGATCGCCAACCGTCTCGTCAACCGGCTCGGAATCACCGCCCCGTTCGCGCTCTCCGAGGAGGAAGGCGCCTCGATCGGCCAGGTCGCCGCCGCCTTCGTCGCCGCCGAGCGGCTGTTCGACATGCCGGTGTTCTGGGAGCGCCTCGACACGGCCCACATCCCCGAGCAGGTCCGGCTCGAGCTGTTCGACCAGGCGAGCCGGGCGCTCCAGCTCCACATGGCCGACATCCTGCGCAACATGTCCGCCTCCGCCAAGCTCGCCGAGATCGTCGACAATCTCAAGCCCGGCCTGGACGCGCTCGACGAGGCGGTCGAGGGCCTGCTCCGCCGCGAGGTGGCGAGCGAGGCGACCACCCGCCGCCACCGGCTGATCGAGCTCGGCGCGCCCGAGGACATCGCCCACAAGATCGTCCGGCTGTTCGAGCTGAACGGCGGAGTCGGAATCGCCGCTCTGGGCAAGCGGCTCGGGGTCGACGTGATCGAGCTGACCAACGCCTACACCCGCCTCGGCGAGGCGCTCGGCCTCGACTGGGCGCAGGGCGCCGCCAACCGCTTCCAGGCGAAGGACCAGTGGGAGCGCCTCCTCACCGCCGGCCTCGCCCGCGACTTCGAGCAGCTCCGCCTCGACTTCCTGCACCGGAAGCGCGGCAGCGAGCCGACCGAGGCGGTCGACCAGTGGGTCGCCGCCCAGGGAGCGCGGATCGAGCAGTTCCGCCGAGTCGTCGAACGGGTCCGCAACGCCCCCGCCACCACCGCCCCCATGCTCGCCCAGATCGCGACCCAGGCGCGGGTGCTGCTGGGGAGGTGAGCCAAATTCCTCCCCCGCTTTTGCGGGGGAGGGGGACCGCGCGAAGCGCGGTGGAGGGGTTCTTGGCAGATCCGCAAGAAACCCCTCCACCAGGCTTCGCCTGGTCCCCCTCCCCGCGAAATCGCGGGGAGGAATTGGGAGAGGCTAGCCCCATCCCCCTCCCCCCTCTATCAACCCGCCGATGGCGCGCGGCGGCGAGACGAAGGGAATCAGCCGGCGGACCCTGCTGGTCGGCGGGGGCGCCGGCGCGGGGCTGGTCGTCGCCTGGGCGCTCTGGCCTCGGACGATCGCTCCCAACCTTCGCGGCGGCGAGGGCGAGCATGTCTTCAACGCCTTCCTCAAGATCGGCACCGACGGGCGGGTGATCGTCGCCGTGCCGCAGTCGGAGCTCGGCCAGGGCAGCTGGACGGCGCTTCCCCAGATCCTCGCCGACGAGCTCGGCGCCGACTGGCGGACGGTCGGGGTCGAGCCGGCGCCGCTCGGCCCGCTCTATGCCAACCGCCTGCTCCTGGAGGGCGAGGGAAGCGATTTCGAGCGCTGGCGGGCGCGCCGCGTCAACGGCGGCGAAGCGGCCATGCTGACCGCCGGCTCGACCTCCGTGCGCGCCTTCGAGCGGCCGCTGCGCGAGGCCGGCGCCGGCGCCCGCGCCCTGCTGATGAAGGCGGCGGCCCGGCGCTGGGAGGTCGAATGGGACACGCTCGACACCGCCGCCGGCTTCGTCGTCGACGCCGGCCGTCGGCTCGCCTTCGCCGAGCTCGCCGAAGCGGCGGCGGACGAGGAGCTCCCGGCCTATCTGCCGATCCGCGCCGGCATCGACAACCGCCTCGCCGGCCAGCCGCTGCCGAGGCTCGACCTGCCTTCGAAGATCGACGGCTCCGCCCCGTTCGCCGGCGACATAAGGCTGCCCGAGATGGTCTATGCCTCGGTCCGGTCGGGCCCGGGCGAGGACAGCCGCCTCGCCGGCTGGGACCGCTCCGCCGGGCTCGCCGTTCCCCAGGTGCTCGGCGCCTTCGACGCGCCGGGCTGGGTCGCCTGCGTCGCCTCCAACTGGTGGGCGGCGGAGCGCGGAGTCGAGGCGCTGAAGGCGCGCTGGGAAGTGCCCCATCCGGCCGTGTCGGACGAAAGCATCGATTCGGCACTGATTCGCGCCCTCGAGCGCGACGACGGGCGCCGGGTCTATTCGCGCGGCGACCTCGCCGACGCGTTCGAAGGCGGCAACGTGCTTCGCGGCCATTACCGGGCCGGGCCGGCCGCCAACGCGCCGCTCGAGACCCTGACCGCGACCGCCCGGCTCGGCGGCGACCGGCTCGAGATCTGGGCGCCGAGCCAGGCGCCCGGGCTGGCGCGGGCGGCGGCGGCGCGGGTCGCCGGCCTCGATCCGGCCCAGGTAACGCTCTATCCGACGCTGGCCGGCGGCGGCTACGGCCGCAAGCTCGAGGCCCGCGCGATCGAGCAGGCGGCGATGCTGGCGATGCGCACGAAGCGCCCCGTCCAGCTCGTCTGGCCGCGGGTCGAGGAGAGCGTCAGGGACACGTTCCGGGCGCCGGCGCGGGCCCAGCTTCTCGCCCGGCTCGACCAGGGCGGGGTCATCCTCGGCTGGCAGGCCCGGATCGCCGCCCCGGACACCGGCGCCGCGCTCGCGGAGCGGCTGAACGGCGGCGGCGCGGCGATGGCGGCGATCGGC
This sequence comes from Allosphingosinicella sp., assembly GCA_036386295.1. Taxonomy (GTDB): domain Bacteria; phylum Pseudomonadota; class Alphaproteobacteria; order Sphingomonadales; family Sphingomonadaceae; genus Allosphingosinicella. The sequence goes on from DASVVX010000123.1 coordinate 16,498, forward strand.
GATCCCGTCGCCGGGGCGGTCCCGCCCTACGCCATCCCCGCCGTTACGTTGGACTATCTTCCGGCCGAAACCGGCGTCGCCATCGGCGGGTGGCGTTCGGGGGCGCACAGCTACACCGTCTTCTTCACCGAGAGCTTCATGGACGAGCTGGCCCGGCTGTCCGCGGTCGAGCCGCTCTCCTTCCGGATGCAGATGCTCGGCGACAATCCGCGCCTCGCCCGCTGCCTGACGACCGCCGCCACGATCGGCGGCTGGGACGGCGGCCCGCCGGGCGGATCGATGGGCATCGCCTGCCACAGCGCCTATGGAAGCCATATCGCAACCCTGGTCGAGGTCGAGGTCACCGCCGAGCAGCGGATCCGGGTGCTTCGCGCCGTCTGCGCGGTCGACTGCGGCCGGATCGTCAATCCCGATCTCGTCAGGCAGCAGGTCGAGGGCGGGCTCGTCTTCGGGATCGCCGCCGCGACCGGCAATCCGATCGCCTTCACCGACGGCCGGCCGGACGTGCGCGGCCTCCACCATTTCGGTTTCCCCGTCCTCGCCTCGTCGCCCGACGTGAGCGTCGAGCTGCTCGAAAGCGAGGACGAGCCCGGCGGAATCACCGAGCTCGCCGTCCCGACCGCGGCCCCGGCCATCGCCAACGCCCTCCACGCGCTGACCGGCCGCCGGCTGCGCGCCCTGCCGCTGAGGGTGGGCGGATGACCCGTCCGGTCGACCACCCGCCGGTGCCAGCGCCGAAGGTCGGCGTGCTGCTGATCAACCTCGGAACTCCCAACAAGCCGGAGCCCGGCTCGGTCCGGCTCTATCTCAAGGAATTCCTGTCCGACCCGAGGGTGATCGAGATCCCGCAGCTGGTCTGGCAGCCGATCCTGCGCGGGATCATCCTTCGCACCCGGCCGAAGAAGTCGGCGCACGCCTACCGGCAGGTGTGGACCGACGAGGGATCGCCGCTGGCGGCGATCACGGCGCGGCAGTCGAAGGCGCTGGCAGGCGCTTTCGGCCCGGACGTCGTCGTCGACCATGCGATGCGCTACGGCGAGCCCGCCATCGCCGGCCGGATCGACGCCCTCAAGGCGCAGGGCTGCGAGCGCATCCTGATCGCGCCGCTCTATCCGCAATATTGCGCGGCGACGACGGCGACCGCCACCGACGAGGCCTTCCTCCGACTCCGCCGGATGCGCTGGCAGCCGGCGGTCCGGACCCTTCCGCCCTATCACGACGACCCGGCCTACATCGCCGCTCTTCGCGAGCGGCTCGAGGAAGGCCTCGCCGCGCTGGATTTCGCCCCCCAGGCGATCCTCGCCAGCTTCCACGGCATGCCGCAGCGCACGCTCGAGCTCGGCGATCCCTATCATTGCCACTGCCGAAAGACGGCTCGGCTGCTCGCCGAGGCCTCGGGACGCGAGCTGCTGGTCGCCTTCCAGTCGCGCTTCGGCCGGGCGAAGTGGCTCGAGCCGGCGACCGACGCCACGCTGGCGGCGCTGCCCGCGAAGGGCGTCGCGAAAGTGGCGATCCTCGCACCCGGATTCTCGGCCGACTGCCTCGAGACCCTCGAGGAGCTGGCGATTCGCGGGCGCGACACTTTTCTTGCCGCCGGCGGCACTCATTTCGCTTACCTGCCCTGCCTCAACGACAGCCCGGCGGGGCTGGAAATGCTGCGCAGCATTTTGGGCCGCGAGCTTGAAGGTTGGGGGGTCGGGACGTAAGGGCCGCGCATAACGAAAAAAGCTTAGGAGAGAAAAATGGCACGCGTTGCGATCGTCACCGGCGGCACGAGAGGGATAGGCGAGGCGATCAGCGTCGCCTTGCGCGACCAGGGCGTGACCGTCGCCGCCAACTATGCGGGCAATGACGAGAAAGCGCGCGAGTTCACCGAGCGCACCGGAATCAAGGCCTATAAATGGGACGTCGGCGATTACGACGCCTGCCAGGCCGGAGTGGCACAGGTGGAGGCCGACCTCGGCCCGGTCGACGTCCTCGTCAACAATGCCGGGATCACCCGCGACGGGACGATGAAGCGGATGACCCGCCAGGCCTGGGACGAGGTGATCGACGTCAATCTCGGCGGCTGCTTCAACATGGCCAAGGCGGTGTTCGAGGGGATGCAGGGGAGGAAGTTCGGGCGCATCGTCAATATCGGCTCGATCAACGGCCAGGCGGGCCAGTACGGCCAGGTCAATTACGCCGCCGCCAAATCGGGAATCCACGGCTTCACCAAGGCGCTCGCCCAGGAAGGCGCCCGCTCCGGAGTGACGGTGAACGCCATCGCCCCGGGCTATATCGACACGGAGATGGTCGCGGCCGTGCCGGAGGACGTCCTCGCCAAGATCGTCGCCCGGATCCCGGTCGGCCGACTCGGCAAGGCCGAGGAGATCGCCCGCGGGGTGGTCTTCCTGTGCGGCGAGGAGGCCGGCTTCATCACCGGCTCGACGCTCAGCATCAACGGCGGCCAGCATATGTATTGATGGAGCCGTCATTGCGAGCGAAGCGAAGCAATCCAGTCCGCGGCGGTGGAGGCGAGTAGATTGCTTCGTCGCTGCTCCTCGCAATGACGGGCCCCGTCAAACGCTCGGTGATGATCGCCGGCCACTCGACGTCCATCAGCCTCGAGCCGGTCTTCTGGGAGGCGCTCAAGGCGGCCGCCGAAGCCGAGGGCCTGCCGCTCAGCGCGCTCGTCGCCCGGATCGACGCCGAGCGCATCCAGACCGCTTCGCCCCCCAACCTGGCCAGCGCGATCCGGGTCTGGCTGTTCGAGCGCAGGGTCTCCGGCTGAACCACC
>DASVVX010000124.1:0-7805 GCA_036386295.1 Allosphingosinicella sp.
CTCGGCCAGCGTCATTACGACGTCCAGATGATCGGCGGAATCGTCCTCCACCGCGGCGAGATCGCCGAGATGCGCACCGGCGAGGGCAAGACCCTGGTCGCCACGCTCGCCGTCTATTTGAACGCGCTGGAAGGGAAGGGCGTCCACGTCGTCACCGTCAACGACTATCTCGCCCGCCGCGACGCCGACTGGATGGGCCAGATCTACCGCTTCCTCGGCATGACCGTCGGAGTCATCGTCCCCAACCTCGCCGACTACCAGCGCCGCGACGCTTATGGTTCCGACATCACCTACGGCACCAACAACGAGTTCGGCTTCGACTATCTGCGCGACAACATGAAGTACGAGCGCGAGTCGATGGTCCAGCGCCCCTTCAATTTCGCCATCGTCGACGAGGTCGATTCGATCCTGATCGACGAGGCCCGGACTCCGCTGATCATCTCCGGCCCCACCGACGACAAGTCGGAGCTCTACATGCGCGTCGACGCGATCGTGAAGGGGCTCGACCCGGCCGATTACGAGGTCGACGAGAAGCAGCGCTCGGTCGTGCTCACCGAGGACGGCACCGAGAAGATGGAGCGGCTGCTCGAGGACGCCGAGCTGCTGTTCGGCTCGAACCTCTACGATTACGAGAACACGCTGGTCGTCCACCATCTCAACCAGGCGTTGCGCGCCAACGTCATGTTCAAGCGCGACATCGATTATATCGTCAAGGACGGCAAGGTCGTCATCATCGACGAGTTCACCGGCCGGATGATGGAGGGGCGGCGCTGGTCCGACGGCCTCCACCAGGCCGTCGAGGCCAAGGAAGGGGTGACGATCGAGCCCGAGAACCAGACCATGGCCTCGATCACCTTCCAGAATTATTTCCGCCTCTACCCCAAGCTCGGCGGGATGACCGGAACCGCCGCGACCGAGGCGGCGGAGTTCTGGGACATCTACAAGATGAACGTGGTGACGATCCCGACCAACCTGCCGGTCCGGCGGATCGACGAGGACGACGAATTCTACAAGAACCAGAACGACAAGTTCGCCGCCATCGCCAAGTCGATCAAGGAGAAGCAGGAGCTCGGCCAGCCGGTGCTGGTCGGCACGGTCTCGATCGAGAAGTCCGAGCTGCTCGGCGAGTTCCTCCAGAAGGAAGGCGTGGAGCATGCGGTGCTCAACGCCCGCTTCCACGAGCAGGAGGCCCACATCGTCGCCCAGGCCGGCCGCCTCGGCCGGGTGACGATCGCCACCAACATGGCCGGCCGAGGCACCGACATCCAGCTCGGCGGCAACGTCGAGTTCCGGGTCGGCGACGAGCTCGGCGAGATGGAGGACGGGCCCGAGCGGGACGCCGCGATCGAGCGGATCAAGCAGGAGGTCGAGGAGGAGAAGCAGCGGGTCATCGCCGCGGGCGGCCTGTTCGTGCTCGGCACCGAGCGGCACGAGAGCCGACGGATCGACAACCAGCTTCGCGGCCGGTCCGGCCGCCAGGGCGATCCCGGCCTGTCGCGCTTCTACCTCAGCCTCGACGACGATCTTCTGCGCATCTTCGGGCCGCAGACCATGTTCGCGCGGCTGATGAACAAGAATCTCGAGGACGGCGAGGCGATCGTCAGCCCGTGGATCTCGAAGGCGATCGAGACCGCGCAGAAGAAGGTCGAGGCGCGCAACTACGACATCCGCAAGCAGGTCGTCGAATATGACGACGTCATGAACGACCAGCGCAAGGTCATCTACGAGCAGCGCGCCGACATCATGGACGCGGACACCGTCGGCGACGTCGTCGAGGACATGCGCGCCGAGACCGTCAACACCATCGTCGGCGAGGCCTGTCCGCCCAACACCTATCCCGAGCAATGGGACGTCCCGCTGCTCAAGGAGCGGGTCGACGCCGTCTTCGCGCTCGATCTCCCGATCGACGACTGGCTGAAGGAGGAAGCGGTCGACCCCGAGCTCCTGCTCGAGCGCATCCGCGCGGCGGCCGACGCCAAGGTCGCCGAGAAGGCGCAGGCGCTGCGGCCGGAGACCTATATCCAGATCGAGAAGAGCATCCTCCTCCAGTCGCTCGACCATCACTGGAAGGACCATCTGGCGATGCTCGACGCGCTGAGGCAGGTCATCCACCTGCGCGCCTATGCTCAGCGCAAGCCGATCGACGAATACAAGCACGAGGCCTTCCAGCTGTTCGAGCGGATGCTCGCCCTGATCCGCGAGGACGTCACCCGGACGCTGAGCCGGGCGACCTTCCAGCTGGCGCCGCCGGAGGAGGAATTCTCCGACATGCAGGGCCTGCCGGACTTCATCACCCACCATATCGACCCGTTCACGGGCGAGGACGACACGGCGGACATCGACGCGGGCACCGGCGCCATCCTGTCGCGGCTTCCGCCGCTGCAGAGCGCCCGCCCCGAGATGCCGGCGGGATCGTTCGAGATCGCCGAGGCGGACATGCCCCAGGTCAGCCGCAACGCGCCCTGCCCGTGCGGCTCGGGGCTGAAGTTCAAGCACTGCCACGGCCAGCTGGCGTGAAAGGAAAGGGCCGGCGCATCGCTGCGCCGGCCCTTCGCCAGCTAATTCCTCCCCGCGATTTCGCGGGGAGGGGGACCATGCGAAGCATGGTGGAGGGGTTCTTCGAGAGTTGGAAGAACCCCTCCACGGCCCTTCGGGCGGTCCCCCTCCCCGGCCAATGCCGGGGAGGAATTCATTCACGCCATCTTGAAGCCTTCCTTGTTCATCAGGCTGGTCAGCTTGGCATTCTGCTCCTCGCTGAGGACCTGCTTGAAGGCCGGGAACACCTCTTCCTCCTCCATCCGGATATGCTCCTCGAGCATGGCGCGGAAATCGCGGACCCGGGCGAGCCACTCGGGGCTGTCCTTGGCGAGGCTCTCGAGCTCGTAGAGGTAGGTCTTGACGTAGCCATGCTCGGAATTGAGCGCGTCGGCGTCGTGCGCCGAATTGGCCTGGCGAAGCGCCGGATAGATGACGGCCTCCTCCTCATGGGCATGCTTGGTCAGAGCGTATTTCAGCTTCATCAGAAGCGTCGTGCGCATCGTCGTCTGGCTGTCGTCGGTCGCCTCGAGCTGGTCGAACAGGGCGAGCGTGGCGGCATGCTCGGCCTTCAGCGCGTCGAACCAGTCGCCGGCCGCCGCCGCAGGCATCTGCATCAGGAACTTGCGGCCGAAATTGGCGGCGATGCCGACCGCGGCGCCGGCCAGCGCGGCGCCGGCGAGCACCCCGGCGTTGCCGCCGCCCCACGAGAAAGCGCTGCGCTCGCTGGTGAACCGGCCCTCGCTGTCGCGCTTCGTCGAGCCGCCGCCGTTGTTGCCGCCGCTCGAACGCGACCGGCTGCTCTGCTTCGAATCGGTGTTGGTCGCCATGCAGGCCTCCTATGTGAAACTCGGCGGCTGAACCCGCGCGCGGGCTTGGCGGTTCCAAATCGGGCAATCGGAAAGGATATCGATTCAACTCGTTACCGGAACGATCCGACTTCTCCGCGAGCGGCGTCTTTTGCTCCTTCCGGCCGGGAACCATCGCGGTGAAGCCCTGTTGAGGCGCAAAGCCTGAAAGCAAAGGAGCCGCGGATGCTCGCCATGGATTACAGGGGTCCCTACCGGATCCGAGTCGAAGAGAAACCGATGCCGGCGATCGAGCATCCCCGCGACGCCATCGTCCGTGTCACCCGTTCGTGCATCTGCGGATCGGACCTCCACCTCTATCACGGCATGGTGCCGGACACGCGCGTCGGCCAAACCTTCGGCCACGAATTCTGCGGGATCGTCGAGGAGGTCGGAAGCGCCGTCGAGAATCTGAAGAAGGGCGATCATGTCCTCGTGCCCTTCAACATCGCCTGCGGGCAGTGCCATTTCTGCAAGCAGGGCCTGTTCGGCAACTGCCACGAATCCAACGCCCAGGCGACCGCGGTGGGCGGCATCTTCGGCTATTCCCACACGGCCGGCGGCTATGACGGCGGCCAGGCGGAATATGTCCGCGTTCCCTACGCCGACTTCGGGCCCACCCTCATTCCCGACTGGATGGATCCCGACGATGCGGTGCTTCTGACCGACGTCGTCCCGACCGGCTATCAGGCGGCCGAGATGGCCGGGATCAAGCCGGGCGACACCGTCGCCGTCTTCGGCGCCGGGCCGGTCGGAATCATGGCCGCCCGCTGCGCATGGCTGTTCGGCGCCGGGCGCGTCATCGTCTTCGACCATGTCGACTACAGGCTCGAATTCGCCCGCACCTATTGCCCGGCGGAGGTCTATGACTTCCGCGAGCTCGACGTCGTCGTGTTCATGAAGAAGACGACCGGCGGGCTCGGCGCCGACGTCTGCATCGAGGCCGTCGGCGGCGACGCGGTCGGCAACTCGCTCCAATATCTGTTCGGCAACAAATTGAAGCTCGAGGCCGGCAACGCCATCCCGCTCCACTGGGCGATCAACTCGGTGAAGAAGGGCGGAATCGTCTCGATCGTCGGAGTCTACGGCCCGACCGGCAACATGATCCCGATCGGCAACGTCGTGAACAAGGGGCTTACCCTGCGCGCCAACCAGGCGGCGGTGAAGCGGCACCTTCCCAAGCTCATCGACCATGTGAAGGAGGGGCGGCTGAACCCGAAGGCCCTGATCACCCACAGGGTGCCGCTCGAGGACGTGGCCGACGCCTATCACATCTTCTCGGCGAAGCTCGACGGCTGCATCAAGCCCGTGCTTGTCCCCAACGCCGCCTGACCGGAGAGCCCCCATGAACGCACCGACCACGACCCTGACCCGTGATCCGGCCACCATCCCCGGCTGGGGAGTCGACGCCGATCCCGCCAACGACCCGACCTATCCCTATCGCGACCGCTCGAAGGACGATCATTCCGGCCAGTGGGTCCGCCCCACGGTCCAGAGCGCCGACGTCGAGATCTTGCAGTCGATCGAGCATGTGCGGCGGCCGGCCGTCGTCGGGACCTCGACTCCGCCGAGCGGCCTCAGCGGGATGATCCGCCGCGCGGCCTTCACCTACAGCGAGTCGCACTGGCTGCACTGGCTGATGCTGATGGGCGCGGACCGGATCAACGTCGTCGAAGGCCTCGTCCAGGACCTCGCCCGGGCGAAAATTCCCAACATACCGGCGGAGATGGGAATCCGCTCGGAGTGGAAATACAACAAGCAGGGCCTGGCGAAGAAGATCGCCGTCACCGCCGCCGTGTCCGCCGTCGCCTACCTGCTGCTCAGCCGCTCGCGCGGCCGCCGCACCGAAGAGGGTTGAGGCCCGCTAAATCCTCCCCCGGATTTCCGGGGGAGGGGGACCATGCGAAGCATGGTGGAGGGGCTCTCGAGCCTCGAAGAACCCTCCACCGCGCTCCGCGCGGTCCCCCTCCCCGCCACAGGCCGGGGAGGGATATTGACGCTCATTTCCGCCCGAACAGCCAGCGCGCCGCTTCCTCCGGGCTTCGTTTGTCCACGTCGCGGTCGACCATCAGGTTCGCCTGCCGCATCCGTTCGATCGGCACCGCGCCGAGCAGCGGCTTCAGCGCGGCGAGGAACTTCCCGTCGCGGGCGCGCCCGGGCGAGACCAGCAGCAAGGCCTCGTAGCTCGGCAGAGCGCCTTTCGGGTCGCTCAGGGTGACGAGGTCGAGCGCGGCGATCCGCCCGTCCGAGGAGAAGGCCGAAAGGACGTCGGCCGAGCCGTCGGCGATGGCCCGGTACATGAACGTCGGGTTGTAGCTGCGCTGCTCGGCGAAGCGCAGCCCATAGGCCCGCTCGACCGACCGCCATTCCGGCCGGCTCGGGAACTCGATGTCGCTGGCGAAGCGAAGCCTCGGCGCCGCCCGTGCCAGGTCCGCGATCGACCTTATGCCGAGCTGCTCGGCGCGCCCGCGCCGCATCGCCAGCGCATAGGCATTCTCGAAGCCGAGCGATCCGGCGACCCGCACTCCGTCGCGTCGGGCGAGCGCCCGGGCCAGCTCCGTCCGAAGCACCGGTGCCGGCGGGACGTCGGTTCGGGCGAGGACGTTGGTCCACAAGGTCCCGCCATAGTCGACATAGACGTCGATATCGCCGGCGGCGACGGCGCGATAGGCGACCGCCGAGCCGAGGTCCTCGCGAAGCTCGGTTCGGTAGCCGGCGGCGCGCAGGCGATCGGCGATCGCGGCGGCGAGGATATATTGCTCCGAGAAATTCTTCGCCCCGATCGCCACCGTCCGCGCCTCGGCGCCGCGCCGGGGCTGCACCACAGCCGCGAGCAGCCCCGCGGCGAGCAGTCCCAGACCGAGGCGGGTCCGCCAGGCCGAGCGGCGGGCAAGGCCGCTCTCGATCAAGGCGAGCAGCCCGTCGGCGGCCAGCGCCAGCACCGCCGCCGCCGCGCAGCCGACCAGCACCCTGATCCAGTTCTCGGTCTGGAGACCCGAGAAGATGAGGTTCCCAAGGCTCGGCTGGCCGACCGTGGTGGCGAGCGTCGCGGCGCCGATCGTCCACACCGAGGCGGTCCGGATTCCGGCGAGCAGCACCGGCGCCCCGAGCGGCAGCTCGACCAGCCAGAGCCGCTGCCGCCTCGTCATCCCGACGCCGTCGGCGGCCTCAATCACGCTCGGATCGAGCCCCTCGCGCGCCGCCACGCCGTTGCGGACGATCGGCAGCAGAGCGTAGAGGCTGAGCGCGATCAAGGCCGGGAGGAAGCCGAGCGCGGGCAGGGCGACGTCCAGCGCCGCTCCGATCAGCAGCAGCAAAGGATAGAACAAGGCGAGCAGTGCCAGCGCCGGCACCGTCTGGACCAGAGCGACGAAGCCGAGCAGCGGGATCCGAGCCCGGCGGTGCCCGGCGGCCCACAAGGCGATCGGCAGGCCGGCGATCACGGCGATCGCGATCGCCGAGCCGCTGAGCAGGACGTGCGCCCTGGCCAGCTGCGGCAGCGCCGCAAGCGCGTCGCCCGCGGACGGGCTCATTCGCTCCGCTCCAGGGCGGCGAGGCGTTCCGCCTGCCGGCGCGGGACGTCGATCAGCGCCCGCACCTCGGCGTCCGAATCCTCGCGCATCAGACGCGCGGGAGTGGCATCGGCCCGGATCCGGCCTCCGATCAGGACGACGATCCGGTCGGCCAGGAGCAGCGCTTCGGTCATGTCGTGGGTGACCATGATCGTGGTCAGGCCGAGCCTGTCGTGAAGTGCCCGATAGGCGCGCCCGAGCTCGTCGCGGGTGACCGGGTCGAGGGCCCCGAACGGCTCGTCCATCAGCATCACCCTCAGCCCGGCGGCGAGGGCGCGGGCCACTCCGACTCGCTGCGCCTGGCCGCCCGAGAGCTGGGCCGGGCGCCGCCAGGCGAAGTCGCGCGGAAGCGCCACCAGGTCGAGCAGCTCCATCACCCGCGTCCGCCGCTCCTCGGAGGGGACGCCGGCCAGCCGAGGCACGATCGCGATATTCTCGGCCACGTCCATGTGCGGGAAGAGCCCGATCCCCTGGAAGACGTAGCCGATCCGTCGACGCAGCGCCGCGGCCGGGACCGAGCGGACGTCCTCGCCGGCGAGCGTCGCAACGCCCTCATCCGGTTCGACCAGCCGGTTGATCGTCTTGAGCAGGGTCGTCTTGCCGGATCCGGACGGGCCGACCAGCGCCAGGAAGGTCCCGCCGGCGACCGACAGGCCGACGTCGTCCAGCACGGCCTGCCCGCCATGCCGCTTGGTGATGCCGTTCAGGGCGACGAGGGGCGGCGAATCCACGCCCCGCTTGTCGTTCGCGAGGGGGGCGAGAGCAAGCCGGCAGAGCGGCTCCCCGGCGAAGCCGGGGCCCAGTCCCAAAGGGCGATGCGGCTGGCCCCAGGCCTTCGCCGCGGAACGGC
>DASVVX010000125.1:0-15450 GCA_036386295.1 Allosphingosinicella sp.
GGGGCCCCGGCGGGTGAAGAACGCCGCTTCCCTTCACCCCCCGGGGCCCCAGCCTGCGCTGGGGCGACGGCGGGCGCCCTCCACCCCCTGGGCCCAGCCTGCGATGGAGCGACGAGTGTCTTCCACTACCCGTTGACGCCCACGCAAGTCCGGTCCAGCTTCCGCCCGCCTCAGGATCGGAGCCTCCCCCATGCGCCTCGCTTTCACCCTCGCCGTCGCACTGCTTTCCTCGACCGCCGTCGCCGCCGAGCCCGCCGACAAATGGGATTCGAAGGCCCGCGAGATATTCGCCCGCTCGGTCGCCATTCCCACCGCCATGGGCCAGGGCAAGGTGCCCGAGCTCGCGCAATATCTGGCGGAGCAATACAGGGCCGGCGGCTGGTCGGAGGGCGACATCCACGTCGTCCCCTATGAAGGCGCGCCGGGCGACAAGACCGCGGCCTTCATCGCGCGCTGGCCGGCCGCAAAGCCGTCGGGCAAGAAGCCGATCCTGGTGATGGCCCATATGGACGTCGTCCCGGCGAACCGCGACGACTGGTCGCTCGACCCCTACGTCCTGACGGAGAAGGACGGCTATTTCTACGGTCGCGGCACAAGCGACATCAAGCAGGGCATCACCGCCGTCACCACCGCGCTGCTCCGGCTCAGGGTCGAGGGGTTCAAGCCGAAGCGCGACATCGTCGTCCTCTTCACCGGCGACGAGGAGACGCAGGGCAACGGCGCCCGCCTCGGAGCGACCGAATGGCGCAAGTGGACCGAGGCGGAGTTCGCGCTCAACTCGGACGGCGGCGGCGGCGGCTTCGCCAAGGACGGGCGGCCGCTCGGCTTCTCGCTCCAGACCGCGGAGAAGACCTATTCGATGTACAGCTTCACCGTCCGCAACCGCGGCGGCCACAGCTCCAAGCCGCGGCCGGACAACGCCATCTACAAGCTCGCCCACGCGATCGAGAAGCTCGAGGCCTATCGCTTCGAGCCGATCCAGAACGAGACCACCCGAGCCTATTTCGCCGTCCGGGAGAAGAGCGAGAAGGGCCCGCTCGGCGACGCGATGCGGCGCTGGCTGGCCGATCCGAAGGATGGCGCGGCGGCCGACGTCATCGAGGCCGACGAAGGCGAGGTCGGGCTGACCCGGACCCGGTGCGTCGCCACCCGGCTCGAGGGCGGCCACGCCGACAACGCTCTGCCCCAGCTCGCCCGCGCCGTCGTCAACTGCCGGATCATGCCGGGGACCGAGCCGGCGGCGATCCGCGACGAGCTCGAGCGGGTGGTGAACGACCCCGAGGTCAAGGTCGAGCGGACCGACGACCAGAAGATGTCGCTCGCCTCGCCGCTCCGACCCGATGTCGTCGCGGCCTACACCGCCGCCGTCCACGCCCGCCATCCCGACGCTCCGATCATGCCCGAGATGAGCACCGGCGCCAGCGACGCCCGGCCGTTCCGGGTCGCCGGAATCCCGGTCTACGGAGTCGACGGCAGCTGGGGCGTCATCCCCGACGACATGCGCGCCCACGGTCGCGACGAGAGGCTCCCGGTCAAGGCGCTCTACGACGACGTCGACCATTGGGTCGACATGCTGAAGGCGCTGGCCGGGAAGTAGCCGTCATCCCGGCGAAGGCCGGGACCCCAGGGGCTAAGCTCGCCTGTGCCCTTCACCCGCCGGGGCCCCAGCCTTCGCTGGGGCGACGTTCCCAACACTGCCGGTTGCCCCTTCCGGCCTTCGGGTCTAAGCGGGCGCCGCATTCCTGGGCCGTTCCCGCGGCCGCCCCGCTTTGACGAAAGAAAGGCTGAGCAGCCCTTATGGCTCGCACGAAAATCGCGCTCATCGGCGCCGGCATGATCGGCGGCACCCTCGCCCACCTCGCCGCGATCCGGGAGCTTGGGGATATCGTCTTGCTCGACGTCGCCGAGGGCATCCCCCAGGGCAAGGCGCTCGATCTCGCCCAGGCCGGCCCGGTCGAAGGCTATGACGCAAGCCTCGCCGGCACCCAGGATTATGCCGACATCGCCGGCGCCGACGTCTGCATCGTCACCGCCGGAATCGCCCGCAAGCCGGGCATGAGCCGGGACGACCTGCTCGGCATCAACCTGAAGGTGATGAAGGCGGTCGGCGAGGGCATCAGGGCGCACGCCCCCGACGCCTTCGTCATCTGCGTCACCAACCCGCTCGACGCGATGGTCTGGGCGCTGCGCGAATTCTCCGGCCTCCCCCACGAACGGGTGGTCGGAATGGCCGGTGTCCTCGACAGCGCGCGATTCCGCCATTTCCTCGCCGAGGAGTTCAAGGTCTCGGTCGAGGACGTCACCGCCTTCGTGCTCGGCGGCCACGGCGACACGATGGTGCCGGTGCCGGCCTATTCGGCGGTGGCCGGGATCCCGGTGCCCGACCTCATACGGATGGGCTGGTCGACCCAGGAGCGGATCGACGCGATCGTCCAGCGCACCCGCTCGGGCGGCGGCGAGATCGTCGCGCTTCTGAAGACCGGATCCGCTTATTACGCGCCGGCGACCAGCGCGCTGATGATGGCCGAGGCCTTCCTCAAGGACAAGAAGCGGGTCCTCCCCGCCGCCGCCTACCTCCAGGGACAATATGGAGTCGACGATCTCTACGTCGGAGTCCCGGTCGTGATCGGAGCCGGCGGAGTCGAGCGGATCGTCGAGATCGAGCTCGACGAGTCGGCGAAGAAGAATTTCCAGGTCTCGGTCGACGCGGTGAAGGAGCTGCTCGAAGCCTGCAAGGCGATCGACGGAAGCTTGAAGTAGGCGCGTGGACCGGACCGCCGACAATATCGCCTTCGCTCTTTTCGTCGGCATTCCGCTGGCCGCGGTGTCCTGGGCGGCGACCAAGGTGCTCGCCTACGTCCTCGGGCGCCCCGCGGCGTGGATCGTCGGCGGGGCGGCCATTCTCGCGTGGCCCATCTACTATGTGTCGATGACGGCAGCGAACCCCTATTTTCTGGATGGCCTGGCCCTGCTGGCGTTCACGACGCCGGCGATGGCGGTGGGTTGGCTGGTGGCGCTGGCGCGCCTATCGCGTCGGTGATTTGCGGAGCTCCCATGGCGGTTCCAAGCCGATGCTGACCATCGCGGCCCTCGCGCTCCACGCGGCATCCGCCGAGCCGACGACGCCTGCGCCCGAGCGAGAGATTCTCGGGGCTTTCAAGGCCGCCTGCTCGCGCACCGGCAGCGATATCGAGGCGATGAAGGCGGACGCCCAGGCGAGTGGCTGGACGGCGATGCCGGAGGAGGCCAACCCCCGGGTCGCGCGGCTGGTCAAGCTTGGGCGCGACGCCGCCGATTCCGACGGCAAGGTCGCCGGCGCCAATTTCCACCGGACGCTGGGCGGCCGCGAGGTCTTCCTGATCGTCTCGCGCTACGAGGACAGGACCGGCTTCTGGGGCTCCGGCTGCCGGCTCTACGACTTCGAGGCGCCCGCGCCGCTGGACGGCGCCGCGCTCGAAGCGTTGATGGGTAAGCCTCCGACCGGGGTCGAGACGCCGGCGCCCGGCCTGTCGAAGCGACTGTGGGAGCCGGGCTGGCGCGACGGCATCACGGTCGAGATCAACCATGTTCCGAAGGACCATCCGGTCGGACAGCAATACGGCCTCAGCGGCAATATCCTCGTCGCCCAGGCCATCGGAGGCTTTTGAATGTCGATCCTCGTCAATTCGTCGACCAAGGTCATCACCCAGGGCATGACCGGTGAAACCGGCACCTTCCACACCGAGCAGGCGCTCGCCTACGGAACGAAGATGGTCGCCGGGGTCACTCCGGGGAAGGGCGGCCAGACCCATCTCGGCCTGCCGGTCTACGACACCGTCCAGGAGGCGGTTCGCGAGACCGGCGCCGATGCGAGCGTGGTCTACGTGCCGCCGCCCTTCGCCGCCGATTCGATCCTCGAGGCGATCGACGCTGAGGTGCCTCTGATCGTCTGCATCACCGAGGGCATCCCGGTGCTCGACATGGTCCGGGTGAAGAGGGCGTTGTCGGGCTCCAAATCGCGGCTGATCGGGCCGAACTGCCCCGGAGTCCTGACTCCGGGCGAGTGCAAGATCGGGATCATGCCGGGAAGCATCTTCCGCAAGGGCTCGGTCGGGGTCGTCAGCCGCTCCGGCACGCTCACCTACGAGGCGGTGTTCCAGACCTCCAACGCCGGCCTCGGCCAGACGACGGCGGTCGGGATCGGCGGCGATCCGGTCAACGGCACCAACTTCGTCGACGTTCTCGAGCTCTTCCTGGCGGACCCCGAGACCCGGTCGATCATCATGATCGGCGAGATCGGCGGCTCGGCCGAGGAGGATGCCGCCCAGTTCCTCGCCGACGAGGCCCGGGCCGGGCGCGGCAAGCCGACCGTCGGCTTCATCGCCGGCCGCACGGCACCCCCCGGACGGCGGATGGGTCATGCCGGAGCGATCGTCTCGGGCGGCAAGGGCGCCGCCGAGGACAAGATCGCGGCGATGGAGGCGGCTGGAATTACGGTGTCGCCGAGCCCATCTGAGCTGGGATCCACCCTCGCGGCCCTTTTGAAGGGCTGAGGGGGGCGCGCCGGGCTCGTCATTGCGAGCGAAGCGAAGCAATCCAGGTGCGGCCTCTGGCGCAGGCTGGATTGCTTCGTCGCTTCGCTCCTCGCAATGACGGAGCGGGCGTGGACGTTGCGGCGTTACCGCCGGTGGAAGTTTTGGAAGGCTTGGACTTGGACGACATCGTCAGCGATCTCAAACAGGGACCGAGCTGGGCGCGGGCGAACTGGCCCGTGGCCGAGCTCGACGACGTGAATGCGGGCCTCGACCCGACCCTGATGACGATCGAGAAGGTCGCGGCGAAGGCCAAGGAAGCGGCAGCCGCCTCCGGCAAGTCGGGCGCCGACGTCGAGCGGGCGGCCAACGATTCGATCTGCGCGATGATGCTGATCCGCACCTACCGGGTGCGCGGCCACCTCGCCGCCAGGCTCGATCCGCTCGGGCTCGCCAAGCGCGAGATGCCGGACGACCTGAAGCCGGAATATCACGGCTTCAGCGGCGAAGCGCTCGACCGGCCCGTCTGGCTCGGCGGGGCGCTCGGCCTCCAGCAGGCGACGGTGCGCGAGGTCGTCGAGATCCTGAGGCGCAATTATTGCGGCCATGTCGGCCTCGAATATATGCACATCAACGCGGTGGAGGAGCGGCGCTTCCTCCAGGAGCGGATGGAAGGGCCCGAGGCGGAGATCCGCTTCACGCCCGAGGGCAAGAGGTCGATCCTCGCCAAGGTCGTGCAGGCCGAGCAGTGGGAGAGGTTCCTCGCCCGCAAATATGTCGGGACTAAAAGGTTCGGCCTCGACGGCGGCGAATCGATGATCCCGGCGCTCGAGGCGGTGATCAAATATGGCGGCGCCGACCGGGTCGGCTCGATCGTGCTCGGGATGGCCCATCGCGGGCGCCTGAACGTCCTCGCCAACGTCATGGCCAAGCCCTATCGCGCCATCTTCTCGGAATTCGCCGGCGGCTCGGCGAACCCCGAGGACGTCGGCGGCTCGGGCGACGTCAAATATCATCTCGGCACCTCGTCCGATCGCGAGTTCGACGGGATCAAGGTCCATCTCTCGCTGGTCCCCAATCCGAGCCATCTCGAGGCGGTCGATCCGGTCGTGCTCGGCAAGGCGAAGGCGCAGCAGGTCGCGCTCGGCGACCCGGACGGCGACACGGTCCTTCCCGTGCTCCTCCACGGCGACGCCGCCTTCGCCGGCCAGGGGATCGTCTCCGAATGCCTCGGCTTCTCGGGCATCCCCGGCTATTCGACCGGCGGCTGCCTCCACTACATCATCAACAATCAGGTCGGCTTCACCACCAGCCCGCAATTCGGCCGGTCCTCGCCCTATCCGTCGGACGTCGCGAAGGCGATCCAGGCGCCGATCCTCCACGTCAACGGCGACGATCCGGAGGCGGTGACCTTCTGCTGCAAGCTCGCCATCGAATATCGCCAGCGCTTCAACCGCGACATCGTCATCGACATGTGGTGCTACCGCCGCTTCGGCCACAACGAGGGCGACGAGCCGAGCTTCACCCAGCCGCTCATGTACGCCGCGATCCGCGGCCATCCGCCGGTCTCCCAGCTCTATGCCGAGCGGCTGGTGAAGGAGGGTGTGATCGAGGCCGACTGGGTCGACAAGGAGATCACCGCCTTCACCGCTTTGCTCGAAGGCGAGTTCGAGGCGGCCAAATCCTATCTGCCCAACAAGGCCGACTGGTTCGAAGGCGCCTGGGCCGGACTCAATCGCCCCCAGGAGGCGATCACCGAGCGCCGCAACGTCGCGACGGGAGTCTCCGAGAAAATGGCCCGCGACGTGGGCCGGGTCCTCACCACGGTCCCGGAGGACCTTTCGGTCCACAAGACGCTGGCGCGGATCGTCGACGCGCGCCGCGAGATGTTCGCCGGCGGCGAGGGGTTCGACTGGGCGACGGCCGAGGCGCTCGCCTTCGGGACCCTTCTTCGCGAGGGCCACCCGGTGCGCCTGTCCGGCCAGGATTCGGGGCGCGGCACGTTCAGCCAGCGCCACGCGGTCTGGGTCGACCAGAAGGACGGCCGCAAATATATCCCGCTGACCCAGGTCGGCCCCGCCCGCTTCGAGGTCCGCGACAGCCCGCTCTCCGAATTCGGGGTGATGGGCTTCGAATATGGCTATTCGCTGGCCGATCCGCAAACCCTCGTCCTGTGGGAAGCGCAGTTCGGCGACTTCGCCAACGGCGCTCAGGTGATGATCGACCAGTTCATCGCCGCGGGCGAGGCGAAATGGCTTCGCGCCTCGGGCCTCGTCCTGCTTCTGCCGCACGGCTACGAGGGGCAGGGCCCGGAGCACAGCTCGGCCCGGCCGGAGCGCTTTCTCCAGCTCTGCGCCGAGGACAATATGCAGGTCGCCAACTGCACCACCCCGGCCAATTATTTCCACATCCTGAGGCGGCAGATGAACCGCGACTTCAGGAAGCCGCTGGTGCTGATGACGCCCAAGTCGCTGCTCCGCCACAAGCAGGCCGTCTCCAGCCTCGCCGACTTCATCGGGGACAGCCACTTCAAGCGCATCCTCTCCGATCCGAGGGCCCCGGCGGACGAGGAGGTGAAGCGCCTCGTCCTGTGCACCGGCAAGCTCGCCTACGAGCTTCTCGAAGCCCGCGACCAGGCGGGCGACGCGCACACCAGCATCGTCCGGATCGAGCAGCTCTATCCCTTCCCGGGCGAGGCCCTGCTGGCGCGGGTGAAGCGCATGACCAATCTCGAGGAGGTGGTCTGGGCCCAGGAGGAACCGCAGAACCAGGGCTATTGGGCCCATGTCGAGCCTCGCATCGAGCGCCGGCTCGGGGAGGCCGGCCTCAAGCCCAAGCGCCCGGTCTATGCCGGGCGTCCGCCCGCCGCCTCGCCGGCCACCGGCCTCGCCAAGCGCCACGCCGCCGAGCAGGCGGCCTTGATCGCCGACGCTCTCGGCCATAGCAGGCAGGCGCCGGCCCAGCGCAAGGCCGGATAAAGGAACATTCATGGCCACCGAAGTCAAAGTCCCGACCCTGGGCGAATCGATCACCGAGGCGACTCTCGGCCAGTGGCTGAAGATGCCCGGCGACGCGGTGAAGGCCGACGAGCCGGTCGCGAGCCTCGAGACCGACAAGGTCGCGATCGAAGTGCCCTCGCCGGTCGACGGAGTGATGGGCGACCAGCTCGTCGCGGTCGGCGACACGGTCGCCGTCGGCGCCGCCATCGCCCGGATCGAGAGCGGCGGCGGGATGCCGGCCCCGGCCAGGGCCGATCAGGCGACTCCGGCGGCGGTCCCGGTCAATCCGGAAGGCGCGGGCGAGAATGTCGAGTTGCGCGACGAGGAAGCCGAGGAAGGCGACAGTCCCCACCTCACCCTGTCGCCCTCGGTGCGGCGGATCGTGCTCGAGCATCATCTCGACCCGTCGCGGATCAAGGGCACCGGCAAGGACGGGCGGCTGACCAAGGACGACGTCCTCGCCGCGGCCAAGGCCAAGGAAGCCGCGCCCGCCGCGCCGCCGCCGCCGCCTCCCGCCGCCGCCCCGCCGCCGCCCCGGCCGACGGCCACCGGCGAGCGCCGCGAGGAGCGGGTGCGGATGACCCGGCTTCGGCAGACCGTCGCCCGCCGCCTCAAGGAGGCCCAGAACACGGCGGCGATGCTGACCACCTTCAACGACGTCGACATGACGGCGGTGATGGAGGCGAGGAACCGCTACAAGGACCTGTTCGAGAAGAAGCACGGCATCCGCCTCGGCTTCATGAGCTTCTTCGTGAAGGCGGCGGTCCTCGCCGCCCGCGACGTCCCCGCGGTCAACGCCTACATAGAGGGTGAGGAGATCGTCTATCACGACTATGTCGACGTCTCGGTCGCCGTCTCGGCGCCGAACGGCCTCGTCGTCCCCGTCATCCGCGACGCCCAGGCGCTGAGCTTCGCCGAGATCGAGAAGACGATCGCCGACTTCGGCCGGCGGGCCAAGGAAGGCTCGCTGACCATGGCCGACATGGAGGGGGGGACCTTCACCATCTCCAACGGCGGGGTGTTCGGCTCGCTCATCTCGACCCCGATCATCAACCCGCCGCAGTCGGCCGTGCTCGGAATGCACCGGATCGAGGAGCGGCCGGTGGTCAGGGACGGGCAGATCGTCGCGAAGCCGATGATGTATCTGGCTCTGAGCTACGATCATCGCCTTGTCGACGGCCGCGAGGCCGTCACCTTCCTGGTGCGGATGAAGGAAGCGCTGGAAGATCCGACCCGGCTTCTGATAGACCTGTGACCATGGACTGGCGCGAGCATATTCATTCAGTCGACGGCATTTTGGGTGGCAAACCCGTGTTCCGGGGCACCCGCGTCACCGTCGAGCGGGTACTCAAACTCGTCGGGGCAGGCTGGACCTATGGGCAGATTGCCGATGAGTACCCAGAGGTTCAGGCGATACAAGTGATGGCGGCCGCCTCGTTCGCAGCCGAACTGATGCACGACGAAAGCTATATCGCGGCCAGCCGCGCCCGCGCCGCTTGAAGCTGATCTGCGACGCGAATGTCGGCAGGCGGATCGCGGCCGCTTTAGCGCAGGAGGGGTATGATGTCCTCCGCTCCACAGATGTGGTTCCCGACGGCAGCGATCTTGAGGTTCTCGCTTACGCGGTCGCCGCGGATCGTGTTCTCCTCACCTGCGATCGCGATTTCGGCGAATTGGTTTTCCTTCGAGGCGCCGCGCCGCCGCCAGCGATCGTTTACGTTCGCTACCAGCCGGAGGACGTGCTGGATATAATCCCCCGCCTCGTCCCTTTGCTGGATTTCGATCGCCTCAGGGGCCATATGGCCGTCCTCGGGTCCGAACATGACCGGTATACACCGTTTCCTAAGAAGAGTGATTGATGACTGACACGAATTTCGACGTGATCGTGATCGGTGCCGGGCCGGGCGGCTATGTCGCCGCCATCCGGGCGGCGCAGCTCGGGCTGAAGACGGCCTGCGCGGAGAGTCGCGAGACGCTCGGCGGGACCTGCCTCAACGTCGGCTGCATCCCGTCCAAGGCCCTGCTCCATGCCTCCGAGCTGTTCGAGGAAGCGGCGCACGGCACGATGGCGAAGTGGGGTATCAAGGCGACGGGCGTGGAGCTCGACCTCGACGCCATGCACGCCGGCCGCAAGGAGGCGGTGAAGGGGCTGACCGGCGGAGTGGAGTTCCTGTTCAAGAAGAACAAGGTGACCTGGCTGAAGGGGCACGCGAAATTCACCGGTCCGAATGCGATCGACGTCGCCGGGCAAGCCTACAGCGCCAAGAACATCGTCATCGCCACCGGCTCGTCGGTAACTCCGCTTCCGGGCGTGGAGGTCGACCAGGAGCGGATCGTCGATTCGACCGGGGCGCTCGAGCTGGCGAAGGTGCCGGGCCACCTCGTCGTCATCGGCGGCGGGGTGATCGGGCTCGAGCTCGGCTCGGTCTGGCGGCGGCTCGGGGCCAGGGTCACGGTGGTCGAATATCTCGACCAGATCCTCCCGGGGATGGACGGCGAGGTCCGCAAGGAGGCGGCCAAGATCTTCAGGAAGCAGGGCTTCGAGATGCGCACCTCGACCAAGGTGACGAAGGCCGAGAAGACAGGGGACGGCGTCGTCCTCACCGTCGAGCCGGCCAAGGGCGGCGAG
The DNA here is from genome assembly GCA_036386295.1 of Allosphingosinicella sp. Taxonomy (GTDB): domain Bacteria; phylum Pseudomonadota; class Alphaproteobacteria; order Sphingomonadales; family Sphingomonadaceae; genus Allosphingosinicella. The sequence goes on from DASVVX010000125.1 coordinate 10,140, forward strand.
GCCCAGACGATCGAGGCGGACGTCGTCCTCGTCTCGATCGGCCGGCGGCCGAACACCGAGGCGCTCGACCTCGAGGCGGCGGGCGTCCAGCTCAACCAGCGGGGGCAGATCGAGGTCGGCCACGACTTCAAGACGGGAGTCGGGGGGATCTACGCGATCGGCGACGTGACGCCGGGGCCGATGCTCGCCCACAAGGCCGAGGACGAAGGAATCGCCGTCGCCGAGATCCTCGCCGGCCAGGTCGGAATCGTCAACCACGAGGTCATCCCGAGCGTCGTCTACACCTTCCCCGAGATCGCCTCGGTCGGGAAGACCGAGGAGGAGCTGAAGGAGGCCGGGGTCGAGATCAGGACCGGCAAGTTTCCGATGCTGGGGAACAGCCGCGCCAAGACCAACCGCGAGACCGACGGCTTCGTCAAGGTGATCGCCGACGCCCGAACCGACCGGGTGCTGGGAGTGCATATCATCGCCTCGGTCGCCGGCACCATGATCGCCCAGGCCGCCCAGGCGATGGAGTTCGGAGCGACCAGCGAGGACATCGCCTACACCTGCCACGCCCACCCGACCCATTCGGAAGCGGTCAAGGAAGCGGCGATGGCGGTGACCGGGCTGCCGATCCACATCTGAGGCCGTCATTGCGAGCGGAGCGAAGCAATCCAGCTCAGCGTCCGGAGACACGCGCGAAGTGGATTGCTTCGTCGCTTCGCTCCTCGCAAGGACGGCGGCGCACCCTTGACGGCGGCACGCATCGGGCGTCTTCTGCCGTTCCCCAGCCGAAACGACAGGGAGCTTAAGACCTTGAAGGCTCTTTCCGGATTAGCCGGCATCGCGCTGCTGCTGCTCGCCGGATGCGGCCCCGAGCCGCTCGCGCTTCCCGCCGATCCGGTCGACCGGGCGGCGACCTGCGCGGTGGTCGCGGCGGCGACGGCGCGAACCGCGCTGACCGACGTCAAGGCGCCGCTCCCGCTCGCCGCGCAGGGCAAGATCTTCCATTACGCGCTGCTCGCCGCTTCGGAGGGAGGGGAGTTCACGGCCGAGACCGCAAACCGGGTCAACAAGCGCATGGGCCAGCTCCAGGAAAGCATCACCGAAGGCAAATGGAAGGACCTGGGGCCGGCCTGCGACTCGGCCTTCCCGGTCGCCGGCAAGACCCAGGTGACCCTTCCCGAGGCGCGGCTCGACGCTCAGCTCGCCTGCGAGGAGCTGGCCGAGTTCACCAGCGTCGCGCTCGACGGCGAGGAGGTCAATTACGGCAACGAGCTCGCCGCCTACCGCCGCATGCGCAGCGAGCTGAACGACTCGCTCGGCCCCGGCCTTCGAGCCCGCGCCGGCGGCGCGATCGAGGCCCAGACCCGCGAACGCAAGCGCGCGCTTGCGGCGGCCGCGAAGCTCGGCTCGCCGATCGCCGTGCTCGACACCTGCGCCGAGCGCTTCAAGTAGGCCGACGGCAAGGTCTCGGGCGCTGGCACTGCTTCCGACGAGCTGAACCGCCGCGGCTGATCAGGGCTTCGCCGGAGGCCGCTCGATCGTCCTCGCGATCCGCTCCACGAGGTCGTCGCGTTCCCGCTTCCAGGCCGCGAAGGCCGAAGGGCAGGACAGCTCGGCGCTCGCCAGCAGCGGCCCCGATTCGCGCCAGAAGCCGGCGACGGCGGCCGAAAGCGCCCGCCCCGACGGATGACGGCGGGCCCAGTCGACGATCCCCGGATCGGCGGCCCAATCGACCGGCGGCAGCCGGGTCCTGCCGTGGAAGGCCATCAGCCGCTCGATCACGTCGGCGCGGCGGCGCGCGGCGAGGAAGACGAAGCTCCTCCTCAGCTCGGCCGGAGCGAGGCGGCGCCGAAGATGCTCGGCGAAGCGGACCCGGAACTCGGCATTGCAGGGCGGGCCGAGCGATCCCGGTCCATGGTCGCTGACGATCGGGTGGAACTCGGCCTCGCGCCCGGCATAGGCGGTGCCCGCCAGGGGTTCGTAGCGCATTCCGGCGCTTCCGGCCCAGTCGATCTCGCCGACCCCGCAGCTGCTCGACTCGATGGAGATGGCCTGGATGTTGGGCACGAGCATGTCGGCCAGGCCGCTCGCCGCATCCGCGCCTCCGGCAAGCTCCCGCTGCGCGGCGCGCGTCCTGCGGCGAAGGGTCTCGCGCCGGGCACGCTCCCGGTCCGCGGCAACCTCCTCCGGGGTCCGCTTCGGACCCACCTCCTGGGCGGTGAAGGAGATGACGCAGGCTTCGCCCTTTCCGGCCGACGCCGCCGCCGCCGCCGCGAGGGCGCCGAGAAGCATCCGCATCCGCATCCGCCGAGCCTAAATAGGGCGGGCCTGGGCGGCAAGCCCTTGGCGGCGGGCCCGGCACCGTCCACTGTCGGCGCATGGAGCGACGGGTGAAGGAGGTTGACCGGTGACGGGCCCGGCCGCGATGCTGGGCTCGGCGCTCCCCTATCTCGACTGGGCGGGAGTCGCGGTCTTCGCGACGTCGGGCGCCCTTCTCGCCGCCGCGAAGAAGCAGACCCTGGTGACCCTGATTTTCTTCGCCGTCGTCACCGGGGTAGGCGGCGGAACCGCCCGCGACCTGCTGATCGGAGCGCCGGTCTTCTGGGTCCATGGCAATGCGCTTCTGCTGATCTGCTTCGTCGCCGCTCTGGCGGTCTGGTTCTCCCCGGGGGCGCTGCGCAAGGGCCGGGCGCTGGACTGGCTCGATGCGGTCGGACTCGCCGCTTATGCCACCTACGGCGCCGCGAAGGGCTTGGCGTTCGGGCTGGCCCCGTTGCCGGCGATCGCGATGGGGGTGCTCACCGCCTGCCTCGGCGGAATCGTCCGCGACGTCCTCGCCGGCGAGCCCTCCATCCTGATGCGGCCCGAGCTCTACGTGACGGCCGCCGCCCTCGCCGCGGCGCTGATGGTCGGCCTCCTGCTCGCCGGAATCGCCGCGGCGCCGGCCGGCCTGATCGCCGCCGCGGCCGGTTTCGCGCTGCGCGCCGGCGCGCTGCGTTTCGGCTGGAAGCTGCCCGCCTATCGAAATTGACGCTTGACTTGGTTGAACGTTCAATCAAGAATGACGGCATGGGCAGGGATACGCGCGCGCGGATCATCGAGGCAGCCATGGAGCTCTTCTGGGCGAAGGGCTACGGATCGACCTCGATCGCCGACATATTGAGCCGAAGCCAGGTCAATAGCGGAAGCCTCTACCACTTCTTCCCCGGCAAGCAGGACCTGCTGATCGCGGTGCTCGAAGCCTATCGCGACGGAATCTCGCCGATGCTGCTCGAGCCGGCCTGGGCCGGGGTCGCCGATCCGGTCGAGAAGGTCTTCGCCCTGCTCGCCAAATACCGTTCGCTGATCGTCGAGACGGACTGCGAATATGGCTGTCCGATCGGCAGCCTCGCGCTCGAGCTGCACGAGGCGGATCCCGCCGTGCGGAGGCTTCTGGCCGAGAATTTCGAGGGCTGGGTCGGCGCGGTGGCGGGCTGCCTCGAGGAAGCGGGAGGGCGATTCCGCCCCGGCTCGGACCTGCGCGCGATGGCGGAGCTCGCGCTCACCGTCATGGAGGGGGGCGTCATGCAGGCGCGCACCCGCCGCGACGTCGGCCATTTCGACCGCTCGGTGGCCCAGCTTCGCGCCTATTTCGAGGCGCTGACGGTGAAGGAAGGAGAGCCGGCATGAACAGGGTGATCGCGGCCTTGCTGCTGACCGCGGCGGCGGCGCCGTCTTTCGCGGCGACGAAGTCGCGGGCCCCCGACGGTACCCATCTGATGACCCACGAGGCGCTCGTCGAGGCGCCGCTCGCCGACGTGTGGGCCGCCGTCTCGACCGCCGAGGGCTGGAAGAGCTGGGCGGTGCCCGCCGCCTGGTCGGGCGGTCCCGACGTCATCGAGACGAGCTACTCGGCGACGGCGAAGCCCGGCGATCCGTCCACCATCCGCCAGCAGGTCCTGCTCCGACTACCCGAGCGGCTGCTGGTTTTCCGGACGGTTAAGGCGCCCGACCGCTTTCCGGACTTCGACACTTACTCGAAGGTCGTCAGCGCGTTCGAGCTCGAGCCCGCGGGCGAGGGGCGGACCCGGGTTCGCCTCACCGGGACGGGCTATGCCGACACCGAGGCCGGCCGGCGGCTGCTCGCTTTCTTCGAGAGCGGCAACAAGGTCTCGCTCGACGCGCTCAAGGCCCGCTTCGCCAGGGCCGCGCCGGCGCCCCTGGCCGCAGGCCTCGAGCCGCTGCGCTTTCTCGTCGGCGGCTGCTGGCGCGGCACGTTCAGGGACGGAGCGGTCGACACGCATTGCTTCGAGAGCGTCTTCGGCGGGAGCCATGTGCGCGACCGGCATGAGGTGACGGGGCCCAAGGGCATCTATCGCGGCGAGACGCTCTACAGCTGGAACGGCGCGGCCGGGCAGGTGGAATATACCTATTGGAACTCGTCCGGCGGGGTCAGCCGCGGCACGATGGCGCCGACGGCGGACGGGCTCGACTTCGGCCACGAGACCTATACGGGCCCCGACGGCCGCAAGCTGACGATCTCGACGATTTGGCGGAAGGCCGGCGCAGACGCCTATGAGGCGGTCAGCCGTGGCGGCGCCGATCCGACCGGAAGCCGGATCGTGCGGTACACGCGGGTCGACTGATCCGTCATTGCGAGCGAAGCGCGGCAATCCAGCTCTGATGTGACTCGATCTCCGGAGCTGGATTGCTTCGTCGCTTCGCTCCTCGCAATGACGGAAGACGCTAGAGGAAATCGGCGAGGCGGGGCGGCCGCGGCTCGTCCGGGGTCGCCACCGCCTCGGCGAGCGGGCGTTGCCACAGGCCGACGTCGTGCCACGCTCCGAGCTTCCATCCGACCCGGCGATAGACTCCGGCGGGCTCGAAGCCGAGCCGCTCGTGGAGCACGACGCTGGCCGCGTTGGGCAGGCTTATGGCGGCGATCGCCTGGGTGAAGCCCTGCGCCTCGAGCGTCGCCAGGAGCGGCGCGTAAAGGCGGCTTCCAAGCCCCTGCCCGCAGGCGTCGCGGCGCAGGTAGACGCTGGTCTCGACGGCGAAGCGGTAGGCGGGGCGCTCGCGGAACCGGGCCGCGTAGGCGTAGCCGACCAGCTGTCCCTCCTGCTCACCGACAAGCCAGGGATAGAGGCCACCGCCCGTCTCGATCCGCGCCCGCATCGCGGCTGCGTCGGGCGGATCGGTCTCGAACGACACTGCGCTTCCCGTCACAAACGGGGCGTAGATGCCGGCGATGGCCGCGGCGTCGTCGGGCGTCGCCGCTCGAAGCTTCATGCGCCCAGCAGGCGGACCAGCCATGCGGCGAAGCCGCCTTGCGCGAGCGGCGCGC
>DASVVX010000126.1:0-25975 GCA_036386295.1 Allosphingosinicella sp.
CCAGCCGATGATGCCACCGATGATGAGTGCGACGATGAGACCCATGAGGCTTACTCCTACTAGAGCTCCGGGCCCCTGTTTCGGCCGCGGATCGTCAGTCTAGACGCGCCGGTGGGGGCGATGGTTCCGTTCCCGGTTCGAGACTCGCTGGACATGAGCGTCCTTCGATACGCCGCTTCGACTACGCTCAGCGGCTACTCAGGATGAGCGGTGGAGGATCATGTCAGCGCTCATCCTGAGTAGGGACTGAGCCCCGGCGAAGGCCCGTATCGAAGGACCTCACACCGGCGCCGCCGAATTGCGCCGGTGGTGCCAGGTGAAGATGGCGAAAGCGCCGCGGTGGGGGCGCCAGGCTTCGGCGAGCTCGCGCACCCTTTTCTCGGTCGGCTTGCCCTCGAGGCCCATGATCCGACCGGTCTCGATCTGGACGGCGAGGTCGCCCGCCGGCCAGACGTCGGTCCGCCCTTCCGCGAACAGCAGATAGACCTCCGCGGTCCAGCGGCCGATGCCCTTGACCCGGACGAGCTCGGCGATCGCCTCCTCGTCGTCGGCCGGAAGCCGGGCGAAGTCGAGCCGACCCGACACCACCTCTTCGGCGAGGCTGCGGGCGTAGCTCGCCTTCTGCCGCGACAGGCCGGCGGCGCGCAGGGTCTCGTCGGAGGCGGCGATGAGCGCCTCGGGATCGGGCGGATCGCCGACCAGCGCGGTGAGCTTCGCCCACATCGAGGCGGCGGCCTTCACCGAGACCTGCTGGCCCACGATCGCCCGGAGCAGCGTCTGGTAGCCGGGCTCGCTGATCCTCGGCTCGGGATAGCCGGCGGCGGCGAGCGCGGCGGCGATGCGCGGCTCGCGCTTTGCCAGCGCGTCGAGCGAATTCCTCAGGTCCTGCGCCGCGATGCCCACAATTGCTCCCTTGTCTTGGCCACCCCCGCCTAGCATAGGCGCGGCCCATGGCGAACCTCACCATCATCGGCCGCGACGGCTCCGAGAAGACGATCCAGGGCAAGGCCGGCTGGAGCGTCATGGAGAATATCCGCGACGCCGGCTTCGACGAATTGCTGGCCCTTTGCGGCGGCTGCTGCAGCTGCGCGACCTGCCACGTCCATGTCGACGAGGAATGGCTGCCCGCCCTGCCGCCGATGGGCGCAGACGAGGACGATCTGCTCGACACGACCGACCAGAGGGGGCCCAACAGCCGCCTGTCGTGCCAGATCGAGTTCCGGCCCGAGCTCGACGGCCTCAGGGTGAGGATCGCTCCGGAGGACGGATTCTAAAATTCCTCCCCCGGATTTCCGGGGGGGAGGGGGACCGCGCGAAGCGCGGTGGAGGGGTTCTTTCATGCGCCCCAAGAACCCCTCCACCAGGCTTCGCCTGGTCCCCCTCCCCGCGAAATCGCGGGGAGGAAATTTCTAGTTCGCGAAGCGCACCACCGCGGTCGGCACGGTCTTGCTGGTCGGAGTCACCTTCCACACCACCTTCGTCCCCGGCCCCGGCGCCATGCCTTCCTCGTTGTTCTGCATGACGAGCTCGGCGTCGGTCGTGAACGTGAAGGTGCCCTCGCGCTCCTTCTCCTCGCTCGGCGGCTTGCCGGCGGCGCCCATGCCGCTGTCGGTGTCGCCGAAGGCGATCGCCATGATCCGCGCGGTGCGGTCCTTGCGCACCTCGACGGCGACCCAGGGGATGATCGACTTGGCGTCGAGGTTGAGCGGATAGACGAAGCTGCGGTCGAGCCGGCCGGTCATCGAATAATCGACCCGGAACTTGTTCTTGCCGAGATATTCGACGGACCGGTAGCCGACCTCCTTCGACAGCGCTTCGGCGATCGCCTTGCCCTCGGCGATCTGCTGCGCCGTCTCGGCCGCCGGCGCGGCGGGCTTCACGGGCTCCGGATCGGCTGCGGCGAGATTGTCGGAGATGTCGCCTTCCTCGCTCATCCCCTCGTCGGAGGAGCCGGCATTGTTGAGCCCCTCCTGCATGCCCTGCTGCATGGCCGCCGAAGGATCGAGCAGGATGACCTCGCCGACATAGGTGAAGGTGAAGCTCCGGTCCTTGGCGATGTGCAGCGTCGAGACGAACTTGCCCGGGCTCAGGATGCAGGAGGAAAGGATCAGCGACGCCGCCGCGGCGAACGCGAAACGCATGAAAGACATGGAAACTACCCCCCCCGATTACCCCTGATGTGTCGCCACCGCGTATAGCGCGACCGCCGCCGCGTTGGAAACGTTGAGGCTCTCGATCCTGCCCGAGATCGGAAGCCTGGCCAAAGCGTCGCAATGCGCCTCGGTATTCTGGCGCATCCCCTCCCCCTCGGCGCCGAGCACCAGCGCCGTCCGCGCCGGCCCGACCGCTTCGGCCAGGGTCAGCTCGGCGTCGCCGGTGAGGCCGATCCGCCAGAAGCCCGCCTCGGCCATCTCGTCGAGCGCTCGGGCGAGGTTGACGACGCGAACCCAGGGCACCGTCTCGAGCGCGCCGCTCGCCGCCTTGGCGAGGGCGCCCGATTCGGGCGGCGCATGGCGATCCTGGGTGACCAGCGCCAGCGCGTCGAACGCCGCCGCCGAGCGAAGGATGGCGCCGACGTTGTGCGGGTCGGTGACCTGGTCGAGGACGAGCAGCGGCCGCCGCTCGGGCGCGTCCTGGAGGACGTCGGCGAGGAGCAGGTCGTCGAGCCGCTCGACCTCGATCACCAGCCCCTGATGGGGCGCGTCGCGCGGCACGAGGCGGCCGAGATCGGCGGCGTCGGCGAAGGTGAAGGGAACGCTCTTTGGAAGCTCGACCTCGGCGGCCGCTTCGCGCGTCGCCCAGATCCGGACCACCTCGCGGTCCGGATTGGCGAGCGCGGCGGCGACCGCATGGCGGCCCCAGAAGCGCGGGCGGTTCTCCGGCTTGGAGGCGGTTCGGGCTTTGCGGCGCATGGCCGGTTCATGGCTGCAGGCCCGGGCGCTGGCAAGCGCCGCGCTTTTTAACCCATGTTATCCCCGATATCCCCGTTATCCACAGGCACCGACACCGATTCAGGGTTTGCCGCGACTCGGGCATCGGTGCCAATGTCCTCTTGTCGCAGGGAGCGGCCTTCGGAAACGAAGAATGCTCCTGGTGATGGCCCCGCGGAGAGCGGCGGAAGTCTTCGGACCGAAGCCGATCGAAACGAGGTCCCGGGCAACCGGAAGGAAGAAGCGCGAGGCAGCGGCGCAAGCCAAAGCCGAACCCACTTTCCTTCGAGGGTCCGGCGAAACCGGAAGCCCCCGGGCGGAAGGTTTCGCGAAAGGACGACCGGCGAAGTTCGCTTCAACGGACGTCCGATAGGGAACCGAAATATCGATGTCGCAAGACGGAGATTTTCGCTCCCGCCAGGGAACCGTGGCCAGCCTCCGGGCCAGGCGCGGGACCCGCAGGGGACCGACCCGGACTTGTCCGGTTCGGAAACCTGAGGGACCGACCGGGGCCGCAAGGCCTCGGCCGGAACCTCCCTGGGAAAGGCGGTCTCGCCTTCACGGGCAGGGCCAACGGACCTAGGGACAGTGGAGGCCGGCAGCGATGCCGGCCTCCATTTCGTTTTGGGGTTCCGTCGTCCCGGCGAAGGCTGGACCCCCGCGAGGATAGGCGCCCGGTTTTTCATCCCCTGGCGTCCCAGCCTGCGGCCGGGACGACGATTCACTCCCTCCCCTCGCCTCCCGGTCCGCGGCGTCCCGGCTCCCCTCAGGGAGCGGTCGAGCCGACCACCGAGCTCAGCAAGGTTCGGGCGATGCGCTCGGCGGTCGCCGGCGGAAGCGTCGCGACCGCCTCGTGCATGGCCGCGGCGCCTCGGCAGAGCTGGTCTGGCGTCGACCGTGCCCGAAGCTCGCGATCGGCCAGCATCGCCCGGACCGGAACGCCCGGCTCGATCTTTCCGACAGCGGCGAGCCAGGCGAGGACATCCTCTTCGCTCGCCGCGGGCAGCGCCGGCGGCCGGCCGGCGCCGGTCTTCGCCGCTTCGACCAGGGCGACTCCATAGTCGTCGAGCCCTTCCGGCGCCGTGCCTTGCGACGCCTCGGGGCTGAAGAAGCCGCGGTCGCCGACGCGGGCGCACAGGCCCACGTCCTGCCTGGAGAGCGCTCGCAGCATCGCCCCCTGGCGCGATTCGATCGCCACCAGCGCCGAACCGGGCGCCGCGAGGATCGCCGCCCTGCGCGCGCGCAGGAAGCGGTCGATGCCGGCATAAGCCAGGCGCCGCGCGTCCTGCGGCGGCTTGCCGGCGAGCGTCGCGGCCAAGGCCCGATGGTCGAGCGGGAAATCGCGGCGCATGGCTTCGAGCACCGGCCCGGGCGGACCCAGGGCCGTCTGGGCGGCGGCCGGAGCGACGGCGGCGAGGAGAAACGAGACGGCGGCGGCGATACGCATCGGGACGGCTTTCATGAGGCTTTCACCCGGAGTAACGCAATGGCTCCGCGAGGCAAGGCCGCGGCGCCGACCGCCGGCCGGGCCGGGGAAGGGAGCGACATGACCGAGGAGACGAGACCCTTCGAAGGCGGCTGCGCCTGCCGGGCGGTGCGCTACCGGCTGCTCTCGGGCCCGCTCATCGTCCACGCCTGCCATTGCACCGAATGCCAGCGGCTCGGCGGCGGCGCCTTCGCGCTGAACGCGCTGATCGAGACCGATCGGCTCGAGGTCACGAATGGCGAGCCGCACCCCGTCCCGGTGACCGGGACGAGCGGCAAGCCGCAGGCGATCTTCCGCTGCCCGGACTGCGCGACGGCGCTGTGGAGCCATTATCCCGGCGCCGGGACGAAGCTCGCCTTCGTCCGGGTCGGGACTCTCGACGAGCCCGCCCGGCTGCCGCCCGACATCCACATCTTCACCTCGACCCGGCTGCCCTGGCTGGAGCTGCCGGAGGGCGCCCGGGCGGTACCGGAATATTATTCTTCCAAGGAGGTATGGACGGCGGAGTCCCTGGCGCGGCGCAAGAAGCTGCTGGACGGCTAGTCGACCAGGATCTGCCCGGACATTCCGAAAGTCTTGTGCAAGGTGTGGCTGCATTTGAGCGGGTAGCGGCCGGCCTTGGGGACGAGCGCTATGTCGGTGCTCCGGTGACCGCGCAGGTCGACGCTCCCCTTCCCCACGGCCGCCCGGTCCTGCGGGCGCACCTGTGCCGAGGCGAAGAAGTCCGGAGCGGTGAAATCGTGCCCGCCCGAGCCGGCGTTGACGAGGTGGAGGACGACCGGCCGCCCGGCCCGCAGGTGGATGGTGGAGGGCGTGAAGGCGAAGCTGGACAGCCGCACCTCGACCCGCTGGGCGTGCGCCCAGTCCGGCGCCTGAGCGCTCGCGGCGGCGGGGAGGCAAAGCAAGGCGAAGGCCAGGAAGCGAAGGCGAGTCATGGCAGGCTCCTTGTGGCTATGGAGCGACATCCCCTGCGTCGGGCTTCATACCACCGCCGCCGCCCGAAGGCGATCAGCCCTCGACGACGATCTCGGTGCGAAGCGAGTTGGCGATGAAGCATTTCTCGTGCGCTTCGTGGTGGAGGCGCGCAAGCGCTTCGGGATCGGGCGCCTCGCCGGCGAAATCGACCTGCGGACGAAGCACGATCCGGGTCACCGCCATCCGCCCCCGCTCGTCCTTGCCCATCGTGCCCTCGGCCTGGTCGCGATAGGCGGCGACGTCGAGCCCCGAGTCGCGGGCGAGATGGAGGAACCAGAGCATGTGGCAGGACGACACGGAGGCGACGAGCGCCTCCTCGGGATCGACTCCCGCCGGATCCGACATCGGCGGCGGAACGACGTGCGGCGAGGCCGAGGCGGGCACGATCGTACCGCCGTCGAACGTCCAGCGGTGGCCCCGGCTGTAGCGGCCCTCCCGGAAGCCGGCGTCGGAGCGCCACTCCACCGTCGCGAAATAGGCCGCCATCGTCAGGCCGCCGTCCGCTCGAGGAAGGCCGCCTCCCGCTCGACCCAGCCGGCGAAGCTCGGCCGGGCCAGCATCCGGTCGGCGAATTCGGCGATCTTCGGATAGCGCTCCGGATCGACCGGCATGCCGAGGTGGCGGAAATTGGCGAAACCGGTCGCGACCGCGATGTCGGCAAGGGTCAGGCCGTCGCCGACCAGCCAGCCGCCGTCCGGGATGGTCCGCTCGAGATAGTCGAGGATCGGCGGCAGCTCGACCTTCTCGGCCTGGTCGGCGGCGGCGAGGTCGCCCTCTCGGCCGAGGAAGCGCGGAGCGACGATCCGGTTGAAGAACATCTTGGCGCCGCAGGCGCACAGGATCGTGTCGGCGAACTCGTCGAACCAGATGACCCGGGCCCGCGCCCTCGGCTCGGCGGGGATCAGCGCGGGCTCCGGATATTTGGCTTCGAGATAGTGGATGATGGCGGAGGAATCGGAGATGGCGAAGTCGCCGTCGCTGAAGCCGGGGATCTTGCGGAACGGGCTCGCGGCGAGGAAGTCGGGGTCGTCGGAGCCGAGTCCGAGCGGCTTGTGCTCGAGCTCGAGCCCCTTCTCGGCGCCGTAGGCCAGCACCTTTCGGACGAAAGGCGACAAAGATGCTCCATAGACGATCATGGCGTACCTCCCGTTTTAAGTTTCAACGCGCAACCTAAACGCGCTCCTCCCCTATCGCAAGCCGCCCCAGCGCAGCCCGATCCAGAAGGTTCGCGGAGTGGCCCTCTCCCTGATGCCGTCGCCGCTGATCCCGGCGAGGACCCGAGTGTCCGTGACATTCTCGGCGCGCGCCTCGATCGCCAGCGACCGGCCGAGCCGGACCAGGGCGTCAAGGTCGAGCGTGAAGGCGCCGGGCAGGCGCTGGCGGTTGAGATCGTCCTCATACTGGCCGCCGACGAAGCGGGCCGCGGCCGACGCCCGCGCCCGCGCGCCGGTCCAGGCGAGGGTCGAGGACAGGCTGTGCCGGGGCGTCTGGGCCGGCCTGAGGCCGTCGAGGGCGGCCGCCGCGCCGCTCGCCGCGACCTCGGAATCGGTCCAGCTCCAGCCGCCCGAAACGCTCCATTCCCCGACGGAATAGCCGGCGTCCAGCTCCAGGCCACGGGCCTCGATCGACTCGAGATTGGCCCGGCGGCGGTAATCGCCCCCCGGAGCGACGAAGCCGACCCCCGGGAAGATGCCGGGCCCACGCCCGAGCGTGACGTTGGCGATGGGGTCCTTCAGCCGGTTCGCGAACAGGGTCAATCCAAGCCGGGCGAGCGGCGCCGGCCGCCAGTCGAGCCCCGCCTCCACGCCCTCGAGCCGCTCGGGCGCCAGCTCGGCATCGGCGGCGGTCGCGTCGACCCCGACCCGGAAGGGCCGGTAGAGCTCGTTGAGGGTCGGCAGCCGCCAGCCGAGATAGGCGGCGGAGCGAAGGGTCAGCCCGCCGCCGGGACGCCAGGCGAGGCCCGCCCGCCCGGTCGGCTCCCACCCGGCGCGGTCGCGGAAGGCGGTGTCGGTCAGCGCCGCGCCGGTGGCCAGCACCCTTTCGTGGAGCCGCCCGTTCGAGATCGTCCAGCGGTCGACCCGCCCGCCCGCGGTCAAGATGAGGTCTTTCGCCGTCCACGCCGCCTCGGCGAACGCGCCGAGAGTCCCGGTCCGTCCGCCCGCGAGCCGGCCGCGCGTGCCGGCGCCCGCGACGAAGGCGAAACGCTCGCGCGTCTCGCCCTCGGTCCGCCGCCAGTCGCCGCCGAGCCGGAGCTCGACCCGCGGCCCGAGGTCCGGCCGGGCCTCGACCCGGGCCCCGAGGCCGGTGGCGGGAACGCTGTACTGCTCCGCCGTCCGGCTCGCGACCGAGCGCGAGGAGTCCACCCCGGCGAAGCTGTTGTAGAAATCGCGCGTCTGCACATAGGCGAGCGCGCTCCACCGCCGGCCGACCAGGCGAAGCGAGGCGTCGGCGCCACGGGTGCGGATGCCGGACAAAGCGGTGCCGCGCTCGCGCTCGTCGGAGAAGAGCAGGGCGCTCGCCTGCAGCTCCGTCCCGCCGGGCAGAGGCGCCACCCCGCGCAGGGCGACGCTCGCCTGCTCATGGGGCGACGGCCGGTCGGCCGGCCCGCGCTGCTCGCGAACGATGGGAATGAAGCCGTCGCCGCGAGCCCAGGCGCCGGAGACGGCGACGAAGCCGCCGCCGAGTCGGGCGCCGACGCCGGCATGGCCGTCGAAGCCCTCGCGGCTGCCATAAGCGAGTCGGGCGCGCAGGCCGCGCAGTTCGTCGGGCGCCGCGCTGGCGAGCTCGATCGTCCCGGCCAGAGCGCCGGGCCCCTGGACCCCGCTGCCGCCGCCGCGGGTCACCCGAGCCTCGCCGAGCCGCTCGGGATCGTAGGCCGGCCAGCTCACCCAGCCGCCGAACGGGTCGGTCTGGGGGACGCCGTCGAGGACGAGGAGCAGCCGGCTCGAAGCGTTGCCGCCGAGAGCGCGAAGGGTGGCGCCCTGGCTCGTCGGATTGGCCGAGCGGGAGTCGGAGCGGCGGAAGAGCTGGAAGCCGGGGACGTCGCGAAGCACGTCCTCGAGCCGGCCGGAGGCCGAGGAGGTGAGCCGGTCGCGGTCGATGACCCGGGTGGAGAAGACCTCCTCGCCGGCGGCGGTCCGGAGGCCGCGGCCGGTGACGACGATCTCCTGCGGGGGAGGATCGGCGGCGGCGAGGAGGAGCGGCAGGAGGAACGGCACGGGCCCGCTCTACCCCCCTAGGTCATTCGCGCGAAAGCGGGAATCCATTCGCAATCTCGTCATTGCGAGCGAAGCGAAGCAATCCAGTACGGCCTCGGGGGCCCGCTGGATTGCTTCGTCGCTTCGCTCCTCGCAATGACGACTTAGCGCGAAGCGTAACGGCGGCGTCCGCCGCTGCGGGCATCGCCCTGCGGCCTCGCCGGGCGGGCGCTGAAGCGCTTGGACGGACGGCCGCGCGAATGACGCTCCTCGCGCTCGGGACGCTCGACGATCTGGATCGGGGAATTCGCCCGAGCCGCCTTGATCCGCGCCGCCTCGGCATTGAAGCCTTCGGGCAGCGGCACCGGGGTCAGCACCTGCCTGGTCAGACGCTCGATGCCCTTGAGATAGGGCCGCTCGTCCTCGGCGCAGTAAGCGATGGCGATGCCCGCGGCTCCGGCGCGCGCGGTGCGGCCGATGCGATGGACATATTGCTCCGACACGTTGGGCAGGTCGAAGTTGATGACGTGGCTGACCCCGGAGACGTCGATCCCGCGGGCGGCGATGTCGGTCGCGATCAGGATCTTGACCTTGCCGTCCTTGAACTCGGCGAGCGCCCGCTCGCGTTGCGGCTGGCTCTTGTTGCCGTGGATCGCGTTGGCCGGGATGCCGGTCTGGGCGAGCTGCTTCACGATCCGGTCCGCGCCGTGCTTGGTGCGGCTGAAGATCAGCACCCGGTCCATCGAGCCCTTGGTGCCGAAGCCGACCCGAAGCATCATCGTCAGAAGGGCCGGCTTCTCCGGCTGGTTGACGAAGGTGACATACTGCTCGACCCGCTCGACCGTCGAGGCGACGGGAGTCACCGCCACCTGGGCCGGATCGGTCAGGAAGCGGTCCGCGAGATCGCGGATCGCCTTGGGCATGGTCGCCGAGAAGAACAGGCTCTGCCTCTTCTCGGGCAGGAAGCGGACGATCTTCTTGAGGTCGTGGATGAAGCCGAGGTCCAGCATCTGGTCGGCCTCGTCGAGGACGAGGATCTCGACCTGCCTGAGATCGAGCCAGCGCTGCTCGACGAGGTCGAGCAGGCGGCCCGGAGTGGCGACGAGGATGTCGACCCCGCGGCTGAGGTCCTGGCGGTTCTTGTTGATCGAGGTGCCGCCGAAGACGGTGGCGACGCTCATGTGGCTGAAGCGCGAATAGGCGCGCGCGCTCTCGGCGATCTGCGAGGCGAGCTCGCGGGTCGGGGCGAGCACCAGCATCCGGCAGGCGCCGCGCTGCGGCCGCTTGGCCGAAGCGGCGAGCCGGTCGATCGACGGAAGCATGAAGGCGGCGGTCTTGCCGGTGCCGGTCTGCGCGATTCCGAGCAGGTCCTTGCCCTTCAGGAGGATCGGGATCGCCTGCTCCTGGATCGGGGTCGAAGTGGAATATTCCTTCAGGGCCAGCGCCTGGAGGACGGGCTGCGACAGCCCGAGATTTTCAAAAGACATGGTAACTCACTGTAATATGCGGCGTCCCCGCGCAGCCGGAATGGCGCGCGGAAACGCGGCGGGTTTTTGCCAACCCGCGTGAAAAGGGAAGACTTCCAAAATGACGAAACGGAGCCGGCCCGGGAGGGGCGTTCACGCTGCAATGACGTTTCGCTGAGGCGCATATGGGGGAGAAGTGTGAACAAATCAACTCCGGTCCTTCGATACGCCGGTTCGACAGGGTCACCGGCTACTCAGGATGAGCGATCCGTTCCTTCCCGCTCATCCTGAGTAGGGACTGAGCTTGGCGAAGTCCCGTATCGAAGGACCCTTCCCAGCAGCCGGTCGATCGCCGCCGCAGCCTCCGGCTCGTCGAGGGTCGGAGCGTGGCCGACGCGGGGCACCGTGACCGCGTCCATCGCCGGATTCTCGGCCAGCATCCGCTTCACCGTCGCCGGGCTGAGCAAATCGGAAATCTCGCCGTGCACGACCAGCGACGGCACGCCCTTCAGACCGGCGAAGGCGGTCCACAGGTCGAAGCCGGTATCGCCGCCGGGCGCCCGGAATGGCTCGGCGATGCGCATGTCGTAGTCGAAGACGATTCGGCCGCCGGGGGTGAGCCTGCACAGGCGCTTGGCATAGACCAGCCACCGGCCGATGTCCCAGTCCGGATAGCGGTCGCTTTGCGCCTCGCGCAGGAAACGGGCGGCGTGGAGCCAGGTCGGCCAACTCTGCGACCGGCCGACGTAGGAGCGGATGTGCTCGAGGCCCTTGGGTTCGAGCGCCGGCCCGATGTCGTTGAGCAGGGCGGCCGCGATGCGCTTGTTGTCGGCCATCGCCAGAAGCATGGTGATGAGTCCGCCAAGCGAGGTTCCGAACAGGATGAAGCGCTCGAGGCCCAGCTGGGCGATCAGCGCCTCCACGTCCTGCCAGTAGACCGGCGGCAGATAGGTCATCGGATCCTTGGCATGGTCGCTCTGGCCCCGACCCCGCAGCTCGACGCAGATCAGCCGCCACTGGCCCTTGAGCCGGTCGGCGACGCCTTCGAAGTCGCGAGCGTTGCGGGTGAGGCCGGGGATGCAGACGATCGGCGGGCGGGCGCCTTCTGTGCCGGCATAGTCGCGGTAATGGAGGCGCAGGCCGTCAGCCGTCGTCCACCACCCGTCCGACCAGTCGCCCATGTCCCCGCCCCCGTGTTCCGGCGGCATATTGCGGGGCCCTGCGGTCGCGGCAAGCCTTAGCTGACGCTCACCGAGTTATCGACGCTGTTGAACGTCGTGTTTATCGAGGTGCCGAGGTTGCGGAAGGCGACGATCGCGGCGACCGCGATCAGCGTTGCCACCAGGGCGTATTCGATCGCGGTCCCGCCCCTGCGGTCGCGCAAGATTTTGCGAAGAAAGCGCATCGGGTCCTCCATCGAGGATCACAGAGTGACGCCAAAATCCTAAGGGCCGGTTAAGCGCCGCCGGAACCGGGACGAAGGGGCAGGGTTTGGGCGCAATGTCTTCCCTTTCGCCCCCCTATCGCCCCGAACGCGCCATCCTCGAGCTCGGCGACGACTTTTACGACGCCGTCGCGCCGGCCGACTTCCCGCAGGCCGTGCTCCGGTTCCGCAACGACCGGGCGGCGGGGACCGTGGGCCTGGGCGCTCTCGACGATGGGGATTGGATCCGCCATTTCGCCCGCTTCGAGCCGCTTCCCGACAACCTCCCCCGGCCGCTGGCGTTGCGCTACCACGGCCACCAGTTCCGGGTATACAATCCGGACATAGGCGACGGCCGCGGCTTCCTGTTCGCGCAGCTTCGCGACGATGCCGGCCGATTGCTGGATCTCGGCACCAAGGGCTCGGGCCAGACCCCCTGGAGCCGATTCGGCGACGGGCGGCTGACCCTGAAGGGCGGGGTTCGCGAGGTGCTTGCGACCGAGATGCTCGACGCGCTCGGAGTCGAGACGTCGAAGAGCTTCTCGCTGATCGAGACCGGCGAGGCGCTCGAGCGCAACGACGAACCTTCCCCGACCCGATCCGCCGTGCTGGTGAGGCTCCAGCACAGCCACATCCGCATCGGCACCTTCCAGCGCCTGGCCTACTTCCAGGAAAAGGAGAATCTGACGAAGCTGACCGATTATTGCCTTCGCAATTATTACGGCGAGGAGGGGGGCGGCGACGGCCCCGCCCGGCTGCTCGCCCACGTCGCCCGCGAGGCGGCGCGGCTCGCCGCCTCCTACATCGCCGGCGGCTTCGTGCACGGCGTGCTCAACAGCGACAATATCGCGATCACCGCGCAGAGCTTCGACTACGGGCCGTGGCGGTTCACGCCTTACTGGGACGCCCATTTCACCGCCGCCTATTTCGATCATGCCGGGCTCTATTCCTTCGGCCGGCAGCCCGAGGCGATCCACTGGGACCTGCTCCAGCTCGCCGTATCGCTGCGCGCCGTCGCCGAGGCCGAAGCCCTCACCCCCTCGCTCGACTCCTTTCCGGCCGAGTTCCAGCGCCGGCTGGTCGATGCGATCTTCGCCCGGCTTGGGATCCGTCCCTCGGCGCCGGAACGCGATGCCGCCTTCCTCGTCGCGCTCGAGACCGCGCTCGCCGCTCGCACGGTCGAGATCGACCGCTTCTTCTTCGACTGGCGCGGCGGCCGGCGCCGTGCGCCCTCCCCCGCCGACGAGGCCTATGACGGCGAGCCGTTCGCGGCCCTGCGCGAGGCGATCGCGGGCTATGCGCCGGTCGAGGGGGCGACCGGCCATCCCTATTGGTCCGGCGAGGCGCCCTGCTCGATGCACATCGGCGAGGTCGAGGCGCTGTGGAGCCGGATCGACGAGGCCGACGACTGGACCCCCTTCCACGCCAAGATCGAGGCGGTCAGGCGGATGGGCGAGGCCATGCGGGGGAGCGCTTGACCGCCGCAGTCAAAAATGGTGGGTCGTCCGCCATGGCGACTTTGAGCTCGATCGAACCGGCCACGGGGGAAACGCTCTGGACCGGCGAGGCCGGCGACGCCGACGCCGAGGTCGGCCGGGCGCGCTCGGCCTGGGCGGGCTGGGCGGCGAGGCCGCTGGCGGTGCGCATCGAGACGCTGCGCCGCTTCGCCAACACGGTCCGCGGCCAGAAGGACGCGCTCGCCGACCTCATCGCCCGCGAGACCGGCAAGCCGCTGTGGGAGACGGCGACCGAGGTCGACGCGGTGGTCAACAAGGTCGACATCTCGGTCTCCGCTTATTCCGAGCGCACGTCGCAGCGGCGGCTCGAAGGCGCGCTCGGCGCCCGAGTCGCGGTCCGTCACAAGCCGCACGGAGTCCTCGCCGTGCTCGGGCCGTACAATTTCCCGGCGCATCTGCCCAACGGCCACATCGTGCCGGCCCTGATCGCCGGCAATGCCGTGGTCTTCAAGCCGTCGGAGAAGACGCCCGCGGTGGGCGAGATGCTGGTCAGGCTCTATCACGAGGCCGGAGTTCCCGAGGACGTCGTCCGCTGCGTCCAGGGCGGAGTGGAGGTCGGCAAGGAGCTCGCCGCCAGCCCGGGCATCGACGGCCTGCTCTTCACCGGCTCGGCCCGGGCCGGCCTCGCCCTCCACAGGCAGTTCGCCGATACTCCGCAGAAGATCCTCGCGCTCGAAATGGGCGGCAACAACCCGCTCGTCGTCTGGGACGCCAAGGACATCGCCGCCGCCGCGGTGATCGCCATCCAGTCGGCCTTCATGAGCTCGGGCCAGCGCTGCACCGCGGCTCGGCGGCTGATCGTCCAGGACGGCCAGCATGAGGCCCTGCTCGCCGAGATCGTCAAACTCGCCGAGCGGATCATCTGCGGCCCGCCCCACGCCCAGCCGGCGCCGTTCATGGGGCCAGTGATCGACAACCAGGCCGCCGACCAGCTCCAGGAGGCCTTCCTCGACCTGATGATAAAGGGCGGGCGGCCGCTCAAGCGCCTCGACCGCCCCCACGAGGACAAGCCCTTCCTCACGCCGGCGATCATCGACGTCACCGACGTCGCCGACCGCCCGGACGCCGAATTGTTCGGCCCCGTGCTGCAGGTGATCCGGGTGCCCGATTTCGACGCCGCCCTCGCCGAGGCCAATTCCACCCGCTACGGCCTCGCCGCCTCGCTCGTCGGCGGCAGCCCGGAGCTGTACGACCGTTTCTGGGCGAACATCCGGGCCGGCGTGATCAACTGGAACAAGCCGACCAACGGCGCCCCCTCCAACGCCCCCTTCGGAGGCCTCGGGCTCAGCGGCAACCACCGCCCCAGCGCCTTCTACGCGGCCGATTATTGCGCCTATCCGGTGACGAGCTCGGAAGCGGAAAGCGCCCGGGCGAGCATCGGCGTCGGGCTCAGGGACCCGTTCGCGGCGAACAATATCGAGGGTTAGGGACAGGCACGGGCCGTCACCCTGAACTTGTTTCAGGGTCCAGCTGGTCGCGCGCATGGGAGGCGGAGGACTGGATGCTGAAACAAGTTCAGCATGACGCGTTCACCTATTCCGCCTCTCCTCACCCCCGAGCCTCGGGCAGATAGCCTTCCTCGGCATAGTCCGAGAATTTCGTGATCTTGCTCTCGAACCTCAGCCTCACCTTGCCGGTCGAGCCGTGGCGCTGCTTGGCGATGATCAGCTCGGCGAGGCCGTAGGCGCGGTTCATCTGCTCCTGCCAGGCCGGGAAGTCGCTATGGTCGTCGGCCGGCTGCTTGGTCGCGAGATAATATTCCTCGCGGTAGACGAACCAGACCATGTCGGCGTCCTGCTCGATCGAGCCCGATTCCCTGAGGTCGGAGAGCTGCGGCCGCTTGTCCTCACGCTGCTCGACCTGACGGCTGAGCTGGGAAAGCGCGATGACCGGGACGCTGAGCTCCTTGGCCAGAGTCTTGAGGCCGCGGCTGATCTCCGAGATCTCGTTCACGCGATTGTCGTTGCCGCCCCGGCCGGTGCCCTGGAGAAGCTGGAGATAGTCGACGACGACGAGGCCGATGCCGCGCTGGCGCTTGAGCCGGCGGGCTCGGGTCCGCAGCGCGGCGATGGTGAGGCCGGGCGTGTCGTCGATATAGAGCGGCAGGCTCTCGAGTTCGGCCGCGGCCCGGGCGAGGTTGCGGAAGTCCTGCTGGCTGATCTTGCCCATGCGCAGATTCTCGGAGCTGATCCCAGACTGCTCGGCGAGGATTCGCGTGGCGAGCTGGTCCGCCGACATCTCGAGGCTGAAGAAGGCGACTCCGGCACCGGCCGACTTGGACGGCTCGATGCCGTCCTCGACCGTGTCGCGGATGAAGCGCCGGGCGGTGTTGAACGCCATGTTGGTGGCGAGCGCGGTCTTGCCCATGCCCGGGCGGCCGGCGACGATGATCAGGTCCGAATTGTGAAGGCCGCCGGTCTTGGCGTTGATCGAATCCATTCCGGTGGTGATTCCGGAGAGGCCGCCGCCTGTGTTGAGCGCCTTCTCGGCCATCTGCACGGCCATCCGGGTCGCCTCGGCGAAGCTCTTGACCGTGCCTTCGCCGCCGCCTTCCTCGGCGACCCGGTAGAGCGCGGCCTCGGCCGCCTCGATCTGGCCCTTGGGGTCGACGTCCTCGCTGGTATCGAGGGCCTGCTCGACCATCTCCCGGCCGACCCCGATCAGCGCCCTGAGCAGGGCGAGCTCGTAGATCTGCTCGGCGAAGTCGCGGGCGCCGATCACCGCGGCGCCGCTTCCGGTGAGCTGGGCGAGATAGGACGGCCCGCCGAGCTCCTTCATCTCCTCGTCCGCCTCGAACAGCGGCCTCAGAGTCACCGGCGAGGCGATCATGTTGCGATCGACCAGCTTCAGTATCTGCTCGTAGATCCGGGCATGCAGCGGCTCGTGGAAATGGTCGGCGCGAAGCTTGAGCTGGATGTCCTCCGCGAGCCGGTTGTCGATCATCAGAGCGCCGAGCAAAGCGGCTTCCGCCTCCACGTTCTTCGGGAGAGCGGACGATTCGGGTGCCGGAGCGTCGGCAAGTCGGATGATGTTGTCGGCCATGGCGGCAAACTACCGGTTTTGCGGTAGCGGGTACAGTTATGGCCGAGCGAAATCCGGGGTTTAATCGCGGAGAAGCCTGTGGATTGTCATTGCGGCGAGCCGAACCTCGACCGTCATGCTGAACTTGTTTCAGCATCCAGTCCGGATGCGGCACGGCGGCGGAGACCTGGACCCGGAAACAAGTTCAGGGTGACGAGGAGGACCTGCCCCCGCTACACGCCGCCGCATGGCCGACCCGCGGATCATCGACATCGAGCTCGACGAGCGCACGATCATCCGCCGTAGCGACGATGTCGAGCGCGAGCGGCAGGTCGCGATCTTCGACCTGCTCGAATCGAACCGCTTCGAGCCGGCCGGCCACGACGGCCCGTTCCGGATCCTTCTGAGGATCGAGGACAACAGCCTCGCCATCGACCTCAGGGACGAGACGGGAGCGCCGCTCGAGACGATCCGGCTCGGTCTCGCCCGCTTCAAGCGGCCGGTGCGCGACTATTTCGCCATTTGCGACAGCTATTTCAAAACCGTCCGCTCCGAGTCGCCCAAGGGGCTGGAGACGATCGACTTGGCCCGGCGCGGGCTCCACAACGAGGCCGCCGAGCTTCTGCGCGAGAGCCTCGCCGGCCGGATCGAGATGGATTTCGACACCGCGCGCCGGCTGTTCACCCTGATATGCGTGCTTCACATCAAATGAAGGCCGCGGGCTGGGCCGGGCTTGCGCTGCTCGCCGCGGCCGCCGGCGGGGCGGGAGCGTGGCTCTACGCGCCGCACTGGCATCCCTCCGACCGCCGGTTCCCGGCCCAGGGCATCGACGTCTCCCACCATCAGGGCCGGATCGACTGGGGCCGGCTGCCGGCGCAGGGGGTCGATTTCGCCTACATCAAGGCCAGCGAGGGCGGCGACCATCGCGACCGCGCCTTCGCCGCCAACTGGGCCGGCGCCCGCGAGGCGGGAATAGCCCGCGGCGCCTATCATTTCTTCACTTTGTGCCGGCCGGGCGCCGACCAGGCCGCCAATTTCATCGCCGCGGTTCCGGCGGACTCCGACGCCCTGCCGCCGGCCGTCGACCTCGAGCATCTCGGCAATTGCTCCGCCAGGCTCTCGCTCAACGCCTTCCACAAGGAGCTCGCCGACTATCTGCGGCTGGTCGAGGGCCATTACCGCAAGCCCGCTTTGCTCTACCTGACCCGCGAGTTCGACGAGACCTACCAGGTCAGCGCCCGGGTCGACCGGCCGCTCTGGCTGCGCAGCCTCCTCGTCGAACCGCGCTTCGGCGCCCGGCCCTGGCGCCTCTGGCAGGTCTCCAATTTCCGCCGCTTGCGCGGGATCGAAGGCCGGGTCGACTGGAACGTCCGGCGCCCTTGACCCCTCCCCGTCATTCCGGCGAAAGCCGGAACCTCGTAGTGAAAAGTCTCGGCGGGTCTCCCCGAGGTCCCGGCTTTCGCCGGGATGACGGGCCGGACCCGGATGACGGGGGCGCGGACAGATGAGCATCATGTCGGACAAGTGGATTCGAACCCAGGCGCTCGAGCACGGCATGATCGAGCCGTTTGTCGACGGCCAGAAGCGCGAGGGGACGATCAGCTACGGGCTTTCGAGCTACGGCTACGACGCGAGGGTCTCCGAGGAGTTCAAATTGTTCACCAACGTCGACAATGCGATCGTCGACCCCAAGGACTTCAAGTCGAACAGCTTCGTCGACCGGCCCGGCGACGTCTGCATCATCCCGCCCAACAGCTTCGCGCTGGCCCGCACCGTCGAATATTTCCGGGTGCCGCGCGACGTCCTCGTCATCTGCCTCGGCAAGTCGACCTATGCGCGCTGCGGGATCATCGTCAACGTGACCCCGCTCGAGCCCGGCTGGGAGGGCCATGTCACGCTCGAATTCTCGAACACGACGCCGCTGCCGGCCAAGGTCTATGCCAACGAGGGCGCCTGCCAGTTCCTCTTCCTGCAGGGCAACGAGCCCTGCGAGACGAGCTATGCCGACCGGGCCGGCAAATATATGGGCCAGCGCGGGGTCACGCTGCCGAAGCTCTAGGTTGGGGCGCGCCGTTCACCCGTCATTGCGAGGAGCGAAGCGACGCGGCAGTGCAGTGGGCCTCCGGGGCTCGCACTGGATTGCTTCGCTTCGCTCGCAATGACGAGGACCGCCTACAGCTCCTCCTGCTGCGCGTCGAACTTCTTCCACTGCTCGCGGGTCATGCAGAGCCGCTCGCGCTTCATCCTCGAGGCGCTGTTGTCGAAGAAGCGGCAGATCTTGCGCTCCTCCTTCGCCTTGGCGCCGGCGGCGGCGTCCGCGGCGGCAAGGGCCCGGGCGTTTTCGTTCTTCGCCGCGTGAGCCGGCGCGCCCGCGATCAGTCCGAAAGCGACGGTCGCTGCGAAAATGGTCTTGATGCTCATCCACTTGCTCCTCGTGTCTCTCATCCCGACAGCAACCTAGGGCGCGCCTCGCCCGGCACCTATGGCGCGGCGGGTCGTCCGCAGAAGCGCCGTGGCGGTTCGTCGAAAAGGCGCGCGGGAAGCGCCGAACGGAGCGGCTTTCCGCGGCTTGCCCATGGGTATAGGATGCCCGGCGTGACCAGAGATGGGAGGCCAGGATGAGACAAGCGAAATGGCTCCTGCTCGCGGCGATGGCCGCGGGCGCGACGACGGCGGCGGCGACGGCGGCCGACACGCCCGACCGCCAGGCGGAAGCGAACGCCGCCTTCACCGAATATCCCAAGGCCTCGCTCGCCAACAACGAGCAGGGCACGGTCCACTATCGCGTCAAGATCGACCGCCGCGGATTCGCACGCGAGTGCGAAGTGACCCAGAGCAGCGGCTTCGACCGGCTCGACGCCGCGACCTGCGAGCTTCTGATGTCGAGGGCGCGCTTCAGCCCGACCCAGGGCAAGCGCTCGGTCTACGACGGCAAGGTGATCTGGCGGATCGGCTGAGGCTCAAATGACCCCTCTCCCTGCAGGGGAGAGGGAGGGGCCCGAAGCGAAGCTTCGGGAGGGTGAGGGCAAACCGGACTCCAGGCCCTCACCCTGCCGCTTTCGCGGCTGTCCTTCTCCCCTACAGGGAGAGGGTGTTCCCTCCACGCCGAGTCCGCTTCATCCGATTCCCGGCAGCTACCGCCCCCGATAGCGGATGTTCGACGGCCGGCCGCGCCGGCCCTGCGGCCTCGGCCGGTCTTCCGGCCCCCGGCGGCCGTCGCGGCGGGGACCGCGGCGGGGCGGGGCGGCGGCATGGCCGGCGTCCGGAAGCTCGAAGCGAAGCCCGCCCGAGACGGGGTTCGCCTCGACCAGCCTCAGCTTGAGCCGCTGGCCCGGGCTGAAGCGGTCGCCGCTGTCGTCGCCGACGAGGCTCTGGCTCGCCTCCTCGTAGCGGAAATAATCGGCGCCAAGCGTCGAGACCGGCACCAGCCCGTCGCCGCCCAGCCCCTCGACGGTCGCGAAGAAGCCGAACGGCTGGACCCCGGTGATCCGGCAGTCGACGAGATCGCCGACCCGTTCCGACAGATAGGCGGCGACGTAGCGGTCGAGGGTCTCGCGCTCGGCCTCCATCGCCCGCCGCTCGAGCTGGGAAATGAGCTCGCCCGTCACCTCCATCGCCTCCGCCTCGGAATCGCTGAGGCCGCCGTCGCCGAGGCCGAAGGCGCGGACCAGCGAGCGGTGGACGACGAGGTCGGCGTAACGGCGGATCGGGCTCGTGAAATGGGCGTAGGAGCCCAGCGCCAGGCCGAAATGGCCCTTGTTGTCGGGCGAATAATAAGCCTGGGTCTGGCTGCGCAGGATCTGCTCCATGACCTGGGGCCGGAAATCCGCCTCGCCGATCCGCTCGATGATATGGTTGAAGGTGGCCGGGCGGATCACCTGGCCGAGTGCGAACTCGACCTCGAACGTCTTGAGATAATCCTTGAGCGCGACCAGCTTCTCGCGGCTGGGCGGCTCGTGGTCTCGGTACATGACCGGCGCCTTCCTGGCCTCCAGCGCCCTGGCCGCGGCGACGTTGGCGGCGATCATATAATCCTCGATCAGCTTGTGGGCGTCGAGCCGCTCGCGCGGCGCCACCGAGGTGATCCGCCCCTTCTCGTCGAGCATCACCTGGCGCTCGGGAAGGTCGAGCTCGAGCGGCCCGCGCTTCGCCCGGGCGGCGTAGAGCGCCCGCCAGCAGGCCCAGAGCGGCTTTAGCGTCGATTCGACGATCGCCGGGTCGACGGTCGGGGGATCGATTTCGATCTCCGGCATCGAGCAGGGCGAGGAGAAGAGCTCGACCCGATCCTCCCCGGGACGGGGAGGGGGACCAGCCGAAGGCTGGTGGAGGGGGGGCAGTGTCTCGCTCCGCTCCCCCTCCACCGCACTTCGTGCGGTCCCCCTCCCCGTCCCGGGGAGGACTTGGTCGATCGCCGCCTGGGCGTCCTCATAGGCGATGTTGGCCGCGATCCGGACCCGGGCGCGGCTGAAGCGCCAGCTCTTGAGCTGGCCGTCGCGGCTCACCTGGAGATGGCAGGCGAGCGCCGCCCGGTCCTCGCCTTCCTTGAGCGAGCAGATCTCGGCGCTCAGCGTCTCGGGCAGCATCGGCACCACCCGGTCGGGGAAATAGACGCTGTTGCCGCGCTTCCTCGCCTCCTTGTCGAGCGCCGAGCCGGGGCGGACGTAGAAGCTGACGTCGGCGATGGCGACGATCGCCTTCCAGCCGCCGGCATTGCCGGGATCGTCGTCCGGCGCCGCCCAGACCGCATCGTCATGGTCGCGCGCGTCGGCCGGGTCGATGGCGACGATGGGGATTTGGGTCAGGTCCTCCCGTTTGCCGAGCTCCTGGCCCGCGACCCGCTCCGCCTCCCCGATCACCGAATCCGGGAATTCGTGCGGGATGCCGTGCTTGTGGATGGCGATCAGGCTGAAGCTTCGCGGCGCGAACGGATCGCCGAGGACCTCGGAGACCCGGGCGGTGAGCCGCGGCGGCCGGCCGACCTTCTCGGCGAGGACGAGGTCGCCTTGCTGAGCACGGCCGATGTCGGAGATCGGCAGCTCGCGGCGCTCCTTCTTCTCGACGGGCCGAAGCCAGAAGCCCTGCGCCTCCTGGTGGACGACGCCGAGGACGAGCTCGCTGCCCTTGGCGAGCTTCTTCATCGGGTGCGCGGCGTATCCGTTGCCGCGCTGCTCGGTCCGGGCGAGCAGCCGGTCGCCGACGCCCAGGGCCGAGCCATGGCCCCTGCGCTCGAGCACCCTGAGGCGCGGCTCGGGCAGGTCCGCCTCCCACCGCTCGGGGACCGCCCACGCGGTGCCGCTCTCGTCGATGTCGACGACCCGAAGCACCGTCACCTTCGGAACCCCGCCCGCCTGGTGGAAGGCTCGGCCCGGCGAGGCGTCGATCAGCCCCTCGTCGGCCATGTCGTGCAGGAGGGCCTTGAGCGCGATCTTGTCGTGCCCGGAAAGGCCGAAAGCGCGGGCGATCTCGCGCTTGCCGGCCGGCGCGTCGCTGGAGGCGATGAAGTCGAGGATCTGCTCGCGGCTCGGAAGGCCGGCGCGGAGCGGTTTCTTAGCCATTGGAACCCGTCATTGCGAGGAGCGCAGCGACGAAGCAATCCACCTTCGCGAAGGTTCCGGCGCCACTGGATTGCTTCGCTTCACTCGCAATGACGGTCATGGCGTCGCCGGCGGCGGCGCGTAGGGCCGGAACGCCCCGCCCGGAACCGCCGAGGCGACCGGGCTCTCGTAGCCGTCCTTCGAGACGGAGGAGACTCCGAACACGAAATCGTCGACCCGAACGCCGCGAAGCACGTGCCGGCACCCATTGTCCCGGGACTGGACGGGCGTCCCGACCGTGATCGTGACGCTGCAGGCATCGGTCTTGAGGCGTTGGCCATATTGCCATTGCGATGCGTCGGTGGGCCGCCACCGAACGACGTAGCCGGCGGCGCCCGGGACGTGCGACCAGGTGAGCGTGGTGTCGGTGGAAACGGCGCCCTCGACGACCGGCGCCGGCGGCTGAGGCGCGCTCGCGAGCGCCGCCAGGGCCGCGACGTTCAGCTTCACCACCTTGGTCAGGTAGGGGAAATCCATCTTGTCGATCGTGTCGCCATATTCGATCCCGTTCTCGACCCTCAGGTCCTGGTGCTGCCAGTTGTAATTCTCGATCGCGACGGTGATCCGGACCGCCGGATAGCCGAGGTTGAGCATCTCTGTATGGTCGCCGCCGCGGCCGAAGCGGTCATTGCGCCAGACCTGGCGGACGTCGAGGCCGAGGCTGAGGTCGTCGGCGAGGCCGTCGAGCCAGCGCGAGATGTTGCGCGACGGAGCGTCGTTCTCGCCGCCGAGGCTTCGCTGGCGGGCGGCGAGATCCTCATGCCCCTGCCAGCGCGGCCCTTCCGAGAAGACGCGGACGTGGGCGTCGTCGCAGACCCCGTCCGAGCTGCAGCTGTTGCCGATGATGTCGTTGTTGAGCTGGCCGATCACCTCCCAGCCCTGGGCCTTGGCATAATCGGCGAGGATCTTGCCGCCGAGCAGCCCCTGCTCCTCGCCGGTCAGCGGCGCGTAGACGATCGTGTAGGGAAATTTGTGCTTCGAAAGCACCCGCGCCGCCTCGATCACCGCGGCGGTGCCGGAGCCGTCGTCATTGGCCCCCGGCGCGTCGGCGCTGGCGTTCATCACGTCGGTGACCCGGCTGTCGATATGGCCGGAGATGATCACCACCCGGTTCGGATCGACGCTGCCGCGCTGGATCGCGATGACGTTCGTCACCCGCGTCGGGGTCGGCACGCGGCGGCCGGTCACCACGTCCGACGGCTTCTCGATCCTGAGGCAGCCGCCGCACGCCTTCGAATAGCGGCCGAACTCCGCCTCGGTCCAGCGCAGCGCCGCTCCGATGCCGCGCTTCGGGTCGGTCTGCGACGACAAAGTGTGGCGGGTTCCGAAGCTCACCAGCTTCTCGACGATCGCATGGAGGCGGTCCTGGCTGACCTGATCGCCGATCTCGCCGGGCGTGGCGGCGGGGGCGGAAGCGGGGGCGGAGAGGAGCAGGGCGGGAAGGAGCAGGGCGAGCTTTTTCATGGCCCCGGCCCCTGAACCTCTCCGCCGAAATTCGCAAGCGCGGGGCAGCGCAGGTGCTTTACACTTGTAAGACGCTCTGGCAGACCGGCGGCGAAATCCGGGTTGGGGAACTCCTTCAGATGCTTGAACTCGCCGGCGTCAGCCACGTCTATCCGAACGGCACTCGCGCGCTCGATCAAGTCACGCTCTCGATCCCGCGCGGAATGTACGGCCTTCTCGGCCCGAACGGCGCCGGCAAGTCGACCCTGATGCGCAACGTCGCCACGCTCCAGACGCCGACCGAGGGCACGATCCGCTTCGGCGACATCGACGTCGTCGCCGAGCCGGAGAAGCTTCGCCGGACGCTCGGCTACCTGCCCCAGGATTTCGGGGTCTATCCGCGGGTCTCGGCCTTCGACATGCTCGATCACATGGCCGTTCTGAAGGGCATCGCATCGCCCTCCGAGCGCCGGACGACGGTCGAGGCCCTTCTCCACCAGGTCAATCTGTGGGACGTTCGCAAGAAGGCTCTGGCCGGCTTCTCGGGCGGAATGCGCCAGCGCTTCGGGATCGCCCAGGCGCTGATCGGCAATCCCGGGCTGATCATCGTCGACGAGCCGACCGCCGGCCTCGATCCGGAGGAGCGCAACCGCTTCCTGAACCTGCTCGCCGAGATCGGCGAGAACGTCGTCGTCATCCTTTCGACCCATATCGTCGAGGACGTGTCGGACCTTTGCCCGCGCATGGCGGTGCTGGCCAACGGTCGGATCCAGCTCGAGGGCGTGCCGATCGAGCTGATCCACTCGACCCGCGGCCGGATCTGGATGAAGGTGATCGATCGCGGCGACCTCGACGACTACAAGGGCCGCCACGAGGTCATCTCGACCCGGCTGTTCGCCGGTCGGACCGTCATCCACGTCCTCGCCGACGCCGATCCGGGCGACGGCTTCGCCTCGGTCGAGGGCGGGCTCGAGGACGTCTATTTCTCGACCCTCGCCCAATCCCGCCGCGCGGCCTGAGGAGCGCCTTCGATGCTCGGCAAGATCGCGGCCTTCGAGTTCCGCTATCAGGTGAAGAACCCGGTCTTCTGGGTGACCGGAGCGATCTTCTTCCTGCTCACCTTCGGAGCGGTCACCGTCGACGAGATCCAGATCGGCAGCGAGGGCAACGTCCTCGTCAATTCGCCCTACGCGAACCTCGAGAAGATGATGATCATGTCGCTCTTCTTCATGTTCGTGACGACGGCGTTCGTCGCCAACGTGGTGGTGAGGGACGACGACACCGGATTCGGGCCGATCGTCCGATCGACCCGGGTGACCAAGTTCGCCTATCTGATCGGCCGCTTCATCGGCGCCTTCCTCGCCGCCGCGCTCTGCTTCGCGGCGGTGCCGCTGGCCATCTGGCTCGGCTCGCTGATGCCCTGGCTCGATCCGGAGACGCTCGGACCGAACCGTTTGGCCTACTACCTCTTCCCCTATCTGGTCGTCGCGGTCCCGAACATCCTGATCACCTCGGCGATCTTCTTCGCCCTGGCGACGGCGACCCGCTCGATGATGGCGACCTACGTCGGCGTGATCGTCTTCCTGATCCTCTACTTCGTGGTGAACGGGAATTTGGGCCAGGAGCCCGAGTGGCGGCCGATCCTGGCCTATCTCGAGCCGCTCGGAGCCGGGGCGGTCGAGGAAGCGACCCGCTACTGGACGGCGGCCGAGCGCAACAGCCTCCTGCCGTCGCTCGAGGGAGCGCTGCTCTGGAACCGGTTGATCTGGACCGCGATCTCGATCCTGTTCCTCGCGCTCGCGCACTGGAGCTACCGCTTCGCCGACAAGGGCATCTCGCGGCGCAAGCGCAGGAAGCTGGCGCTCGAGGAAGCGGCGGCCGATGGGGTCGAGCCCGTCCACGCCGCCGCTCCCCTGCCCGCCCCGCGCTTCGGCCGCGCCGCGGCCCGCGCCCAGCTTATGTCGCGCACCCGGCTGGAGATGAAGCAGGTGTTCAGAAGCCCCGCCTTCGTCGTTCTGATGGCGCTGGGGCTTCTGAACTCGATGGTCAGCATGTGGTTCGCGGGCAACCTGTTCGGCACGCCCACCGATCCGGTGACCCGGGGCCTGATCCCGATCCTCGAGGGCACGTTCAGCCTGATCCCGCTGATCGTCGCGGTCTATTATGCCGGCGAGCTCGTCTGGCGCGAGCGCGACCGCAAGATGCACGAGATCGTCGACGCGACTCCGCTTCCCAACTGGGCCTATGTCGTGCCCAAGACGCTCGCCGTCTCTCTCGTCCTTCTCGCCACCCTGGCGGTCAGCGTCGCCGCGGCGCTGCTCGTCCAGCTGCTCAAGGGCTATACGAACTTCGAGCTGGGCAAATATGTCGCCTGGTACCTGCTTCCCGGCACCGTCTCGATGGTCCTGGTCGCCGTGCTCGCCGTCTTCGTCCAGGCGATCAGCCCCAACAAATATATCGGCTGGGGCCTGATGGTGCTCTACGTCATCGTCACCCTGACCGCCGGCAATCTCGGCCTCGAGCACGTTCTCTACGTCTACGGCCAGGTTCCCGACGTGCAATATTCCGATCTCAACGGATCGGGCGGCTATGCCGTGGGGGCCTGGTGGGGGCGGCTCTACTGGGGCGCCTTCGCCATATTGCTGCTCGTCGCCGCGCACCTGCTCTGGCGCCGCGGCACCGAGACCCGGCTGAAGCCGCGGCTGAAGCGGGCGCCGGCGCGCCTCAAGGGGTCGCCCGGCCTGGTCGCCCTTGGCGCCCTGCTCGTCTTCGCCGGCACCGGCGCCTGGATCTACTACAATACCGACGTCCTCAACGAATATCGCACCCGCGACGATTCCGAGCGCTATGCCGCCGAATATGAGAAGCGCTTCCTCAAATATGAGAAGCTGCCCCAGCCGAGCATCGTCCACGCGGTGCTGAA
>DASVVX010000127.1:0-14491 GCA_036386295.1 Allosphingosinicella sp.
CGCCCCGCGATGCTTGCGGATCTGCGGGAAGGGATGGTCCTCGCGCAGGAGGATGAAGGGGAAGCTTTTGTCGTCCCTCAGCAGCACGTTGTAGGGCGGCCGGTAGCGCTTGATCAGCTGCGCCTCGAGCAGCAGCGCCTCGGCCTCGGTGTTGGTGGTGACGATCTGCATCGAGCGCGTCTGCGAGACCATGCGCTGCAGCCGCCGGGTCAGCCGGGCGACCTGGGTGTACTGGGTCACCCGGTTCTTCAGCATCCGCGCCTTGCCGACGTAGAGCACGTCGCCTTTGGCATCGAGCATCCTGTAGACCCCTGGGCGCACCGGAAGCGTCTTCACCGTCGCGCGGATCGCCGCCACTCCCGTCTCGAGATCGGGCTGGTCGCTGCCGCGGACGGTGTAGGCGGATCTCTCCTCGTTGAAGCGGTCGGTGGGCGGCGTCTCGGTCACGAGACGGACTTAGAGGCGGCGCCGGTCCATGTTAAGGTGAGCCATGCCCACGCCGGACGATTTCCGCCGCATCGCCCTCGCTTTTCCCGGCGCGGAGGAAGGCCGCCACATGGGCCACGCCGATTTCCGCGTCGCCGGCAGGATCTTCGCGACGCTGGGAGTTCCGAACGAAGGCTGGGGCATGGCCGCGCTGATGCCGGAGCAGCAGGAGGATTTCATGAGCCTTGCGCCTGAGGCGTTCAAGCCGGCGGCCGGCGCGTGGGGCCGCGGCGGAAGCACCCTGGTGCGGCTGGATGCGGTGAGCGAGGACCTGCTCGAGGCGGCGCTTTCCGCGGCTTGGCGCAAGCGGGCGCGAGGACGACTGCAGGACTGAGCTGCCAATCCTAGATCGGCTTGCCTTTGCCCCCGATTCCGCAGGTCGTCCCGCGGCGGGCATCGGCGGCAAGGGAGGAAAGCCGGGAAACGAACTTGGCATGCTCGTCCGGCGACAGCATGGCCAGCTTCTGCTGCTGCGCGGGATCGAGCAGCGCCAGGTCGCAGGAGTCGCTGAGGGCCTCGTCCTGGACCTTCGCGCAGCGGGTGATCGCATCCAGCAATTCGGGCGTGCGGTTGGCCGCCGCGTAGATCGCGATCAGGGAAGGGAGAAAGGCCTGGTCGTCCTGGAACCGCGATTTCGCGAGGTCGACCACCGCGAGAGCCTTGCGGTAATTGCGCATCACCACGAGCAGCGCGACATGGTCGCGAAAGCCTTCGAGGCTCTGCTGAAGATAGGGGTCGGGCGGACGCTGCGGAGCGGGCGCCGGCACCGGCGCGCTGCCTTTGCGCTTGCCGCGCGCCGGCTGCGCACGAGCCGCCGGCGCCTGCTGGGGGCTGCGATCGGCGATGTCATAAAGCTCGTCCGCGCCGTTGTAATTCTGCACCGCCATATCGATGCGGGCCATCGCGTTCGCGATCAGCGGAGTTCGCGCATAGCGCGTCGCGGTGGCGGGCACGATCTTGCCGTAAGCGCTGGTCGCCGCCGCATAAACCTTGGCGACTTGTGCCGGATCGTTCGGGTCGATCGGGCCGGTGATCAGCTCCTGAAGAGCGCTGTCGCGGGCATTGACCGCGATTTCGGCCTCCTTGAACTCCGGTGTCGCGCGGACCGCGGCGAGCCAAGTGGTCTGAGGCTCCGGCGGAGTCGCGTCGGCCCAGGCCGCATCCATATATTTGGCGAGCCCTTCCTTCCGCTTGTCGGCTGGCCGGTGACTCGCCGTCACCATGTCGACCAGCTTCCCGATGGCGGAGGCGACGAAGTTGCGAAGCAGCCCGTTGATGAAGGATTTGGCGATGTCGCCGCCGTCGGCACCTTGAACCGCCTGCCCCACGGCGTTGACTGCCGCCAGCTTTGTATAGCGCTCCATGTCGCGGCCGAACTGCTCTATCAGGGTCCCGTGCCGCTTCTCGTCGGCGGCGACCGCGTCGAGCGCCGTTCCGTAGCCCGCCTCCGACCGTCCGGCCCGCAGGACCAGGTCCAGGCCCGCCACGTCCGCCTCGTCTTCCTGATCCCGCGACAGGCTCTGGTTATAGGCTTCCATGATGGTGCCGACGAGCTCGCCTTTCGCCCAGACCTGGGACGACAGCGCGGTCAGGCCCTTGTTCTCGACCCGGGTGAACCGCAGCTGCCCCCCGGAGGACGAGACTCGGTGCTGGGCAAGCTCGAAACCGGTCCGCGTACAGGCGATCACCGTCTCCAGCTTCGCCTTCGCCCGCCGCTGCTTCGCCTCCCGCGAGAAATGGGCCAGAGCGATATGGCCATATTCATGGGCCAGCACCCAGCCCACTTCATCGTCCGATCGCGCACGGACGAGCAGGCCGAGAGGCACCACGATGACTCCGTCCGGCTTGGCGACCGGGCTGTAGTCGCTCTTGCCGACGACACGCACGGAGACGGGCATGGGCGGCCGGTGGGGCCATGACGCCGCGATGCGGGCCAGCATTGCGTTCAGCGCCCGTTCCGTCGCCGGCATGTCGAGGCCGGTGCCTGCGAAGGCGCCCTTGTTGAGAGAGGCGCTGTCTAGCGCACGCCCGTCCGCCGCGCCGGCGGCGGTGGCGGCATCGGCTTTCGCCAGGCTTTCCGGAGTGACCTGCTTCTCGAGAAACTTGCCCTTCTTGCCGGAGACGCTGAACTTGCAGGTCATCGGCAGACACTGACCGAAGGCCTGCGCGGGCGCGATCGTGAGGGCGGCGGCTGCGGCTCCGGCGAGCAGAGCGCCCGACAGGACGGGGCCTGCGAGCCGAGCCGGGACCGCTAACGAACGCACGGCGACGACGTCCCGCCCATACCCGATCCGATTCCCTCGGAGGCGGCAACGGCGCTGCCCGGTCCGCGGCCGGCCCCAGCCGGATTCCGGCATTCGTCGAGCAAGCCTTGAGCGATCACCTCGGAGTTGCGCAGGTAGACGAGGCCGCCGTCCCAACGCACGCCCAGCTGTCCGGTGGCGTTTCGGGACACGACCGGGAGCGGAAGCTTGGGCGCCTGGTCTCTGGGGACCCGCCGGATCAGAGCTCCGGATTCGTCGTAGAGCCCGATCGTCTCCCGCAACAGCTTCGTGACCCTAGGCTGAGCCTCCGCCGGCCCCATCATCGCCAGGAGCAGCATCAATATTTGCACGGTCCCTCCCCCTAGAACCCCCTCTCGGATGCCGCGGCCGTCGGTCGGACGGATCGAAGACCTCGCTCCAATAGCGGATGAACGGTGAACGCCTAAGCAACTGCGCACGAAGAGGCTGGATTGCGGTCCAGGCAAGCTGGCCCATTCCCCACAGGCAAACCAACGTAATGGCGACTAGATTGAACCTTTCGGGAATCAAGCCGGTCGGCCGCGCCATGATAAATAGCAAGGCGAGCAAGACTAGCCCGAAAATCGCGGTCAAGCCGATTCTTTTCCCGAACTCGGCCAAAGAGAGCTGCTCGGCGCGAGAGATCGGTACTTCGCCGGCTTTTAGCCGCATTCTCGCGAAAGCCAGAACAAAGGCGACGCCGAACACGGCGACGAGATTGGCGGCATCGGTCCAGGTCATGTCAAGGAAAGGCGCGATCGGTTGCGCAGGCTTCAGATAGTCGTCCCGCTTTTGGACGAGATTGTCGAGGGCCATGGCATGATAGTAGACGCCCGCGACGTCACCGAAGGGCGGAGCTCGGATGACGTCGTTGGAATCCTGGAATTGGCCGCCGAACAGGACGAGGCGACCGCCGAGCATCGCAGCAACGTCCTCCTGACTCGCTTGCGATTGCAGGACGCCGTAAGAAAAGGAGTCGGTGTAGGGGCAGGGTTTCTTCCCGGGCACGTTGATGCCGGACGTCAGCAGGCGAGCGAACAGGGTGAGCGGCGCGAACCTGTCGGTCCTGGCGGGCGCGCAGCGTTGCTTGAGAGCGCCACCCTGCAACCTGTCGAGACGGTGGGTGAAACCGGACTCCGTGCCGACACCCCAGAGCACATCGATGTCCTCGTCGTAGCGCCTCGACCATGCAAGTTGACCTTGTGAGTCGACAACGACGGGAGGCGGGCCGCAGACGCGCGGAAGATCGCTGCACAGGACGGCGTAGAGCGCCGCCGCCGGATAGAGTTGGAAAGACCGGTTCTCGCGCTCCGCCGCGTCCGAGGGGGTGACGAGCGGATAGAAGCGCCGATCGACGGCGACGGGCACAGTTGCCGCAACGGTCCCCAAAGCGTCGAGCGCGGGTGACGAGGGCTCAACCGGCGCTGCCGCCCCCGAACCCGGCTGGCCGGCGGCGCGCGGGTCGGCGAACAGGATCGGGAGGCCACCGGCACGGCGAATGCAAGCGATCCGGGCGAGCGTGCTCGCCCGGCAGAACGGGTTTTGCCGCCACGAGTCGTAGCGAGTGAGCGTGGCGATACCGACGAGCAGGCACTGGAATGGCGACAGGGCCAGGTCCTCGCGCCGCCGCTCGGCGCATCGGGGGGCCATGGCCGGTATGGCCGCCACCAGACCGTCCCCGCTCTGCCCTTTCGGCGCGGAATGGGTGAGCAGGAAATCGACGAACAGCGCCCGCGGAGCGCCCGTCTCCCCTCCTGCCAATGCGATATCCTCGATCATATCGAGCAAATCGAATCCGCCGATCGGCCGGGACTGGCCAAGATCGCGCAGAGTCTCGTCGTCGAGATAGACGACTACGCCGCGGTCCCGGCCGCGCTCGCCCTCGGGCGTCTTTGCAGCGTCGGCGGCATAGCGGTGGGCGGCGATTTTCTGCCACAGATCGTGGCTTCGCTCCTCGCTCCACTGCAGAATCTCGAACGGGTTCAGCAGAGCGATGATCAGGAATAGCAGCGCCCGGCCGAGCGCCGTCCGCCAAGCGGTCCCAAGGTCCGCGCGCAGCCCCGAATTCCTCGCCCGCCTCCACACAGCCCCCTCGCGTCAGACGGCGGACGGATATCATAGTCGCCGTCCCCGCGCTACCGGCGCCTCCGCGCCGGAGTGCGCACCGCGATCACTGCGCCTGGCTCAGCCCCGCGATCGTCCGGTCCACCAGCGCCTTGTCCGCCCCGGCGTCGAGCTTCTCGCGGATCAGCGCCTCGGCCGCCGCGGCGGCGGCGCGCGCCGCCTTGGCCCGGACCTCGTCGAGGGCGGCGCGCTCGGCGGCGGCGATCTTGTCCTCGGCCATCCGGCCGCGGCGCTCGACCAGGGCCGAGGCGTCGCTCTCGGCCTGGCGGACGATGCCCTCCGCCTCGGTCCGGGCGCGCTCCAGGACGGTCGCCGCCTCGGCGTCGGCCTGGGCCGCCTTGGCCTCATATTCGGCCTTGATCGCCTCGGCTTCCTTGCGAAGCTGGGCGGCCTCGTCGAGCTGGGCGCGGATCGCGGCGATCTTCGAATCGAGCGCCCGTCCGATCAGCGCCGGGACCCGCTTCCAGATGAGGATGGCGAACACCACCACCATCGCCAGCGCGATCCACTGCGGCGCCGCGAGCAGCCCGAAGTTGGTCGGCAGCGGGTGATGCTCGGGGGCTCCGACATGCTCGACGTTCGCCGCCTCGGCGCCGTCGCCGGGCGCGGCCTCGACATGGGTGTCCTTGGGATTCTGCTCAGCCATGGGCCATCGCATTCCTGACCGCGCGGGCGGCTTCGTCGCCGCCGACCGACAGGCCGGCCAGCCGCTCGACCATCTCGCGGGCCGCCTCGGCGGCGACGCCCTCGATCTCGGTCAGGGCGGCGTCGGCGGACGCTCGGATCCGGGCCTCGGCCGCCTCGACCCTGGCCCCGATCTCCTCGCCGGCCGCCTTGACCCTCTCCTCCGCCGCCCTGGCGCTCGACACCTTGGCCGCCTGGGCGACCTTCAGCGCCTCGGCCCGGCTCTCGTCCATGCGGGCGCGATAGGCGCCTTCCGTCTCCTCCGCGGCGGCGCGCGCGGCCTGCGCCGCGGCGAGATCGCCGGCGATGCGCTGGTCGCGCGACGCCACCGTCGACTGGATCTTCGGAAGCATCATCCGGCCGATGCCGAAATAGAGGATGGCGAGCACCAGCAGCAGCCAGAAGAACTGCGAGTAGGCGGCGTCGGCCAGCTGATTGATCTGGGGCATATTCAGAACGGGGACAGGTACCGGTACCTGTCCCCTCTCCTCTTCTAGACGGCGTAGAGGATGATCATCGCGACGGCGAAGGCGATCAGGCCGAGCAGCTCGGCGGCGGCGAAGCCGATGAACAGCCGGCCCTGCTGGCTGTCGGCGGCGGCCGGGTTGCGGATCGCGCTCTCGAGGAACGAGCCGAAGACGTTGCCGACTCCGATGGCGGCGGCGCCGACGCCGATCGCCGCGAGGCCGGCGCCGATCACTTTGGCAGATGCGAGGTCCATGAGTATCTCCTTTGGAAACGGGTCTAGTGAAGGTTGACGGCGTCGTTGATGTAGAGCGAGGTCAGGAGCGCGAACACATAGGCCTGGATCGCGCAGACCAGCACCTCGAGCGCCATCACGCCGACGATGAAGACGAAGGACAGCAGGCTGATCGCCGGCCCGGCGACCCCGCCCGCGTTGATCCCGCTGACCACGAAGCTTCCGAACACCTCGACCAGGATGTGGCCGGCGATCATCGCAACGAAGAGCCGGAGCGCGAGGCTGAACGGGCGCACCATGAACGAGACGAACTCGATCGGGACGATCAGCAGCTTGAGGACGAAGGGCGTGCCGTGCGGAACGAACAGCGAGAAGAAGTGGAAGCCGTGCCGCCAGAAGCCGGTGACGAGGACGATCCCGAAACTGATGATCGCCATGATCCCGGTGACGGTGAACTGGCTGGTGACGGTGAACGGCTGGGCGCCGACCAGGGCGAAGGGCATCATCCCGAGCAGGTTGGCGAAGAGGATGAACATGAAGACGGTGAACACCCAGGGGACGTATTTGCGTCCCTCGGGGCCGACGTTGGTGGTCAGCATCGAATCGACGAAGCCGGTGACTCCCTCGACCGCGACCTGCCAGCGGCCAGGGACGA
The DNA here is from genome assembly GCA_036386295.1 of Allosphingosinicella sp. Taxonomy (GTDB): domain Bacteria; phylum Pseudomonadota; class Alphaproteobacteria; order Sphingomonadales; family Sphingomonadaceae; genus Allosphingosinicella. The sequence goes on from DASVVX010000127.1 coordinate 6,932, forward strand.
GCTGGCGCTTCATCCCGCCGAGCATGAACAGCCAGATCAGCGCCAGCACGATCAGCATCCACAAGGCGCTGTTGGTGAAGACGAACGGGCTTCCGTCCAGTTCGCCCGCCAGCGGGCTGATCTGGAACTGATGCATCGGGTCGATCTTGCTCTCGGCCGCCACTCTTTAGCTTCCCTGGTCCGTCACTTGGGGCTCTGCTGTGAAATCTTCCAAACTTCCCACATGGCGGCGCCGAACCCGAGGAACAGCATCGCCACCCAGATACCGCGGGTCCCCGCGATCCGATCGATCACCCAACCGATCAGGGCGCTTCCGAGCGGGTAGCTCATCAGCACGGAGAGGATCCGCATCCCCTGGGCCTGTCCGGTCTGGGGCGCTCGCGCCTTCGGCCCGGTCCGTGCCGCTTCCGCCGCCTGCGCCTGCCTGAGCCGCTCTTCGAGCGAGTCGAGCCGCGCATCCGGAGGAAGCTCTGGGTCCTGCCGAAGCTCGTCTTCCGCCATGTCTTTCTTCCATGGGCAGCGGCGCTGGCGAGCGGGCTGCGTGAGGGGGCTTGGACATGCCGGCGAACGAACCCCGCCGAGGCGCCGCCCCTTTAGGAAAGGGGGTGGGTCAAGTCAACACGTTGTGCGGTGCGGCAAAATGGCGCCAAGAGGGCGTTGCGCAAATACGAACTACACTGCCCTAGGCGCGTTCGAAAACCCCTGCCGCACAGTCAAATCACCCGCAATAGCCCGGCAGCGGGATCGGGGCGCTGTCGCGCTGGCGCCAGACTCCGTCGGGGAGGCGGTAATATTGGCCCTGGGCGACCTTGGTCCGGAACAGCTCGCAGGCGGTGGTCGCGGCGACCTCCTCGATCTTGGCTCCGCGCCTGGCGGCGAGATCGGTGTAATAAGCGCGCCGCTTGATGTTGACGGCGTCGACCTGGGCCCGCACCGCGGCCGGGGCGGAGCCGACCAGGCCGAGATAGCCGTCGGCCTGCTCGCCGACCTGGCCCGAGGCGCGAAGCTCGGCCGATGCGTCCTGCATGAAGGCGTAAGCGGTGGTCGTGCCCAGCACGGCGCCAAGCCCGATACCCGCGGCGAGGATCAGTTTCATTCGGCGGCTCATGTCAAAACACTCCCGGATTCTCTTTGATGAGGTCGCGCACGTCCTGCTGGAGACGGACGACGACCTCCTGCTTGATGTTGATATTGAGGTCGATCACGATCGGCTTCTCCGGAGCGCTCACAGACACGCACCCGGCCGACGTAAGAACGACCGGCGCGGCGAGGAGGATCTTCATCCGTCTCATCGCGCCCTGCGTCGCATCGCCACGCATCAACGTCAACAACGACCGCTTCATCGCACTATCTCGCTTTCCTGGGGCTGAACGGGGGGAGGCTCTTCGGGCTTGCCGCGAACGAGGTCGGGCAGGGCCGTCTGGATGAGCAGGGTCGGATCGTGGAGCGAGCGCATCGTCCCGATCAGCGCCCGGAACGGGCCCTTGACGCTGATGTTGAACTCGAACGGGATCTTGGCGAGCTGGCCGAGCGCCCGGCCGGCGACCATGCCTCGGATCCCGCCCGACGGGGCCGAGGTCAGCACCGGATCTCGGGCAACTCCGTCGAGCTCGATTCCGGCGACGAACTCGCCCTCGAGCGAGCCGTTCAGGTCGATGACCAGCTTCGAATAGCGCAGCGCCTTGAGGGCGTCGAAGGCGAGCTTGCCATAGACTCCCAGCTGCTTGTCGGTGAGCTCGCCGATGTAGGAGAGGGTGCCGCCGTCGGCGCGGGCGACGAGATGGCCGCCGACGATCCGGCCGCCGCGCTCGTCGAAGACCATCGGGATGGTGCCGTCGAACGTGCCGGTGGCCGTGATGTTCGCGAACTCCATCTTCTGGATGAACAGGGCCGCGTCGAGCCCCTCGACCCGGAAGGTCAGGCGCTTCTCGGAAGGCTTCGAGAAATCGAGGATCGTCTCCTCGAGGACCAGCTCGCCGCCGGCGAAGGGCCAGCGCCCGCTCTCGACCTTGACCTGAAGGCCGGGGAGGAGCTGGTAGCGGATTCGGCCGTCGAGCACGTCGATTCCGGCGCGGACGAGGTCGACTTGGGCGACCTGGCCGGGTGCGGTGACGAGACCGAGCAGGTCGGTGAAGTCGAGGCTGGTGGCGAGCCCTTCGACCGGACCGAAGGCGGCGGCGAAATCCATGTCGTCGGTGAAGAAGTTGCCGCTCGACCGCACGCCGCTTTCATCCCAGCCGATCTCGCCCTTTCCCTTCAGGACGCCGTTGACCAACGCCACCACGCCGGTGGTGAGGCGAGTGAGCTGCTCGGGCTGATAATTCTTGTCGAAGCGCAGTTCCGGGACGTCGAGCGTGGCGGAGCCGCGCCCGGTGGCGAGGCCGTGGCGGATCTCGGCGCGGACGATGCGGGTGCCGGTCTCGGGATCGTCCAGCCAGCCGCCGACGCGGATCCGGTTGTCGGCGAGGGTCAGCTCGAAGTCGCGGGAGACGAGCGGATAGAAACGCGGCGGGCCGATTTCGTCGGACACCCGCAACCCGCCGGCCAGGGCGAGATCGGCGCCGCGGAGCCGCCATGTCCCGGCGCCCCGGTCGATCAGAAGCGGCACGTTGCCGAGCTTTCCGGACAGGCCGGCGAAGCGGCCGGCCGCCCCGCCCTTGCCGAAATCGCCGGTGAGCGAGCCGAGGTCGAAGCGGTTGGCGGCGAGCCGGACCGCCAGGTCCGAAGCGGCGAAGGCCGGCCCGTCGAGGCCGAAGCGAAGGCGGCTCGCGGCGAGGCTGAGCGGCGAGGCGCCGAGCTTTCCGGCGAAGCGCGGAGCGCGCAGCTCGGCGCCGCCGGCGATCCGCCCGCCCGGCGCCCGCCAGACCAGCGCCCGGCCGGTCGGGCAGAGCGGCAAAGCGGTCCGGCCGAGGCGAAGGGTGCCGATCCGAAGCGCCTCGAACCGCGCCGCGGCGCAGCGCTCGCCGAACGCGAAGCCGCCGCGGCCGTCGATCCGGCCGGCGATCGGAATCGCCAGGCCGCTCACCCAGCCGTTCTCGACCGGACCGTCGATCGTCGCCTCCGTCGCGATCCTCGTCTCGCCGCCGGGCGCGGCGGTGAAGGCGATCTCGCCGAGCGCGAGGCGGGCGTTGCCGGCCCTGATCGGCTGGATCCGGCCGCTGCCGCTGACCGGGCCGCCGGCGCTCGGCTGGTCGAGGGCGAAGCGGATCGCGGGGAAGCCGCCGCCGGCGATCTCGAGCGCGCCGTCGAGCCGGGTGAGGCCGCTCGGCCAGTAATAGGTGAGGCCCCGACCGCCCGCGAGCTCGAGCCGGGCGCCGCTTCGGGCGGCGGCGGCGAGCCGCTCGAAGCGGATTCCGCCGAAGCCGCGGCCGTTGACGAGGCGAAGGCCGGCCTCGGCGTCGAAGGCCGAGCCGGCGCTCGACAAGGCGGCGGCCAGCGCCCGGGCGACCGGCTCGACCGGAGTGCCCCGAGCCGAGCCGAGCGCCGCGACCGCGCTGGCCAGCGGCCCCTCGGCCGAGACGGCGCGGGCGCCGGCGTCGCCGATCAGGGTGAAGCCGCCGGTGGCCAGCGAAAGGCCGTAGCGCCCGTCGAGCGCCGATCGCCCGGCGGTGAGGCCGCCGACGCTTGCCGCCGCCGATTCGAAGCGGACCGCGCCCCGGGTCATCCGCGCGTCGCCGTCGAGGGTGAGTCGGCCGCCGACCCCGGCCAGCCCGGTCGAGCCGGCGTCGATCCGCCCGGCTCGGACGGCGGTGCTCCCGGTCCAGCGGTCGAGGCCCGGGGCGAGGCGCGCATCGAGGTCGAGCGCGAGGCCTGCCACCGCCAGCCGGTCGCCGCAGGCGAGGCGCTCCGCCCCGGCCGGGCCGCGGAAGCTCGGCTTCAGCTTTGCTATGCCGACGTCCCACCGTCCCTTGAGCTTGTCGATCCGGCAGCTGCCGAGCCGGAGCGCCGGCGCCGCCGCCGCCATCCGGCCGCGGAAGCCGTCGGCGAGGTTGCCGCGCCCTTCCAGGGCGAGGCCGATCCGGCCCGCCGGCGTGTCGAAGCGCACCGTCGAATCGGCGATGTCGACATTCTGGTCCGGGAAGCGGAAGGGCAGGCCCGAGGGCGGCGGAAGCAGCCGGTCGACCTCGCCCAGGCTGATCCTGCCGTTCGCCAGCCGGGCGTTCAGTCGAACGCCGCGCGCCGTGATCAGGGTCACCCGGGGCGCCCCGAGGCGCCAGCGCAGCTCGACCTCGACCCAGCGCGCGACGAGATCGGGACGGCCGGGATCGCCGATCACCAGATTCTCGAGGCGCTGGGTTCGAAAGCCGATCCTCTTCACCTCGTAGCTGGCGCGGACGTGCCGGCGCGCCAGCTCGCGGTCGAGATAGTCGGCCGCGATCGGCTTCCTCTGGATCCACAGGACGGCGAGGGTCAGAAGGACGAGCAGGAGCAAGGCGAGCGCGATCAGCCGCTTCACCGGGCGCCGCCGCACCTCAACTCCGGCTTCCTCGTCCACCGGTCCTTCTAACCTCCATCGAGCCGATCCCGTTCCGCCTCCGTCACTTTCCGGACGGCCGCGGTCAAGGCGTTTGCCTAAGGCCCCCGCGAAGCTTAATCTTCCCTGATGGCCGACGAGTCTCTCGACGGCCGCGGACACCGGGCGCGGCTGAGGAGACGCCTGTTCGAGGGCGGGCCGGAGGCCCTCCTGGAGCATGAGTTAATTGAATATCTGCTTGCTCTCGCCCTGCCCCGCCGGGACACCAAGCCGCTCGCCAAGAAGCTGATCCGCGGTTTCGGCGGCTTCGGCCGGCTCCTCTCGGCCGACGGCGAGGCGATCATGCGGGTCGGAGACGTCAGCGAGGGCGCCGCGGCGGCGATCAAGATCGCCCAGGCGGCGGCGCTCAGGCTGCTCGAATCGGAGATACTGGACCAGCCCGTGCTCGGCAGCTGGCAGGCCCTGCTCGACTATCTGCGCGCCGACATGGGCGCGCTCGCCGTCGAGCGGGTCCGCATACTCTACCTCAACGCCCGCAACATGCTGATCCGCAACGAGCCCCTGTCCGAAGGCTCGGTCGACGAGGCGGCGGTCTACGTCCGCGAGGTGATCCGCCGCGCGCTCGAATATCACGCGACCTCGATCATCCTCGTCCATAACCATCCCAGCGGCGACCCCCAGCCGAGCCAGCAGGACATCCGTCTCACCCGCGAGATCGTCGAGGCGGCGCGCCCGCTCCGTATCGCAATCCACGACCACGTCATCATCGGCGCCCGCGGCGAATACAGCATGCGCGCAATGGGACTGATTTAAAAAGGTGCGACTGGGGCGACTCCAGCCGAAAATCGAGGCTTGTTGACAAGCATTCACTGCGGCAGCTTCATTTCAGGGGCGACTCGCCGCCAAGCATTTCAACCGTCCGTGGACAATCTCGGAAGGAACTCGCCATGTACTACCGAATGCTCTCCTTTTGCGGCGGCGGCATTCGCGGCTACATGTCCGCATTGATCCTGCAGCGGCTCGACGACGCCTTCAAGGACGAGTATGGCGTGACGCTGTACAGCCGCGCCGACTGCATCGCGGGCACCTCGACCGGCTCCTTCATCACGGGATTGCTCCTGTCCCACGTCGATCCGGGCCAGATCGTGTGGCTCTACTCTAACGTGGTGGCGCCTGCCTATCTGAAGGCGAAGAAGTACGCGACGCAGCCGGCACTGGTTTCCGACGAGTGGCTCAGCCTCCTTCACGGGCTCCCGATCAACCGGCGTCTTAGCGAATGCGACAAGAATGCACTGTTCACGAGCTTCGATATCGGAGGCCCTTCCCTGCCCTGGTCGGCGCAGCTGCTGAACAACTTCCCCAATTCGACGACGGCCGAATTCCACCTGCTCGACGCCATGGCGGGAAGCGGCGCCATGCCCGGGATGCTGCCGCCTTATTCCGTGGTTATAGGGGGCCGCCAGTACAACCTGCTCGACGGGGCCTTCGTCCACCACGACCCGACCATCCCCGCAATCGCCCTTGCGGCCGGGGCGGACGTTCCGGTGAACACGATCAGCGTGATCGACATCGGCACGGGCTTCATGGCCAACTCGATCACAGCGAACGCGTCGGGCTGGGGCTCGACCCAGTGGCTCCATGGCACCGGGGCCGAGGACGGCCAGCTCCCTCCGCTGCTCGCCAACATACTCCCCATTCCCGCCAACGAGACGCCGATTCTCAACCTGACGCTCAGCGGCACCTCGACGAACACCATGCCCGATCTGGCGGGGATGCTGCTCGGCGACCGATTCGCCTATTTGAATCCCGACTTCGGCGACACGGTCATCACCGAGCTGCAGGCGGACGCGGCAGCCCTCAAATTTCTCTACGAGATGGCGATGGGCTGCGACATCGAACCGGCCATGGCCGTCCTCGGCAAATATTGGAGCCCCGAACCCTCGTAAGCCGGTCCCGATCACATCGTCGTCGGCGCGAGCACCTGCGCGAGCATGCGGTCGTTGGGGCTGATCAAGGGCGGTCGATCCTAGCGCCCGCCCCTTTGCCGGCACTGGTCCGTTCGGGTTCGGGTGCAGGGCGGATAGCTCCTCGTCGCGGGTCCTCCCATTCCGGCGGGGCGATAGTCGGGAGCGCGGGTCGCTCCGGCGTCCGTCTCGCCCGAGCGCGGGGTCGTCGCGCTGTCGTCGAGGATGGCGGCTCGATTGTCGTTGGGCGGCGCCGCCTCGGGCGCGGGCGCGTCGGCCGGCGCGGTCTGGGCGAGCGCCGGCGCTCCAAGCAGGGCGGCGGCCAGGATCAGGGGCTTGCGCATCTCGTCTATCCTCCTCGAGCCGCCAGAACGAAACGGCCGGAGCCGCCGTTCCCTCCCGCGCCTCGGCGAAATCTGCTAGCCATGCCCCGATGAGCGACCTCGATCGCCGAACCCTGCTGATCGGCGCCGGCGCGAGCCTGGCGCTCGCCGGCTGCGATCCGGTTCGGTCGGGTCCTCCGGCCGCGACCGGCCGGGCGGCCAGGCTGATCGCCGCCGCCCGGGCCCAGATCGGCGTGACGGTCCGCTACGATTCGGCTTACACCCCCCTCGCCTTCCCCGGCGGGGACGTGCCGCGCGAGCGCGGAGTCTGCACCGACGTCGTCATCCGCGCCTATCGCGACTCGCTCGGGCTCGACCTGCAGGCGCTGGTCAATGCCGACATGCGCGAGGCGTTCAGCGCCTATCCGCGGATCTGGGGCCTGCGCCGGCCCGACCGAAGCATCGATCACCGCCGGGTTCCAAACCTCAGGACCTGGCTGGGCCGCCAGGGCGCCGACCTGCCGATCCCCGCCGGCGGTTCCGGCTGGCGGCCGGGCGACATCTTCACCTCGCGCGTGGACGGCCGGAGCCCGCATATCGGCCTCGTCTCGGACCGGCGCGGCGCCGACGGCTGGCTGATCGTCCACAATATCGGCGCCGGGACTCGCGAGGAGGTTGGCCTGCTCGCCTGGCCGATCACCGGCCGCTATCGCTGGGCGCTCGGCTGATCGCGCCCGCCGATTGTCGCGCCGGGCGCCAGTTGCTATCGCGCCGCCTCCCGGTCCCTCCGAAAGGCGTT
>DASVVX010000128.1:0-28046 GCA_036386295.1 Allosphingosinicella sp.
GACGCCCATCTCGACGCCTTCCACGTGATCCATGAGTATGTAGGCGGCGGGGTCCCCGCGGCGGGTCCGGTGGCGCGCGGCCAGCACGGCTCGAACGTCCGCGCCGTCGGCGAGTTGCCCGACATAATTGTCGCTGGAGGCGAAATCGGGACCGCTGAACTTGAGCACGTAGCGCCCCGGATTGGCGGCGAGGAAGCGGTCGCCCGACCGCGCGTCCTCGAACTCGTGAACCGCCGCGATCTGCAGTCCGAGGCCGGCGAGCAGTTCCTGCGCATAGGCCCGATCATTCTCCAGCCGATCGCCGAACGCGCTTCCGCCGACGACCCGATAGCCTTCCGCGCGCAGCCGGTCCTGCAGTGCGCCATAGCCTTCGGACACCGCCTCGAAGAGGATGATGCCGTCGGGCCCCACCCAATCGAGCTCGGAACGCCAATCCGCCGTGTGCGGGACCAGCCCGGCCATCGTTCCGCGAGCGCCCTCCTCCTCGACGAACACCTTGACCTCATGGCCCTCGGCGACGAGCCGCATGTAGAGGCTGCCGAGATCGCAGGTCTCGGTGACTCCGAGGACGCGCATCAGCCCGTCATGGATCCAGGTCCTTGAACTCCGGGACCTGCTTGCTCAGCCGTCCCTGCACCGCGGCGGTGAGGTCGGCGCTGACCAGGGCGCCCGCGTTCCACAGGGCGACGTGGCGGAGCCCCTCCTCGATGGTCCGGCCACGGCTGTAGTTGAGGCTCATCTTCGCGCCGGCGACGGCGAGCGGCGACTTGGCGGCGATCGTCCGGGCAAGGTCGAGACCCGCCGCGATCACCGCTTCGCGGTCGGCCTCGACCCGGTTGACCAGGCCGAGCCGTGCCGCCTCCTCGGCGCCCATCCGGCGGCCGGTATAGGCCAGCTCGCGGACGATCCCCTCTGGGATGAGGCCGGTGAGCCGCTGGAGAGTGCCGAGATCGGCGGTGATGGCGACGTCGACCTCGGCGACCTGGAAGAAGGCGTCGGCCGAGGCCAGGCGGATATCGCAGGCGGTGGCGAGGTCGACCCCGGCGCCGATGCAGCCGCCGTGGATCGCCGCGATCACCGGCGGGCGCGCCTCCTCGGCCGCGGTGAAGCAATCCTGCAGCCATTTGATGTGGCGGAGCCGCGCCTCCGTCGCCCGGCCGGGATCGTCGCTCGGCGGGAACTGGCTCGCCGCATATTGGAGGTCGAGCCCGGCGGTGAAGTGCCGCCCCCGGCCCGACAGCAGGATCGCCCGCACCGTGGGGTCGGCGCCGAGCGTCCGGAACGTCTCCCCGATCGCCTCGAACATGTCATGGTCCATGGCGTTGAACTTGCCCTCGCGGGCGAGCTCGACGTGGGCAACGGAGCCGTCGCCGCTGATCGCAATCCTTTCGCTTCCCATCTTCGGCCAGGCTCCCCTAGAAACGGCGTCGATGAGCCGCTTTACCGTGAACGGACAGCCCGTCCACTACCGCCTCGATCCCGAGACCCCCTTGCTGTGGGCGCTGCGCGACGCGTCGAACCTCACCGGCACCAAATATGGCTGCGGCACCGGCCATTGCGGCGCCTGCACCGTCCATGTCGACGGCCGCGCGGTGAGGAGTTGCCGGGTTCGGATCGCCGAACTCGAGGGCAGCTTCGTCACCACCATCGAGGCCCTGTCGAACGACCGCTCGCATCCCGTCCAGCAGGCGTTCGCCGCCGGCAACGTCCCCCAGTGCGGCTATTGCATCCCGGGAATGATCATGGCCGCCGCCGCGCTGATCGATCGCAACCCCGCGCCGACCGACGCCGAGGTCGACTCGGCGATCACCAACCTGTGCCGTTGCGGAATCTACCCCCGCATCCGCGAAGCGGTGCGGAGCGCCGGCCGGATGCGCAGCGGCGAGGGACGGATCTCGGCCGCGCCCCCGCCCGCCATCGACCCCGCCGACGCGGCCCGGCAGGTGCCGGCTTTGCGCGGGCGGAAACCCTGAACCTTGCCCTTCGTCGCGGTTCAGCAACGGCTCATCCGCGAACCGGCATCAGCCTTTCGATCGGGAGCGGCGTCGGAGCCGGCCGGGGTGAAAGGAGTTTTCCATGCGTAAGGCCCTATTCGGATTATTGATGGCGGCGACGGCGGTGGTTCCGGCCGTGGCCCAGGCCCAGGACGGCGACGCGCGCCAGGAGCGCCGGGCCGAGATGCGCGCCGAGCGCGCCCGCGAGCATTATCAGGCGGTCGGCGAGCGCAACCAGGCGCGCTACGAGCGCCGCCAGGAGGCTCAGACCCAGCGGGTCGAGCGCCAGCAGGTGCGCCAGGAGCGGGTCCAGGAGGCCCCGGCCCAGGTCCGGCAGGAGCGAGTCCAGGCCGCTCCGGTCCAGCAGCAGCAGAGCTGGTCCCGGCGCGGCGGCGACGGCCAGCGCAGCCAGGGCTGGAGCGGCGCTCAGCGCGGCGAGCGCTGGGGCGGCGGCGACCGTTCGTCCTACCGGCGCGACATCGAGGCGAGCCGCGAGGCTTCGCAGCGCAGCGCCGACCAGACGATCGGCGGCAATTACGCCCGCCAGGCCCAGCGCAACCAGGAGCGCTACGAGCAGCATGTCCGCGAGGATCGCCGCGACGGCCGCGACTGGAACCGCGACGGCCGCGACGGCCGCGACTGGAGCCGCAACGGCAGCCGCGACAATCGCTGGAGCGACAATCGCGGCAGCCGCCGCACCAGCTGGAGCCGCAACTGGCGCAACGACAATCGCTACGACTGGCAGCGCTACCGCTATTCGAACCGAAACCTGTTCCGCTCGGGCGGCTATTACGCTCCCTATCGCGGCTACAGCTACAACCGGCTCAACATCGGCTTCATCCTCGATTCGCTCTTCTATTCGAATCGCTACTGGCTGAACGATCCGTTCCAGTACCGGCTGCCCGCCGCGCCCTACGGCACCCAGTGGGTCCGCTATTATGACGACGTGGTCCTGGTCGACGTCTACACCGGCGAGGTGCTCGACGTGATCTACGACTTCTTCTGGTAACCTAGGAAGAAGCGCGACGGCAGGAAGCCCGGGGCGCGAAAACGCTCCGGGCTTTTCGCTTGTCAACGCCTTGAAGGCGAAGCAGTAAGGCGCCTCTCGAAAAGGGGTCTCGGATGCGCTTTCGGTTCCTGGCCTGCCTGGGCCTCCTCGCCGCCGCCCCGGCTTCGGCCGAAACGGTCGTCGTCCACGCCGGCCACCTGATCACCGACGCGTCGAGGCCGGCGGCGGGGCCGTCGACGATCACCGTCACCGACGGCCGAATCACCGCGGTCGCGGCCGGCCTGACGCCCGCGCCGGCCGGGGCCCGGCTCGTCGACCTTTCCGACAAGACGGTCCTGCCCGGCCTCATTGACATGCACGTCCATCTCTCCGGCGATCCGGGCGGCGACTATCGCGACGAGGCGGTCGATCCCGACGAATGGGCGGCCCTCGTCGGCGCCAAGAACGCGCGGATTACCGCGCTCGCCGGGTTCACCACGGTTCGCGACCTCGGCTCGCCGCCGCTGGTCGGCTTCATGCTCCGCCGCGCCACCGAGAAGGGCTTCATCCCCGGCCCGCGCATCGTCGCGTCCGGCCCAGCCATCTCGATCATCGGCGGCCACGGCGACGTCTCCGGCTTCCGGCCCGAGGTGATGCGGGCGCTGAGCATCGACAACACCTGCACCGGGCCCGAGCAATGCGCCGCCCGGGTGCGCGAATTCTCGCGCGCCGGCGCCGACCTGATCAAGATCACCGCGACCGGCGGGGTCCTCTCGCAGCAGGCGCGCGGCCTCGGCCAGCATTTCACCGACCCCGAGATGAAGGCGATCGTCGACACCGCCCATTCGCTCGGCCTCAAGGTCGCCGCCCACGCCCATGCCGACTCGGGTATCGCCGCCGCCGTGCGGGCGGGGGTCGATTCGATCGAGCACGGCACCTTCGCCAGCGCCGCGACCGTTCGCCTGATGAAGGAGCGCGGTACTTCGCTCGTGCCGACCCTGATGGCCTTCACCGGAATCCGCGAGCGGCTCGGCAAGAACATCTACACGCCGGTCGTCGAAGAGAAGGTGCGGATGACGCTGGCCGAGGTCGGCAAGGCGGCGAGGCTCGCCCGCGCCGCCGGCGTGCCGGTCGTGTTCGGGACCGACGCCGCCGTCTTCGAGCACGGCCGCAACGCCCAGGAGCTGGCCTTGCTGGTCGACCTCGCCGGGATGAGCCCGGCCGAGGCGATCGCCTCGGCGACGACGGGCGCCGCGAAGCTGCTCGGAATGGACGCCCAGGTCGGCCGGATCGCTCCCGGCTATTCGGCCGACCTCATCGCGGTGAGCGGCGACCCCTTGCGGGACGTGCGCGCACTGGAGCATGTGGATTATGTGATGGTCAGGGGAAAGGCGATCGAATGAGCAGTCGGGCAACGATCGGCGATCCCGGCGCCCTCTACCGGATGCAGATCGGCACCTATGTGCGCGACCGGATGCTGAGGACTCCCAACGCGTTCAAGATTCCGGCCCAGGGGCTCGACATCTTCGTCGTCCGCGAGTTCCTCACCCCCCAGGAATGCACCGAGGTCATCGAGCTGATCGACAAGGACCGGGTCCCCTCCGGCCTGCTCGCGCCGAGCGCCGACCCCGAGTTCCGGACCAGCGAAAGCTGCAACCTCAGGCTCGAGGACAAGGCGAACCAGATGGTCGAGGCGAAGATCAACCGCCTCACCGGCATCGATCCCACCCACGGCGAGACCATCCAGGGCCAGCGCTACGCGGTCGGCCAGCAGTTCAAGCCGCACCACGATTTCTTCTACAAGACCGAGAAATACTGGCCCGAGATGGAAAGGCAGGGCGGCCAGCGCACCTGGACCGCGATGATCTTCCTCAACGAGCCGGAGGCGGGGGGACAGACCTTCTTCCCCAAGGCCAACGTCCGGGTCACCCCGCGCACCGGCAACCTGCTGCTGTGGAACAATCTCGACCCCTATGGCGAGCCCAACACCTTCTCGCTCCACACCGGCTGCCCCGTCGAGGCCGGGATCAAATATATCATCACCAAATGGTATCGCGAGCGGCCTTGGGGCTGGTACAGCGAGCATGGGGTCAAGCCGACCCAGCCCTATTGAGCAAGATCGGCTGCTTGCGGTCGCTTCCCAAGCCGTCTTAATGAGACAACACAGCTCCAGCCGGGAGGCCCCCATGAAATCTTCGTTCGTCCTGCTCGCCGCAGTTTCGCTCGCCGCCGTCACCGCCCCGCTCGCAGCCCAGACCGGGACCGCCCCGGCCGCCGCTCCGGCCGCGGCGGAGAGCGAGGGCGCCCGGCTGGCGCGGCTGTTCCACGAAAGCGACGAAGCCAATCTCAAGCGCAACCCGGTCGGCGCCATCTTCCGCGGCGACCTGCGCTACGCCGACCGGCTCGGCGACTTCATCACCGACGCCTATTTCAACGCCGAGCGCGCCGCGTCCGAGGCGGATCTCGCCGCGCTCCACCGTATCGACCGCTCCAAGCTGAGCGAAACCGACCGGATCGCCTACGACGTCTTCGAGTGGCAGACGAAGGACTCGCTCAAGAACCTCGAGCCGCGCATGCTCGCGCTCGGAGTGGTCCGGCCGATCAACCATTTCTCCGGCTTCCACACCTTCTACCCGGCCTTCGCATCGGGCGAGGGGGCGGCGCCGTTCAAGACCGTCGCCGACTATGAGAACAATCTGAAGCGCCACAAGGACTATGTCCTGTTCCACGACCGCGCCATCGGCCGCTTCCGCGAGGGCATGGCCTCGGGCGTCTTCGAGACCAAGCTGACCACCCAGAACGTCGTCGATCAGCTCACCCTTCTGCTCGACCAGAAGGTCGAGGATTCGCCCTTCTACGGGCCGATCAAGCGGCTCCCGGCCGACTTCTCGGAGGCCGACAAGGCGCGGCTGACCGCGGCCTACCGCGCCTCGATCGAGAACGAGATCTACCCGGTCCATCGCCGGGTGAGGGACTTCCTCAAGACCGAATATCTGCCCAAGGCGCGCGACCAGGTCGGGCTCGTCCACATGAAGGGCGGCAAGGAAGTCTACCAGCGCCTGATCGAGAGCACGACGACCCTGCCGCTGACCGCCGAGGAGGTCCACAACACCGGCCTCAGCGAGGTCGCCCGGATCAAGAGCGAGATGGAAGCGGTCAAGACCCGCTCCGGCTTCAGCGGCACCCTGCCCGAATTTTTCGAATATCTCCGCACCGACCCGAAGTTCAAGCCGGCCACCAAGGAAGCGCTGCGCGAAGGCTATGAGGGGATCGCCAAGCGGGTCGACGCCCGCATCCGCGAGCAATTCTCGACCATCCCAAAGAGCCCGCTCGAGATCCGGCCGGTCGAGCCGTTCCGCGAGAAGACCGAGGCCGGCGGTTCCTACCAGCAAGGCACGCCGGATGGCTCGCGGCCCGGCATCTTCTATTACAACAGCTACGACCTGCCTTCGCGGCGCCTGTGGGGAATGGAGACGCTCTATCTCCACGAAGGCAGCCCCGGGCACCATTTCCAGATCAGCCTCGCCCAGGAGAACGAGGCTCTCCCCGCCTTCATGCGTTTCGGCGGCAATACCGCCTTCGTCGAAGGCTGGGCGCTCTACGCCGAGACGCTCTGGGACGAGCTCGGAATGGAGACCGACCCCTATCAGCGCTTCGGCGGCCTCAACGACGAGATGCTGCGCGCGATGCGCCTCGTCGTCGATTCGGGCATTCACGCCAAGGGTTGGAACCGCGAGCAGGCGATCGACTACATGCTCGCCAACAGCGGCATGAGCCGCACCGAGGTTACCGCCGAGGTCGAGCGCTACATCGCCATCCCCAGCCAGGCGCTCGCCTACAAGGTCGGCGCTCTCACCATCCAGCGCCTCAAGGCCAAGGCGCAAAAGGCGCTCGGGTCCAGGTTCGACCCTCGCGAGTTCCACGCCCAGGTGCTGATGACGGGGTCGCTGCCGATGGCGGTGCTGGAGAAGAAGATCAACGATTGGATCGCGGCGAAGAAGGCTTGATCCCGTCACTGCGTCCTTCGTTACGCCGGTTCGACAAGCTCACCGGCTACTCAGCATGAGCGGGTCGGCCTACCCCCACCCGCTCATCCTGAGTAGGGACTGAGCGAAGGCGAAGGCCCGTATCGAAGGACGCTAAAGGATCCGACAATGGAACGACCGTTACTGATCGCCGGCCTTATGGCGGCTCTCGTCGCCGGGTGCGCATCGACCAAGGCTCCGCCCCCGACGGGCGCGACGACCGAAGCCCCCCGCGCCACCGCCTCCCAAGCCCTCGCAGCCCTGTTCCGCGAGAGCGACGAGGCCAGCCTCAGGCGCAATCCGCTCCAGGCCACCGCGCGCGGCGACCTGCGCTATGCCGACCGGCTCGGCGACCTGTTCAGCGATTCCTATTACGAGGCCGAGCGCGAGGCGGCCCGGTCCGACCTCGCCGCCCTCGCCGCCATCGACCGCGATGCCCTGAGCGCCGACGAGCGGGTCGCCTACGACGTCTTCAGATGGCAGCGGGGCATGGACCTCAAAGGCCTGGAGGGCGAGGTCTTCGCCGCCAGCGTGGTCCGGCCGATCGACCATTTCAACGGCTTCCACACCCTGTTCGCCGACATCAGCTCCGGCGAGGGCATCGCGCCGTTCAAGACGGTCCGGGATTACGACAACGGACTCGGCCGGTTCGACGATTTCGTCCGCCTCGTCGACGGAGCGATCGCTCGGATGGAGCAGGGGCTTGCGGCGGGCGTGGTCCAGCCGAAGCTGGTCATGGCCAACGTCCTCGAGCAGCTCGACTCGATGCTGGCCGACACCGTCGAGGGCAGCGCCTTCTACCGCCCGGTGGCCAACTTCCCCGCGGAGATCGGCGAGGCCGACCGCCAGCGGCTGCGCGCCGCTTATGCCGAATCGATCTCGACCGAGATCCGGCCGGCGCTGACCCGGCTTCGCGACTTCGTCCGCGACCGCTACCTACCGCGGTCGCGCGACAGCGTCGGGCTTCAGGACATGAAGAGCGGGCCGGTCCTCTACCGCCATCTGGTGGCGCTCAGCACCACGACCGACATGACTCCCGACCAGATCCACCGGATCGGCCTCGCCGAGGTAGCGCGCATCCATGCCGAGATGGAGGCGGTCAAGGCTCGAGTCGGCTTCGAGGGCACGCTCCAGCAATTCTTCGAGCACATCCGGACCGATCCGAAGTTCAAGCCGGCCTCGCGCGAGGCCCTGCAGCAGGGCTATGTCGCGATCGGCAAGCGGCTCGACGCGACCCTGCCGTCGATGTTCTCGACCATCCCCAAGACCCCGCTCGAGATTCGGCCGGTCCCCGCGCTAACCGAAAAGGGGGCGGCGCGCGGCTCCTACCAAAGCGGACCGACCGACGGGTCGCGCCCGGGAGTCTTCTACTTCAACGCCTACGACCTGCCGTCGCGCACCACTCCGGGCATGGAAACGCTCTACCTCCACGAGGGCGCGCCGGGGCACCATTTCCAGATCAGCCTCGCCCAGGAGAATGAGGCTCTGCCCAGCTTCATGCGCTTCGGCGGCAACACCGCCTATGTCGAGGGCTGGGGCCTCTATGCCGAGACGCTCGGCCGCGAGCTCGGGGTCTATACCGACCCGTACCAATATTTCGGCTACCTCGATTCGCAGCTGTTCCGGGCGATCCGCCTCGTCGTCGACACCGGCATCCACTCCAAGGGCTGGACCCGCGACCGGACCATCCAGTACATCCTCGACAACAGCTCGCGCGGCCGCAGCAACGCCACCGCCGAGACCGAGCGCTACATCGCCATCCCCGGCCAGGCGCTGGCCTACAAGATCGGCCAGCTCAAGATCAGCGAGCTCCGCGCCCGGGCGGAAAAAGCGCTCGGTCCCCGCTTCGACATTCGCGAGTTCCACGCCCAGGTGCTGATGACCGGCGCCCTGCCGCTGGCCGTGCTCGAGAAGAAGATCGACGACTGGATCGCGGCGAAGAAGGCTTAAGGCGTCCCTCACCGTCATTGTGAGCGAAGCGAAGCAATCCAGCGCGGTCGCCGAGGCCCGCTGGATTGCCGCGTCGCTTCGCTCCTCGCAATGACGACTAGCCGAACGGCACCGTCTCGATTTCAGCCTTGTCCGGATAGAAAGCGAGATGGCCGGCGATTCCCGCGACTGCGGGGAGCGGGGCCTCGTAGCTCCACGCGACGTCGGCCGGGCCCTCCATCGCGCTGAAATAGGCCGCGTCGCCCTTGAACGGGCAATGGCTGGTCGTCGCGCTCGGGGTCAGCCGCTCCATGTGGACATCGGCGCGCGGGACGTAGAAGACCGGCGGCAGCGACCCTTCCTGGAGGAGCAGCGCATGGGCGGTGTCGGCGACCAGCTCGCCGGCGACCCGCACCCGTACCCTGCCGCCGAACGGCGATCTCGATCCTGTGGGCATCGGTCATGGGCCGTCCCATAGGCTCATTCTCCGGCCGCCGTCGAATCGGTTCACCGCGCTCAGCGGGGCGGGCGCGGCGGCGCCGGAAGCTCGATCTGCAGGCGCCGGCTGCGCTGGTCGATGCGCAGGACCGCCCCGGCGAAGGCCTTCGACCCGAGATTGCCGTTCTCGCCGAGGGCCGGATAGGTCGCTGCGGTGATCGGCAGGGTCACGCCCGCCACCCGGACCGGACCGCTGATGTCGACCTCGCGGACCTCCATCGTCGACATCGCCGTGGCGGCCCGGCCGGTGACCCGCGGCTCTCCCCGGCGCGGCAGCCGCTCGGCGACCTCGGTCGGCAGGATCAAGGGAGCGAGCGCGTTGCCGGTGTCGATATGCGCCGGGATCGTCTCCGCGCCGATCGAGACGGGCATGACGAGGCCACGCGGGTCGGGGGTGTAGGCGGGGGCGCCGGCGGGAAGGCTCGCTCGGCTCAGCGAGAGCGCGGCCCGCGGATAATCCAGGACCAGCGTATGGCTGGCGAAGAGGCCGAGGCCGAGAACGCCGTCTATCCGCTGCAGGCGTCCGCGCGGCAGGGGCACTTCGGAAAGCTCGACTCCGCTGAAGCGCACCTGGCCGAGCTCGAGCGAATCGATCCTGTAGGTCTTGCGGGTCTGGGTCCGCCCCGAGCCGTCGCCCGCGGTCGCCTCGCCCGAGGGCGTCAGTGCGAGCGCCTCCGCCAAAGCCGGAGTGATCCGGCCATGCCCTCCCGCGCCCGTGTCGACGAGGAAGCGAAACGGACCCTTGCCGCCGATCGTGACACTGACGATCGGCACCGACTGGCTGAGATCCATGGCCAATCGGGTTTCGTCGCCGGCGAACGCCGGCGGCGGCGACATCGGCCGAATCCGCCGCACCGGTTCCATTCGCGGGCCGGACGGACTCACCTGCCCGATCGCGGCGCTGGCCGTGAGCGTTGCCGACAATAAGGTCAGGCCGACGGTGCGCATTCCGGTTCCTCTCGCTGGTGGATCTCGGCGACGGCGCGCTCGAGCCGTTTGTCGAAGCTGATCGCCAGGCAGGCTCGCTCGGCCCGTGCGCAGGCCTCCATCAGATCGATGCCGATCTCGTCGGCGAGCTCGCCATAGGCGCGATCGAGGATCTCGACCGCGCTCCGGATTCGGGCGGCCTGGTCCCGCCCCGCCTCGGTGAGCGCGATCAGCCGCCGCCGCCCGTCTTCCGGATCGCGGGCCGTGCGGGTCAGACCCAGGGCCTCGAGGTTTCCGGTGAGCTTGATCAGCAGGGGATGGCTCAATCGCAATCGCCCGGCGATCTCGGTGACCCCGAGCGGACCGTCGTCGTCGAGCAGCAGCAAGGTGGAGAGGGCGCGTGGCGGCGCGGTTATGCCGACGCTCGGCAGCCACCGGCCGTAGCCGTCGAGGAACGTCTCGGCGAGCCGGCGCAGGCGGTGCGCGAGGAACGGCCGGCCGAGCTTCGTGATGAAGTCCGTGTCTTCGTGCACCGCCGCCCCCGCAATTAGGTTACATGTTACGTAGTTTTCGGAAGCTGTCGCGGAGATGAACGGCGGGAACGGCGCAAGGCTCAGGCCGAGGCGAGCGCTTCGGCGATCAGGCGGCGGCTGTTGGCGATCCCGTAGAGCGCGATGAAGCTGCCCATCCGGGGCCCCTGGCTGGTTCCGAGCAGCGTCTCGTACATCGCCCGGAACCAGTCGCGCAGATTGTCGAATTCGGCCGTCTTGCCGACCTCATAGACCTCGGCCTGGATTTCCTCGGCGGACGCGTCCTCGGCCATGGCGGCGAGCTTCGAGTCGAGCGCGCGCAGCGCCGCCGCCTCGCGCTCGTCCGGCGCGCGCCGGCGCAGCGAGCCGGCGACGAAGTCGCGGAAATAGGCGAGGGCGTGGCCGATCAGGGCGTCGAGCTCCGGGTGAGTCTCCGGGCCGGCCTCGGGCGCGTAGCGCTTCACGAAGCCCCAGAGCAGGTCCTTGTCGTCGGTCGAGGCGACTCCGACCAGGTTGAGCAGGAGCGCGAAGCTGAGCGGCATCCGCGCCTCCGGCACCTTGCCGGCATGGACGTGGTGGACCGGGTTGCCGAGCCGCTTGTCCCACTCCTGGGTCGGATAGGCGGCGAGGAACTGGTGATATTCGTCGACCGCCCTGGGGATGATCCCGAAGCTCAGCTGCTTGGCCTTGCGAGGCTCGCGGTAGATGTAGAATTCCAGGCTCTCTTCCGGGGCGTAGGTCAGCCACTCGTCGATCGTGACTCCGTTGCCCTTCGTCTTCGAGATCTTCTCGCCATTCTCGTCGAGGAAGAGCTCGTAGTTGAAGCCCTCGGGCGGGCGGGCGCCGAGGATCCGGGCGATCTTCGAGCTCTGGGTGACCGAGTCGATCAGGTCCTTGCCCGACATCTCGTAATCGACCCCGAGCGCGACCCAGCGCATCGCCCAGTCGACCTTCCACTGCAGCTTGGCGCCGCCCGCCAGCACCGACTGCTCGACCTCCTGGCCCGTCGCGGGATCGACGTAGCGGACCAGCCCCGCCTCCGGGTCGACGACCTCGACCGGCACCTGCAGCACCTTGCCGCTTTCCGGGCTGATCGGGAGGACCGGCGAATAGGTGCGGCGCCGCTCCTCGCCCAGGGTCGGCAGCATCACGCCCATGATCGCCTCGTAGCGGCGCAGGACCTGCCGCAGCGTCTCGTCGAATCGACCGGAGCGGTAGCAGTCGGACGAGGCGAGGAACTCGTAGTCGAAGCCGAACCGGTCGAGGAATTGCCGCAGCAGATTGTTGTTGTGGGCGGCATAGCTGTCGTGGCCGCAGCCATAGGGATCGGGGACCAGGCTGAGCGGCTGGTCGAGATGGGCGTGCATCATGTCCTGGCCGGGTACGCCGGGCGGCACCTTGCGCATCCCGTCCATGTCGTCGGAGAAGGCGATCAGGCGGCTCGGCCAGTCGACCATCTCCGACAGGGCGTGGCGGACCATCAGGGTCCGGGCGACCTCCTGGAAGGTGCCGAGGTGGGGCAGCCCGCTCGGGCCGTAGCCGGTCTCGAAGACGATCCCGCCCGCGGGCGGCCCGTCCGGGTAGCGCTTGAGCAATTTGCGCGCTTCCTCGTAGGGCCAGGCCTTCGAGGCCAGGGCCGCGGCTCGGATCGCTTCCTTCTCGTCCATGCCGCGCTCCTAGCCGAGGCCGGGAGCCTCTGCTAGCGTCGCGCGCCGTGCGGCCCGTCCCCGAATTCAGCCAGGTCGATCGCGAGCGGTTCGAGCGGGAGATCGTCCCGGCGGGCCGGCCGGCGGTGCTGCGCGGCCTGTGCGCCGGCTGGGCCGGAGTGGGCCTCGAGAGTGACGAGGCGCTGGCCGCCTATCTGCGCGGCAGGGCGGGCGACGTGCCGTTCGAAGCCTGGTTCGGTCCGCCGGAGATCGCCGGCCGGTTCGGCTATACGGAGGATCTCAAGGGCTTCAACCACGATCGCCGCCTCGCCACGGTCGACCAGCTGCTCGACCTGCTGCTTCGCCAGCGCGGCCATCCGTCTCCGTTCGCCATCTATGCGGGCGCGATTCCCGTCGCTCGCCATCTGCCGGGACTTGCGGCCGACATCCCGATGCCGCTTCTCGACCCGGGGCGCGAGAAGCTGGTCTCGCTCTGGCTCGGCAACCGCACCCGAACCGCCGCCCATTGGGATCTTCCCCAGAACCTCGCCTGCGTCGTCGCAGGCCGCCGCCGCTTCACCCTGTTCCCGACGGAGCAGGTGAGGAACCTCTATGTCGGGCCGCTCGACTTCACCCTGGCCGGCCAGCCGACCAGCCTCGTCGACCTCGAAAGGCCGGATTTCGACCGCCATCCGCGCTTCCGCGACGCGCTCGAGGCCGCGGAGACGGCGGAGCTCGACCCCGGCGACGCGCTCTATCTGCCGAGCCTGTGGTGGCACGGCGTCGAGTCGCTCGACGAACTGGGCGCGATGGTCAATTTCTGGTGGCGCGACGGCGAGCCGCCCCTGCTCACTCCGCTCAACGCGCTCTACCATGCCGCGATCACCGTGAAGGATTTGCCGCCGCGCGAAAGGGCGGCCTGGCGGGCGCTGTTCGACTTCTACATCTTCCAGGACGACGGCGATCCGGCGGAGCATCTGCCGGTGGAAGCGCGCGGCCTGCTCGGCCGGCGCACGCCCGAGCTGGTCGCGACGGTCAAGGCGCTTCTGGCCCGCGCCCTCGCCCGCTGACAAAAATCGGTGTCGGATACCGAATTACGGGAAGCTCCGGAAATCAAGGACTTGGAAATTCGGTGTCCGAACCGAATTCCTTCTGTTTCAGTTTCGTTCCTTGCGCCTTATAATGGCGCGATGACTTCCGCCTTCCCCTATCCCGCGCTCCACGCGACCCATGGCGGGATCTGGCTGGCGGGACCCGCCGGCGAGGTTCGCGGCCTCGGCCGGGGCGAGGCGATCGCCCGCGCCGCCGAGACTCCGCTGGTCATGCTCAACGCCCCGCTGGTCGGCCAGCGGCTCGGCTATCCCGATCTGTCCGGACTCGACCTGCTCGAGCTGTTCGCTTTCGTCCATCCGGCCCGCTTCGCGGTTCCGACCCCCAAGGGCGTCGCCGAGGCGCTCGGCCTCGAGCCGCCGGCGAGCGACTCCGAGGCCGCGCCCTTCCTGCTTCGCGCCGCCGCCGCCTTGCTGGCCACCCTCGAGCGCGACTGGCCCGAGCGCGAAGGCGCCTGGGCATCCGCCCAGGCCCTGGCCCGGCTGCGCTGGTCGTGGGCGCCCGCCGTCGCGCAGCGGCTTCGGCGGCCCGAGCGCGACGAGCGCTGGCTCTTCTCGAGATTGCCCGAATGGCAGGAGGCGGCACCCCGGCCGGCGCCGCGCACGGTGCGTGTCGGCGAGGATCGGGCCCTGGCGAGGCTGGCCGGGCTGGTCGGAAGCGACGCCGAGATCCGCCAGGGGCAGCGCGACTATGCCGCCGCCGCCGCCGCCGCCTTCGATCCGCGGATCGTCGAGGGCCAGCCCAACATGCTGCTCGCCGAAGCCGGGACCGGAATCGGCAAGACGCTCGGCTATCTCGCCCCGGCGTCGCTGTGGGCGGAGGGCGCCGACGGGGCCGTCTGGGTCTCCACCTTCACCAAGGCGCTCCAGCGCCAGCTCGATCGCGAGGGGCTGCGCCTGTTCCCCGACGCGGCGACCCGGCGCCGCAAGGTCGTCGTCCGCAAGGGCCGCGAGAATTATCTCTGCCTGCTCAACCTGGAGGACGCGCTTCAGGGCGGCTTCGCCGGCCGGGCGGCGATCCTCGCCCAGCTCGTCGCGCGCTGGGCGGCCTTCTCGAAGGACGGCGACATGGTCGGCGGCGACCTGCCCGGCTGGCTGACCACCCTGTTCCGCCGCGCGGGGGCGACCGCCCTGACCGACCGCCGCGGCGAGTGCGTCTATGCCGGCTGCCCGCATTACCGCAAATGCTTCATCGAGCGTTCGGCCCGGGCCAGCCAGGACGCCGACATCGTCATCGCCAACCATGCCCTGGTGATGGTCAACGCCGCCCGCGGCCGCGACGGCGGCCACCCGCCGACCCGGATCGTCTTCGACGAGGGCCACCATCTGTTCGAGGCCGCCGACTCGACCTTCGCCGCGGCTCTGACCGGACAGGAGGCGATCGAGCTCAGGCGGTGGATCGTCGGCCCCGAAGGCCGGTCGCGGGGCCGCCGCCGGGGGCTGGCGGCGCGGCTGACCGACGTCGTCTCCTATGACGAGGCGGGCGCGCTGGCGCTCGACATGGCGGTGCAGGCGGCCGGGCTCCTGCCCGGCGACGGCTGGCTGCAGCGGATTGCCGAGGGCCTGGCTTTCGGCCCGGTCGAGAAGCTTCTCGCGGCGGTGCGCGGCACCGTCTACGCGCGCGCCACCGCCCAGGACGCGGGCTATGGAATCGAGACGGAGATGGCCGAGCTCGACGGCGACATCGTCGCCGCTGCGGCCCCGGCGGTGGAGGCGCTCGAGCAATTGATGCGGCCGCTGATGGCTCTGGCGCGGCGCCTCGAGGCGGTGCTCGAGGATTCGCCCGACTGGCTCGATTCGCAGGCGCGGGCGAGGCTCGAGGGCGCCATCGGCGGCCTCGCCTGGCGGACCCGGACGATCGCCGCCTGGATCGCGCTGGCGGCTCGGCTCGGCGGTCCGGCCGATCCGGACTTCGTCGACTGGCTCGCGATCGACCGGATCGACGGGCGCGAATTTGACATCGGCCTCCATCGCCGCTGGCTCGACCCCACGCGGCCGCTCGCCGAAACGGTGCTGAAGCCGGCGCACAGCGTCATCGTGACCTCGGCGACGCTGCGCGGCGCGGAAGGCTGGGAGGGCGCCGAGGCGCGCACCGGAGCCGTCCACGTCCCGGGCCAGCTGCGCCATTTCCACGCCTCGAGCCCGTTCGACTATGCGTCGAACAGCGAGGTGCTGATCGTCACCGACGTCAAGCGCGGCGACGTCGCCCAGCTGGCGGGCGCCTATTCGCGGCTGATCGAGGCGGCGGAGGGCGGAACGCTCGGCCTGTTCACCGCCATCCAGCGCCTCAAGGCGGTCCACGCCCGGATCGCCGACCGGCTCGCCCGCGCCGGGCTGCCGCTCTACGCCCAGCATGTCGATCCGATCGACACCGGAACCCTGGTCGACATCTTCCGCGACGATCCCCACGCCTCTCTGCTGGGAACCGATGCGCTGCGCGACGGAGTCGACGTTCCAGGCCATTCCCTCCGGCTGGTGGTGATGGAGGGCGTGCCGTGGCCGCGCCCGACCGTGCTCCACGCGGCGCGCCGGGCCGCGGGCGGCGGGACCGTCTATGACGACCGGGTGGTCCGGGCGCGCCTTGCCCAGGCGTTCGGCAGGCTGATCCGCCGCAAGGAGGACCGCGGAGTCTTCGTTCTGCTGTCGGCGGCGACCCCGAGCCGGCTGCTCGCCGCTTTCCCGCCGGGAACCTCGGTCCGCCGCCTCAGCCTCGCCGAGGCGGTCGAGCGGGTGCGCTCGCGACTTTCAACCGAGCCGGCTTTCGGGCATCAGGCCCCCCGGGAGAGACAGGCCGAAGACGCCGGATGAAGACCCTGACGCTGCTGCGCCACGCCAAGTCGGGCTGGGACGATCCCATCGCCCGCGACTTCGACCGGCCGCTCAATCCGCGCGGCCGCCGCGCGGCCCACACGGTCGGCGCCGAGATGAAGGCGCAGGGGCTCGCCTTCGACCTCGTCCTCGCCTCGCCCGCCCGTCGGGTGGTGGAGACACTCGAGGAAGTCGCCGGCTGCTGTGGCGAGCTCGCGCCGCGCTATGACGAGCGCCTCTACCTCGCTTCGGCCGCCACCTTGCTCGACATCGTCCGCCACGCCCCCGAGGGCGTCGGGCGATTGCTTCTCGTCGGCCACAATCCCGGGATGGAGGAGCTCGCGCTTCGCCTCGCCCGGCGCGACTCGGACCGGCTTCGGAGCCAGGTCGAGATCAAATATCCGACGGGAACGGTGGCGGAGATCGAGCTTCCGGTGGAGCGTTGGACGCAGGTGAAGGAAGGGACGGGCAGGATCGTGCGGTTCATCCGGCCGCGGGACCTCGATCCGGAGCTGGGGCCGGATGCGGAGTGATCCCCCCTCCCTGAATGCAGGGACGGGCTAGGGGTGGGTGGGCCTCCACCCGGCAGCGACTCTTTCTAAGACGCACCCGGCCCCCGGTCCCTCCCTGCGTGCCGGGGGGGCTAGCCTTCCAGGGCCTCCGCCAGCGTGCGGCGGATCGCGCGCAGCTCCTCGAGCGGAAGCGCGATGCGCCCGGCCGCCAGCGCCGCCGGCTCGGCGGCCGCGTCGCCCGAATCGCCTTCCGCGGCTCCGCTGGCGAGCAACTGCTGGACTCCGCGAATCGTGTAGCCGTCGCGGTTGAGGAGGCGGTGGATCCGCCGGGCGAGCGCGACGTCGGCGGGGCGATAGTAACGGCGGTTGCCGGCGCGCTGAAGCGGCTTGAGCTGCGGAAAGCGGCTTTCCCAATAGCGCAGGATATGTTGCGGCACGTCCAGCTCGGACGCGAGCTCGCCTATGGTCCGGAAGGCCTGGTCGCTCTTGCCGGTCGCCATCACACGCGGCCTCAGCCGCCCTTGGCGATCCGTTCGCGCATGATCTGACTGGCGCGGAAGGTAAGCACTCGGCGGGGGGCGATCGGCACTTCGACGCCCGTCTTCGGATTGCGGCCCACGCGCTCGCCCTTGTCGCGAAGGATGAAGCTTCCGAAGCCGGAGATCTTGACGTTCTGCCCCTCGGACAGAGCGTGGCACATATGGTGGAGGATGCGCTCGACGATCCCGGCCGATTCGGCCCGCGAAAGTCCGATCTCGCGATGAATGACGTCCGCAAGGTCGGCGCGCGTCAAGGTCCCGGCGTCCGTCCGCCTGATGGTTCCCGCGTCGGCCATTTCTACTCCCTCCCCCGGGGCAATGAAAAAATCATAGTCCAGCTTGTACTTGAGTGCAAACCGCGATTGCGCCGAAAGCGAAGCTTGCTGCGACGGAGCCCGCCGCTCAGTAGCGGACGACCGCCGCGCCCCAGGTGAAGCCGCCGCCCATCGCCTCCAGGACGATGAGGTCGCCGGGACGGATCCGGCCGTCCCTGACCGCCGTGTCGAGCGCCAGCGGCACCGAGGCGGCGGAGGTGTTGGCATGCTGGTCGACGGTGACGACGATCCGCTCGGGATCGAGGCCGAGCTTCTTCGCGGTCGCGTCGAGGATTCGCTTGTTGGCCTGGTGCGGGACCACCCAGTCGACCTCCTCGGCGCTGTGGCCGGCCGCCTCGAGCGTCTCGGTGAGGACGGCGGCGAGGTTGACCACGGCATGGCGGAACACCTCGCGGCCCTTCATCCGGAGCTTGCCGATGGTCCCCGTCGTCGAGACTCCGCCGTCGACGAAGAGCATGTCGTTGTGGCGGCCGTCGGCATGGAGCTTGGTCGCCAGCACGCCCTTGTCCTGGGCCTCGACCGAGCGCAGCAGCACCGCCCCGGCGCCGTCGCCGAACAGGACGCAGGTGGTTCGGTCTTCCCAATCGAGGATCCGGCTGAACGTCTCGGAGCCGATCACCAGCGCATATTCCGCCATGCCGCCCTTCAGCATGTTGTCGGCGACCGACAGCGCATAGAGGAAGCCGGTGCAGACGGCGGCGACGTCGAAGGCGATGCAGTCGTCGATTCCAAGCGCGGTCTGGACCCGGGTGGCGCTGGACGGGAAGGTCTGGTCCGGAGTCGCGGTGGCGAGCACGATCAGGCCGACGCTCTGCGCCGGCACCCCGGCCGCGGCCAGCGCCTTTTCCGCCGCCTCGGTGGCGAGGGTGGCGGTGGTCTCGCCGTCGGCGGCGATATGGCGCGCCTCGATTCCGGTGCGCTCGACGATCCATTCGTGGGTCGTGTCGATCCGCTCGGCGAGCTCGGCATTGGTCACCCGCCGCGGCGGCAGAGCGGCGCCGGTGCCGACGATGACCGAACGCCGGGTCGTCATTTCGCGGCGATCTGCGCCCGGTGCGCGGCGATGTTGTCGAGATCCTCGATGATCTTGCGGGTGATGTCCTCGCGGACCATGCGCGCGGCCACCCGGATCGCGTTGGCGACGCCTTTCTCGTTGGCGCTGCCGTGGCTCTTCACGACCAGCCCGTTGAGGCCGAGGAAGACCGCGCCGTTGTGGTTGTTGGGGTCGAGGTGATGCTTGAGAAGCTCGGTCGCGGGCCTCGAGATCAGGAAGCCGATCTTCGAGCGAACCGAGCTCTGGAAGGCGCGGCGCAACAGGTCGGTGACGAAGCGGGCGGTGCCCTCCAGCGATTTCAGGGCGATATTGCCCGAGAAGCCGTCGGTGACGACGACGTCGACGTCGCCGCGCGACAATTTGTCGCCCTCGATGAAGCCCTCGAAGCGCATGCCGAGATAGTCCGCCTCGCGAAGCACGGCGGCGGCCTCCTTGAGATCGTCGGTTCCCTTCATCTCCTCGGTGCCGATGTTGAGGAGTTGGACTCTCGGCTTGGCAAGCTCGAGCACGACCCGCGCGTAGGCGGCGCCCATCACCGCGAACTGGATGAGGTTCCTCGGATCGCACTCGGTGTTCGCGCCGAGGTCGAGCATGACCACGTCATTGTCGCCCAGGGTCGGCAGAAGCGCGGCGAGAGCCGGCCGGTCGATCCCGGGCATGGTCCGCAGAGCGAGCTTCGACATCGCCATCAGGGCGCCGGTATTGCCGCCCGAGACCGCCGCCTTGGCGTCGCCCGCCTTCACCGCGGCGATGGCGAGGCCCATCGAGGTGGTCTTGGCCCGCCGGATCGCCTGGCTCGGCTTGTCTTCCGAGCTGATGACGTCCGGAGCATGGACGATGTCGCAGCAGGCGCGCAGATCGTCGTGCCGGGCGAGCTGCGCCTTGACCTCGGCCTCGTCGCCGAACAGGAGGAAGGAGAGGTCGGGGCGGCGGCGGAAGGCGCGCGCGGCGCCCGCCAGCATCACCTCGGGCCCGACATCGCCGCCCATCGCGTCGATTGCGATCCGCGGCCCGCTGCCCACCTATGCCGTCTCCCGTAAGCCGTTCGCGGCCGTCTTACGCCTCGACCGGCCGGATTTCACGCCCGTTGTAATGGCCGCAGGCGGCGCACAGATTATGCGGGAGGTGAAGCTCGCCGCAATTCTTGCATTCCTGGTAGTTGACCGGCTTCAGCGCGTGATGGCTGCGGCGCATGTTGCGCTTCGACGGCGTTGTTTTTCTCTTCGGGACGGCCATCCTGGCACCTGTTCAGTCTAGGGTTCGTTGATGTGGCGAGCACATTGCCAATGGTCAACGGCGGAAAAGGGCCGCTGGCCGTGCGGCCGGGGTGCGCGCGTGAGCGGTGCCGCCTATAGCGGATTTCCCTGCGGTTGCAAGCGCGGGCGCCGCGTGCGATTCCCGGCGGGACAGGGAGGCACGCCATGATTCTGCCGATCACGCTCACCATCGCCGGAGCCGCGGCCTTGATCAACATCTGGCTCGGCTACCGAGTCGGCCAGATGCGCACGGCGCACAAGATCTCGATCGGCGACGGAGGCAACGAGCCGCTCACCGCGCGGATGCGCGCCCAGGCCAATTTCATCGAATATACGCCGCTCTTCCTGATCCTGCTCGGGCTGATCGAGCTCGCCATCGGGTCGCAGCTCTGGCTCTGGATCGTCGCCGGCCTCTTCATCCTCGCCCGGATCGCCCACGGCCTCGGAATGGACCGGCCGCGCCCCGATCCGCTCCGGCTGCGCATGATCGGGACGATCCTGACCGCCCTCATCCTGCTCGGCCTTGCCCTCTACGCCCTCGCCTTGCCCTATCTCCGCCAGGCGCCGGCGACCGTCACCTACGCCTCGTCTTCGTCCTCGTCGGGCGGAACGAAGGCGAGCTGAGCGAGCCGCCAGGCGCGGCCGGGGTCGCCCGGCCACAGGGCGCGCAGGTTCTGGCGGTTGAACTACGCCCGAGCCAGCACCCGGTCGGCGACGAAGGGGTTGGTCCGGCGCTCCTCGCCGAAGGTGCTCATCGGGCCGTGGCCCGGGACGAAGGCGGTATCGTCGCCGAGCGGCCACAGCCGGCCGGTGATCGCGTCGAGCAGGTCCTGGTGGTTGCCCATCGGGAAGTCGGTTCGGCCGATCGAGCCGCGGAACAGGACGTCGCCGACGATGGCGAGCTTCGAGGCCGGATGGTGGAAGACGACGTGGCCGGGGGTGTGGCCGGGGCAGTGATAGACGTCGAAGACCAGCTCGCCGACCGTCACCCGGTCGCCGTCGACCAGCCAGCGGTCCGATTCGAAGCTCTTGCCGGTGATCCCGTAATTGCGGCCGTCGTCCTCGAGCCGGGCGATCCAGAAGCGGTCGTCCTCGTGCGGACCCTCGATCTTCACGCCGAGCTCGTCGGCGAGGATCTTGGCCGAGCCGCAATGGTCGATATGGCCGTGGGTGAGCAGGATCTTCTCGACCGTCACCTTATGCTGCCGGGCGGCCGCCTTGAGCCGGTCGAGATCGCCGCCCGGATCGGTGAAGGCGCCGCGCATCGTCTTCGTGCACCACAGCAGGCAGCAATTCTGCTGGAGCGGGGTCACCGGGATGATGGCGGCTTTCATCGGGGGTTCTGACATGGCGAGCGAGATGGCGGGTGCGCCGCGAAGTTGCAACCGGGCCGTCATTGCGAGGAGCGAAGCGACGCGGCAATCCAGCGGGCCTCCGAGGCCGACTGGATTGCTTCGCTTCGCTCGCAATGACGGGTGAATTGCGGCCGATCTCCTTCTAAGAGACACCCAATGACCCTCACCCACCTCCAGCGGCTCGAGGCCGAGGCCATCCACATCCTGCGCGAGGCGGCGGCGGAGTGCGAGCGGCCGGTCATGCTCTATTCCGCGGGCAAGGACAGCTCGGTCCTCCTCCATCTCGCCCGAAAGGCCTTCGCTCCGGCGAAGCCGCCCTTTCCGCTCCTCCACGTCGACACGATGTGGAAGTTCCGGGCGATGTACGCGCTTCGCGACCGCGCCGCGGCCGAGGCGGGGATGGAGCTCATCGTCCATCGCAATCCGGAGGCGGAGGCGCTTGGAATCAACCCGCTCGATCACGGCTCGGCGCTGCACACCCAGATGTGGAAGACCGACGGCCTCAAGCAGGCGCTCGACCGCCACGGCTTCGACGCGGCGATCGGCGGCGCCCGACGCGACGAGGAGCGGGTGCGGGCGAAGGAGCGGGTCTTCTCCTTCCGCTCCGCCGGCCACCGCTGGGATCCCAAGCGCCAGCGGCCCGAGCTTTGGCGGCTCTACAACGCCCGCAAGGCGAAGGGCGAGAGCTTCCGGGTCTTCCCGCTCTCCAACTGGACCGAGCTCGACGTCTGGCAATATGTCGAGGCCCAGGGCATCGAGGTCTCGGAGCTCTACTTCGCCGCGCCGCGCCCGACGATCGAGCGCGACGGCCATCTGCTGATGGCCGACGACGAGCGGCTCGAGCCGGGGCCGGGCGAGGAGATTCGCGAGCGCTGGGTCCGGTTCAGGACGCTCGGCTGCTATCCGCTCTCCGGCGCGATCGAAAGCCGGGCGGCGAACGTGCCGGAGCTGATCGAGGAGATGCTCGGCGGCCGCCAGTCGGAGCGCCAGGGCCGGCTGATCGACCGCGACGGCACCGCCTCGATGGAGCGCAAGAAGCGCGAGGGCTATTTCTGACATGGTTGCGCGCAACCATGTCATCCCAGCCAAGGCTGGGATCCATCCGGCCTCCGAGCGAGCCGCCGACTCGGCATGGGCCCCAGCTTTCGCTGGGGCGACGATATGACCGAAAAGACCCTCCTGCGCCTGATCACCTGCGGATCGGTCGACGACGGCAAGTCCACGCTGCTCGGCCGGCTGCACTTCGAGACCGGCTCGGCCTTCGACGACGAGCTGGCGCTGTGCGGCGACGACCTGTCGCGGCTCGTCGACGGCCTCGAGGCCGAACGCGAGCAGGGGATCACGATCGACGTCGCCTACCGCTTCTTCGCCACCGAAAAGCGCAAGTTCATCGTCGCCGACGCGCCGGGGCACGAGCAATATACCCGCAACCTGGTGACGGGCGCCTCGACCGCCGAGCTCGCCCTGGTCCTGGTCGACGCCGCCAAGGGGGTTCTGACCCAGACCCGGCGGCACGCCTATCTGTGCCGGCTGCTGGGCGTCACGCAGTTCGTGCTCCTGGTCAACAAGATGGACCGCGTCGGCTTCGACCGGGAGCGGTTCGAGAGGATCGTCGCGGATTATGCCGGGCTCGGCACAGAATTCACCGCGATCCCGGTCTCGGCCCTGAGCGGGGACAACGTCGCGACCCGCTCGCCGGCCATGCCCTGGTACGAGGGCCCCACCCTGCTCGAGCATCTCGAGGCGGCCGTTCCCGAAGAGCGGCCCGGCGGCGCCTTCGTCATGCCGGTGCAATGGGTCGCGCGCGAGGGCCGCCGCGGCTTCGCCGGCCATGTGGTCGCGGGGGAAGCGCGGCGCGGCGACCCGATGCGGGTGATGCCGGCCGGGACCCGGGCGACTCTCGCCGAGATCCGCCTCGGCGAGGAGGTGCTCGACGTCGCGGTCGAGGGGCAGTCGGTCATGCTGTTCTTCGAGGAGGAGGTGGACTGCTCGCGCGGCGATTCGGTCACGGCCGCCGGCTACCCGCCCGACGTCGCCGATCAGTTCGAGGCGACGCTGATCTGGATGTCCGGGGAGGAGCTGGTCGCCGGCCGCCAATATGCGCTGAAGCTGGCCACCCAGAGCGCCCTGGCCAGCATTCACACGCCCAAATATGAGATCGACGTCGACACGTTCGAGCAGGTCCCGGCGCACGGCCTCGCACTCAACGGCATCGGAGTCGCCAACCTGTGGACCGACCGGCCCTTGGTCTATTCCGAATATGAGCACGACCGCGACCTCGGCGGCTTCATCCTGATCGACCGGGTCAGCAACGAGACGGTCGGCGCCGGCCTCATCCGCCACGCCCTGCGCCGCTCGCAGAACCTGCATCTGCAGACCCTGACCGTGACCCGCGAGGCGCGCGCCGCGATGAAGAATCAGAAGCCGCGCCTGCTCTGGTTCACCGGGCTCAGCGGCGCGGGCAAGTCGACCATCGCCAATCTGGTCGAGAAGAAGCTGCACCTTCTCGGCCGCCACACCTATCTGCTCGACGGCGACAACGTCCGCCTCGGCCTCAACCGCGATCTGGGCTTCTCCGACGCCGACCGCGCCGAGAACATCCGCCGGGTCGGCGAGACTGCGCGGCTGATGCTCGACGCGGGGCTGATCGTCCTCGCCGCCTTCATCAGCCCGTTCCGGGCCGAGCGGCGGATGGTGCGCGAGCTGCTCGGCGAGGGCGAGTTCGTCGAGATCTTCGTCGACGTGCCCCTCGCGGAGGCGGAGCGTCGCGACCCCAAGGGCCTCTACGCCAAGGCCCGCGACGGGCGGATCCCCAATTTCACCGGCATCGGCTCGCCCTACGAGCCCCCGGTCGCGCCGGAGATCAGGATCGACGCGACCGCGACGAGCGCGGAAGAGGCGGCGGAGGAGATCGTGAGGTGGCTCGAAACTCCTCCCCGGGACGGGGAGGGGGACCGCGCGTAGCGCGGTGGAGGGGGGCCCGCCGCGCTAACGTCGGGCCCCCTCCACCACCCTCCGGGGAGGAGCTACTGGCCCAGCGCTTTATTCGAACAGCCAGAAGCGGTGGCCCTGCCGGGCGCGGATGTTGCGGCAACCTTGCCGGGGACCGAAAGTCACGGATGCTTCCCGTTCGCCCGGCGACCCTCTAGGCTCGCGGCATGATCCGCAAGGCCCTGCCGTCGTTTCTGCTCGTCCTCGCCGGCTGCGCCACGGTCCCGCAGCCTCCCGCGCCGGCCGCTGGAAACTATGCCTGGGCACGGTTCGATTCGAGCGGGGTCACCGACTCGGGAACCCATGGCGCCGCCGATCGCGACGGCGGCCGGGCCCTGACCCTCGACGATCCGGTCCGCATCGCCTCGATCACCAAGCTCCACGTCGCCCTCGGCGTGATGCGCCTCGTCGAGCAGGGGCGGCTCGATCTCGACGAGGACGTCTCCGAGCGGCTCGGCTGGACTCTCCGCAACCCGGCCTTCCCGGACCGGCCGATCACCCTTCGGCTGATCCTGTCGCACCGCTCCAGCCTGAGGGACGGGATCAACTACGCGCTCCCGCTCGATACCACCCTGCGCGAGGCGGTCGCCGCGCCGGAGCCATGGGATTCCGAGCATCCGCCGGGCACCTTCTTCCGCTATTCCAACCTCGGCTTTCCGGTCGTCGCCTCGGTGATGGAGAAGGCCACCGGGGAGCGGTTCGACCGTCTCATGGACCGACTCGTCCTCAAGCCGCTGGCCCTCGACGCCTGCTTCAACTGGACGACCTGCTCCGAGCCGACCCTGCGGCGGGCGGTCGTGCTTTACGCCCCGGACGGCTCGGTGCTTCGCGACGACCTGAAGGGGGCTCCGCCGCCCTGCCCGGTCGTGCCCGCGGCCAACGGCGGCTGCGACCTCGGGCCGTACGCCCTCGGAAGCAACGGCGCGCTCTTCTCGCCCCAGGGCGGGCTTCGCATCTCCGTCCGCGACCTCGCCAGGGTGGGCGCGATGCTGCTTCGCCGGGGCCGGCTGCCCGACGGAAGCCGATTCCTCGCCGAGGCGAGCCTCGCCGGGATGGAGCGCCTCCACTGGCGGTTCGACGGATCGAACGGCGACACCGAAGCCGATTTCTACTGCGGCTACGGCCTCGCCGTCCAGGTCCTCGCCCAGTGCGCGCCGAAGGACGACCCGTTCGGCGACGGCAAGCCCCGCCTCGGCCATGCCGGCGACGCCTACGGCCTTCGCTCCGGCCTGTGGATCGACCGGGCGCGGGGCACCGGAATCGCCTATTTCGCCACCGGCCTGGGCGACGATCCGCCGCGCGGGCGCTCGGCCTATCGGGCGATCGAGGAATGGCTGGCCGCGAAGGGGCGAAGATGAGGGCGGCGCGCCGGGCCGCGTTGATCGCCGGCCTCGCGGCGGCCGCGACGGCTTCCGCCGAAATCCCCGCCTGTGATTCCACCGCCTGGCGCTCGGACTTCGAGCGGCTGAAGGCCGACATGGCGCAAAATTATGCCAATCTCGACTGGATCGCCGAGCGGCGCGGGCTCGACCTGGCGGCCCTGGCTCGGGAGACCTCCCGCGCCATCGGGAGTGCCGGATCGGACGCGGGCGCCGCCCGGGTGCTGGAGCGGTTCATCGAGCGGTTCCGCGACCCCCATCTCCAGCTCGCCGGGCGGGAGGAGAGCGGCGCGGCGGAGGATATCGGGAGCACGGATCCGCCGGTGCCCGGCTGCGCGGCCGGCGGCTATCGGGAGGGACGGCACGGATTCCGCTTCCCGGTCGAGCGGCTGCCCGGCTGGCGACCGCTCGCCGGAGGCAATTTCCCGGCCGGGATGACCGGCTCGACGGGCGTGCTGCGCCTCGCCGAGCTCGGCGAGAGCCAGTATCTGTCGGCCTGCGCCGAGCGCTTCCGCACGGGCATCGGCGAGCGCTCGCTCCAGCTCGAGGTCCGCTCGGCGCTCCAGGCCGAGCTGCGGTCGAGGGTGGTTCAATTGCGGCGGGCCGGGGCGAGGACGCTGGTCGTCGACGTCAGCCGCAACGGCGGCGGCTCGGAATGGGCGCGGGAAGCTGTGGCCCTCTTCACCGGCCGAAAGCTCGAGCGCCAGGCGCCTCGCCGGGTCGGCCCGGGCTGCGACCGGCGCGGCGTCTGGGAAGGAAAACGCGCCGCCTGCTCCGTCTTCGCCCGCGCCGGCCCGCCGCTTCGAATCGCCGGCGAAGGCGCCTGGCGGGGACCGCTGCTGCTGCTCATCGACGGCGACACGGCCTCGGCGGCCGAGGAGTTCGTCGCGTGGTTCAAGGACAATGACGCCGCCACCCTGGTCGGCGCCCGCACCTACGGCGCCGGCTGCGGCTATGTCGACGGCGGCGCCCGCACCCGATTGCGGGCCTTTCCCAGGGACGTCCGGATGCCGAACTGCGCGCGCTTCCTGAAGGACGGCACCAACGAGATCGAGGGCATCGCCCCCGACGTCGAGCTGCCGATGAAGGCGCCGGACGAGGCGGCGGACGCGCTGGCGCGCCTGCTGGCGGGCTGACCGTCATTGCGATCGAAGCGAAGCCATCCAGCGCAGCGTGGAGGCCCGCTGGATTGCTTCGTCGCTTCGCTCCTCACAATGACGATTCGGCCGACCGCTAGAGCGAGTGCGACGGGGTCGAGCCGGACAGGATCAGGACCGCGTCGTAGCCGTGGACCATGTTCATCAGCTGGGGATGGGCGGGGGTACGCGAGAAGCCGAGCAGCGGCCTCAGCTTGTGCGTGTCGAACAGGGTGAAGGCGTCGGGCCAGGCCTGCTCCGCGATCGGCTCCAGACCCTTGGAATAATCGCCGTCATATTCGACGGGCTTGTAGCCGAAGGTGGTCGGATCGAGCACCGCCACCGAGCTGCCCTTGCCCGGCAGGACGAGGAGCTGGAAGGCCTTGCCGCCCTCGATCGCGGCGACCTCCGGGACGAGCGAGCCGAGGTCGAAGGTCTCGGTGGTGTTGCGGCCGCGGACCATGTGCGAGGCGCCGTATTTGAGGAACACCCGAGGGCTTCGGCCGGCCGCTTTCTCCAGCCGCCAGTGCCTGAGGAAATTGGCCCGCATGAAGGCGCCGCGGCGCTCGTTCGATTCCCAGGCCCGGCGCTCGACCCACAGCCGGTTGATCGCGAACGTCTCCTCGAGCGTGTCGAGGATCCAGGCCGAGCGCGGGTCCGGCTTCGGCCAGGCGGCCCGGACGGCCCGGACCAGGGCGGGATCGCCGGCGAAGCTGTAGATGTGCTGGAAGTCGTGGGTCTGCGCATATCTCGCCCAGGATGCGTGCGAGGCGGCTTCGAGCCGGTCGAGAGCCTGCCGGGCGGCGACCGGCTTGCGGACCGGCTTCAGCAGCGCGATCAGGCGGCGGTCGGCGCCGACCTCATAATCGTTGCCCCACAGAAAGGGCTGCCGGCCGGGAAGGGCGGCGCGCGCGGCGGCGAGCCATTCGGCTTCCTCGCGCATTCCGAAGAAGGCGACGACCGAGCCCGGATCCTCGAACAGGCGCTTGAGCCCGGCGGCGCCCCCGGCGGTCACCGCCCGGTCGAGCTCCTCGG
>DASVVX010000129.1:0-4371 GCA_036386295.1 Allosphingosinicella sp.
TCGCGACCTGTCGATCGAGCAGCTCGCCCAGCTCGAGGTCACCTCCGCCTCCAAGCAGGCCGAGCCGATCAGCCGGGCGCCGACCGCGATCTTCGTCATCACGGCGAGCGACATATTGCGCTCGCCGGCGACGTCGCTTCCCGAGCTCCTGCGCCAGGCGCCCAACCTCCAGGTCCAGCGGCTCGACGCCCGGCAATATGCGGTGACGTCGCGCGGCTTCAACGGCGCCGAGAGCTCGAACAAGCTGCTCGTCCTGATCGACGGGCGAAGCGTCTACACGCCGCTCCATTCGGGGGTGTTCTGGGAGCTCCATTCGCCCCTCCTGGAGGATCTCGAGCAGATCGAGGTGATCAGCGGCCCCGGCGGCACCCTCTACGGGCCCAACGCGGTGAACGGCGTGGTCAACGTCACCAGCCGCGACTCGCGCGACACGGTCGGAGGCCTCGTCCGAGCCACCGCCGGCCCGCGCGAGCAGACGGTCGCGGCGCGCTTCGGCACCAGGCTGGGCGAGACCGGAGCGGTCCGATTCTATGCCAACGGCTTCAACCGCGACGACCTTCCGGCCGGCCCGGCGCCCGATTCCGACGACGGCTTCTCGGGCTGGCAGGCGGGCTTCAGGGCCGATCTCGGCGGCGGGGCCGACCAGTTCACGCTGCAGGGCGACCTGTTCGACACCGACGCCGACTCGCTCCCCGGCGACGGCGACCGAGGCCACAATTTGCTCGCCCGCTGGACCCACCGCTTCGCCGCCCGCCGGTCGCTCCAGGTCCAGGCCTATCACGACGACTACCGGCGCCGGTTCATCCTCGTCCAGGACAAGCTCCAGACCTTCGATCTGGAAGCGCAGCTCAATCTCGGCTTCGGCTCGCACGACATCGTCCTGGGCGGCGGCGTGCGTACGACCCGAGACGAGTTCATCAACAATCTCAACGGCTTCCATCTCGAACCTCAGAGCCGGCGGCTGTGGGTGATCAACGCTTTCGGCCAGGACCGGATCGCCCTCACGCCCGAGCTCGACCTCGTCGCCGGAGTGAAGCTCGAGCAATCCTCGTTCAGCGGAATCGAGATCCTGCCCAACCTCCGGCTGGCCTGGCATCCGAGCGATCGTACGCTGCTCTGGGGAGCGGTGTCGCGCGCGGTGCGAACGCCGTCGCGGATCGACCGCCAGCTCGTCTTCCTGCCGCTGCTCGCGGAGGCGGGCGACTTCACCAGCGAGAAGCTGATCGCCTTCGAGGCCGGCTACCGCGGCCAGCCCGGCGCCAGGACGACCTTGTCGGCGTCGGTCTTCTACAATCTCTACGACGACATCAGGACGACCGAATTCACCGGCAATCCGCTTCCCATCCGGCTCCGCAACGGGCTCGAGGGCGAGACCTACGGCGCCGAGGCCTGGCTGACGCAGCAGCTGACCGGCCGCTGGCGGGTGAGCGTCGGGGCGTCCGCCCTGGGCAAGAATTTCCGGCTCAGGGACGGCGCCGTCGACCTCGCCAACCGAGCTTCGCTCGGCGCCGATCCGGACTATCAGATCGTCGCCCGCACCGATATCGACCTCACCGGCCGGCTCCAGCTCGCCCTCGGCGTTCGGGGCGTCGACGATCTCGGCGCCAGCGGCCTCGGCGGCTATGTCGAGGCCGACGCCCGGCTCGCCTTGCGCCTGTCGGGAGCGGTCGAGCTCTACGCCGCCGGCCGCGACCTGCTGCACGGCAGCCATGTCGAGAGCAACGATCCCGGCCGCGCCCAGCGGGTACGGCGGAGCCTCTATGTCGGGACCCGGCTGCGCTTCTGATGCCGGGCCGCCTCGCCTCGACGCCCGGGCCGCTTCTTCGCCTCCTGGCGGCGGCACTGGCGCTGGCGGCCGTCCCGGCGCCGGCGGCGGCGCCTCCGAGCGACCTCGCCGTCAAGGCGGCCTTCCTCACCAAATTCCCGGCCTATGTCGCCTGGCCGGCGGGCGCGCGCCCGAGGCCCGGCGGCCCGGTCCAGATCTGCCTGGTCGGCGGCGATCCGTTCGGCCGGCTGCTCGACGACGCGGCGCGCGGCCAGCAGATCGACGGCCATCCGCTCCAGGTCAGGCGGCTCAACGCCGCCGGCGAGGCCGGAGGCTGCCACGTCGCCTACGTCCAGGGCGGCCTCGCCCCGGCCCTCGAAGGCCGGCCCGTGCTCACCGTCACCGACGCGCGCGGCGGCCAGGGAGGGATGATCCATTTCGTCATCCACCAGGGCCGGGTGCGCTTCAACATCGACCAGGCCCAGGCGGCGAGGAGCGGGGTCGCGATCAGCTCGCGCCTGCTCAGCCTCGCGCTCAGCGTCAGGCAGCGCCCGTAGATGCGGCCGGTCGCCCGATTCGCCGCCCGCTGGCCCAACGTTCCGGTCGCGGCCGGGATCATGGCCCTTCTGCTGCTCGCCATCGGCCTCGCCGTCATCTTCCAGAACGAGTCGAGCTACCGCGAGCAGAAGCTTCGCGAGACCACGATCCAGGCCGACATCCTCGCCGCCAGCGTCATCGCCGCGCTCGACTTCGGCGACGCCGCGGCGGCGCAGGAATCGGTCGACGCGCTGCGCGTCAACCCGCAGATCGACGCGGCCGGAATCTACACCCGCGAAGGCAGCCTGTTCGCCGGCTACGAGCGCCGGCCCGGAGCGCTCCCGCAGCAGGCGCGGACGCCGGCGAAGGGCGCCAACATCGTCGCGGCGCTGGTCCCGGCGATGCGCGGCGGCGAGCGGATCGGAAGCGTCTACCTAGGGGCGATGCGCGAGCCGGTGTCGCGCCGGCTGACCCGCTACGGCTTCATCGGCCTGCTCGTCGCGATGGCGGTCCTGGTCGTCCTCATCCTCGGCATCTCGCAGACCGCGCTGCGCCGCGCCAAGAGGGAGATCGAGGAGCGCGCCCAGGCGCTCAGCGACGCCTATGCCGAGCTCCAGGTCCAGGTCGAGGAGCGCGCCCATGCCGAGGAGCAGTTGCGCCAGGCTCAGAAGATGCAGGCGCTGGGCCAGCTGACCGGCGGCATCGCCCACGACTTCAACAATCTGCTGACCGTCATCCAGGGGTCCGCCGACATATTGCGCCGCCCCGGGATCGCCGAGGACAAGAGGATCCGATTCGCCGACGCCATCGTCCAGACGGCGGGCCGGGCCGCCGCCCTGACCGGCCAGCTGCTCGCCTTCGCCCGCCGCCAGCCGCTTCAGCCCGAGGTGATCGACCTCAACGCCAAGATCGCGGGAATGATCGACCTGCTCGACCGGACCCTCGGCGAGCGAATCGAGATCCGAACCGAGCTTGCCGACGGTCTTTGCGCGATCGAGGCCGATCCCGCCCAGCTCGAGGCGGCGGTCCTCAACATCGCGGTCAACGCCCGCGACGCCATGCCCGAGGGCGGCGCCCTGACCCTTCGCACCGGCGAGGCCCCTCCCCTCGCCGACGGCCGCCCCGCCATCTGCCTCGCCGTCAGCGACACGGGCACCGGCATCGAGGAGGACGCGCTCGGGCGGGTGTTCGAGCCCTTCTTCACCACCAAGTCGGTCGGCAAGGGCACGGGGCTCGGGCTCAGCCAGGTCTACGGCTTTGCCGCCCAGAGCGGCGGCGACGTCCAGGTCGAGAGCGTGGTCGGCAAGGGCACGGTGGTCACCATGATCCTGCCCTGCAGCGAGCGCGGCGACGCTCCCGACCAGCGGCCCGAGGCCGATTCCGAGCGCGAGCATCGCACTGGCCGGATCCTTCTGGTCGACGACAATGAGGAGGTCGGCGCCTTCGCCGAGACGCTTCTGATCGAGCTCGGCCACAAGGTGGTGCGCGCGCGAACCGGGGCCGAGGCGCTCGAGCTCGCCCGCGCCGGCGCAATCGACGCGGTGTTCACCGACGTCGTCATGCCCGGGATGAGCGGGATCGAGCTCGCCGACGCGCTTCGGCCCGTGCTTCCCGGAGTTCCGGTCGTCCTCACCACCGGCTACAGCGACGAGATCAGCCGCGCCGGCGGCGCGGGGCGGCCGGTGGTGTTCAAGCCCTATCGGCTGGAAACCCTGGCCGGCGTGCTCGACGAGGTGCTGGCGCCGAGGGAGGCTCCGTCCGCCTAATGTCCGGCGTGCGGCGCCGGCCGCTCCGCCGCCCCGGCGGGCATGGGCCCGCGCGCCGACATCCGGGCGATCTCGGCCTGCTGGGTCGCGACGATATGCGCCGCGAGCTGCCTCAGCTGCGGGTCGCGGCCGCTCTCCAGATAGGCCTGGGCCATCTCGACGGCCGATTGGTGATGAGGGATCATCAGGGCGACGAAGTCGCGGTCGACGTCGCCGGTCATCGGGACATCGTTCATGGCGGCGTGCATCCGGTCCATCGCGCCCATCATCGCCGGGGTCGCGCCGGCGCCCGGGGCGCCGGCC
>DASVVX010000130.1:0-17235 GCA_036386295.1 Allosphingosinicella sp.
AGCCGGGGCTCGCACGCCTTCGCCCGGGTGACCCGCGAGAATGTCGGCAAGCCCTTCGCCATCGTCCTCGACGACGTCGTCCTCTCGGCGCCCAACATCAACGAGCCGATCCTCGGCGGAAGCGCGCAGATCTCGGGCAGCTTCACCGTCCAGACCGCCACCGACCTCGCCGTCCAGCTTCGCTCCGGCAAGCTTCCGGTGGAGCTCAAGGTGATCGAGGAGCGCACCGTCGGCCCCGACCTCGGCAAGGATTCGATCCGCAAGGCGGTGATCGCCGGAGTGATCGGAACGGTCGCCATCCTGCTCTTCATGTGGCTGACCTACGGCCGCTTCGGGATCTACGCCGACATCGCGCTCATCCTCAACGTCGTCGTCATCCTCGGAATCATGGCGCCGTTCGCGACCCTGACCCTGCCCGGAATCGCCGGCTTCGTCCTCACCGTCGGAGCCGCGGTCGACGCCAACGTCATCATCAACGAGCGGATCCGCGAGGAGCAGAGGCGCGGCCGGCGGGTGATGGACGCGGTCGAGCACGGCTATAACGAGGCTCGAACCGCCATCTTCGACGCCAACATCACCAACGTCATCGCCGGGGTGCTGCTCTATTATTTCGGCTCCGGGCCGGTGAAGGGCTTCGCGGTGGTGATGATGATCGGAATCGCGACCTCGGTGTTCACCGCCGTCACCGTCACCCGGATGTTCGTCTCCTTCTGGCTGCGCAAGCGGCCGACCGAGCTCAGGATCTAAGGGACCGCCATGCGCCTTCTGAAGCTCATCCCCGACGACACCAACATCGACTTCCTGCGCTGGCGCAACGTCGCCATCGCCTTCTCGATGCTGATGGTCGCGGCGTCGATCGCCCTGATCGCGGTCAAGGGGCTCAACTTCGGGGTCGACTTCGCCGGCGGCCAGGTGATCCGCGCCCATTTCGTCCAGCCCCCCTCGCTCGACACCCTGCGCGCCCAGGTGACCGGCTACGGGCTCGGCGATCCGAGCATCCAGGAGTTCGGCTCGCCGGTCGAGATTTCGATCCGGCTGCCGCTGCCCGAGGGCGGCGAGGAGGGCGCCAACGCGGCCGCCTCCAAGGTCCGCAACGCGCTGATGAAGGACTATCCCGGAGTGCGGATCGACGCGGTCGACACGGTCTCCGGCAAGGTCTCGGAGGAGCTGGTCTGGGACGGCGCGCTGGCCTTGCTGCTCTCCGCCATCGGGATCACCATCTACATCTGGGTCCGCTTCGAATGGCAGTTCGGAGTGGGCGCGCTCTTCTCGCTCTTCCACGACGTGACCCTGACTCTCGGCTTCTTCGCGCTCACCCAGATGGAGTTCGACCTCAACGTCGTCGCCGCGCTCCTCACCCTGATCGGCTATTCGCTCAACGACACGATCGTCATCTACGACCGGGTGCGCGAGAATCTTCGAAAATACCGCAAGATGGACATCGTCTCGCTGCTCAACCTGTCGATGAACGAGACCCTGTCGCGAACCGTCGCGACCAACTTCGCCATGCTCCTGGCGCTCGGCTCGCTGATGATCCTCGGCCCCAACGTGATCCAGAGCTTCACCACCGCGCTTCTGATCAGCGTCATCGTCGGCACCTATTCGACCATGTACATCGCCGCCCCCTGGCTGATCTGGCTGAAGGTCGATTCGAACAGCTTCCTTCCCAAGACCAACGCCCAGAGCGGCGGCGAGCGAGTGACGAGCCGCAACGAAGGCGTCTGAAATGGCCCGCCTCGACCGCGATTCCGACCCCCGGGGGCCGATCGTCCGGGGTTTCGCGGCGGGCGGCTTCGTCGTCGACGGGGGCGTCTACCGGGCGCTCCAGCTCACTCCGGAGAGCGCCGCCGAATGGGCCGCGCCGCCGGCCGGGGAGCTTGCTCTCGCCCATCTCGAGGCGCTGCTAGAGCTCGATCCGCCCGCGGAGTTCGTTCTGCTCGGCACCGGCCCGCGCCTCGTCCATCCGCCGCGGGCGCTGCGCGAGGCACTGGCCGGGCGCGGCATCGGCCTCGAGGTGATGGACAGCCGAGCCGCCGCCCGCGCCTGGGGCCTGCTTCGCGGCGAGGAACGCTGGATCGCCGCGGCGCTGATGCCGCTTTGAGAAATTCCTCCCCGCGATTTCGCGGGGAGGGGGACCAGGCGAAGCCTGGTGGAGGGGTTCTTGCCGAGTCTGAAGAACCCCTCCACCGCGCTTCGCGCGGTCCCCCTCCCCCGGAAATCCGGGGGAGGAATTCTAGCCCGCCATTCCCGCCAGATGCGCGTGCAGCTCCTCCGCGTTGCGCGCCCAGCTGAACCGTTCCGCCGCCCTGCGCACCGCGGCCGGATCGGGCGGCGAGGCCAGCATCTCCAGCGCCGCCGAGGCGATCGCCGCCGGGTCGCGCTCGACCAGCCGGCCCGCCTCGGGCCGGTCGAGCACCTCGCGGGCGCCGCCGACGTCGGCGATCAGGATCGGAGTGCCGCAGGCGAGCGCCTCGATCCAGACGTTGGCGAGGCCCTCGCGCTGCGACGGCAGGACCATCAGGTCGGCGGCGGCGAGCAGATCCGGCATCGATTCGGGCGGAACCGCGCCGAGCAGCCGGGCGCGGCGGCCGAGGCCGCGGGCGGCGATCAGGGTCTCAAGCGCGCTCCGCTCCGGTCCCTCGCCGGCGATGAGGAGGGTCGAGTCCGGCAATCGCGCCAGCGCCTCGACCACCAGCGCGTGTCCCTTGAGCGGGACGAGATTGCCGGGGCCGACGATCAGCGGCCCGCCGACCCCGAGCCCCGTCTTCGCCGCGCTTCTTTCCACCGGTCGAAACCGTTCGAGGTCGATTCCGGTATAGTGCACCCGGATCCGCTCCTCCGGCATCCCCATCGCGGCCATGTCGCGCCTGAGGGCGGCGCTGACCGCGAGCAGGCCGCCGGCGCGCCGGCTCGCCTCCACCATTTGCGCCGCGACGGCCGGGCGGCCGCCCCAATAATGGACGTCGCTGCCCCTTGCCTTGATCGAGAAAGGGCGGCCGAGCGCCTCGGCGACGTGCATCGCCGCCACGCCGTCCGGCCAGAAGAATTCGGCGTCCAGCACGTCCCAGTCCAGGGCCCGCGCCAGCGGCAGGACCGCCTTCGCCAGCGCCCGCGCCGAGCCCGCTCCGCCGAGGCCGGGCAGGACCCGGAAGCGGGGACGGTGGACGGCGAGGCCGCCGCGCCGCTCCTTCGCCGGCAGCGCCGTCCTCGGCCGGTAGTGCGGATGGAGGCTGAGCGGCCACGGCGGCAGGCCGACCGGAGCGACCATCTCGACCTCGACTCCGGGCCGGGCGGCGAGCGCCAGCGTCTGCCGCTCGACGAACAGGCCGAACGAGGGCCGTCCGTTATCCGGATAGAGCGTCGAGAGGGTCAGAATGCGAAGCATCGCCGCTCCCTTACAGCGCACACATTAAACCGGGGTTCATCGCCGAGAGTCACTGTGGCGGTCCCAGTCCGCGCTTGGCCTCGTCCCAACCCTTCGCTAAGAAGCCCCCATGCTGCGTAACCATGCCCGTCTCGTCGCCGCCGCCCTCGCCGCGAGCCTCGTCCTTCCGCTCGCCGGCTGCGCCACCGGAGGCAAGAAGACCAAGGCCGACACCCAATATGTCGCGCGCGACGTCAACACCCTCTACAACCTCGCCAAGAAGCAGCTCGACAATCGCGACTACGCCGCCGCCGGCGCCGTCTTCGACGAGGTCGAGCGCCAGCATCCCTATTCCATCTGGGCCCGCCGCGCCCAGCTGATGAGCGCGTTCAGCTATTATGCCGCCAAGGATTACACCAAGTCGGTCGAATCCGCCCGCCGCTTCCTCTCGATCCACCCCGGCAACCGCGACGCGCCCTACGCTTATTACCTGATCGCGCTCAGCCATTACGAGCAGATCGAGGACGTCACCCGCGACCAGAGCACCACCAAGCAGGCGCTCGACGCGCTCGGCGAGCTGGTCCGCCGCTATCCCGACACCCGCTATGCGGCCGACGCCCGCCTCAAGATCGACCTCGTCCGCGACCATCTCGCCGGCAAGGAGATGGAGATCGGCCGCTTCTACCAGCGCCGCGGCCAGTGGCTCGCCTCGGTGATGCGCTTCCGCCAGGTGGTCGACGAATATCAGACGACCAGCCACACGCCGGAGGCGCTGATGCGCCTGACCGAATCCTATCTCGCCCTCGGCATCCCCGAGGAGGCCCGAAAATCCGCCTCGGTCCTCGGCGCCAATTATCCCAACACCAAATGGTACGAGCGGGCCTACTCGCTGGTCCAGAAGCACGCGTCGGCGGCGCCGGCACCGGCGGCGTGACCAGTTTCCGTCGCCCCGGCGCAGGCCGGGGCCCCAGCGAGTGAAAGGCCCGGCGCCTGAATCTCGCCGGGGCCCCGGCCTGCGCCGGGGTGACGGCCTGTAGGGGCCGTCATGCTCACCAGCCTCTCCATCCGCGACGTCGTCCTGATCGAGAGCCTCGACCTCGAATTCGGCCCGGGGCTCGGAGTCCTCACCGGCGAGACCGGGGCGGGCAAGTCGATCCTGCTCGACGCGCTCGGCCTGGCGCTCGGGATGCGCGCCGACAGCGGCCTCGTCCGCCAGGGCCAGGCGCAGGCGGTGGTTACCGTCAGCTTCGACCTGCCCGAGGACCATAAAGCGCTCGCGATGCTGCGGGACAACGGTCTCGGCGGCGAGCCGGGCGAGCTTCTGGTTGTCCGCCGAATCGTCCGAGCCGACGGCGGCAGCCGGGCCCTGGTTAACGACCAGTCCG
The DNA here is from genome assembly GCA_036386295.1 of Allosphingosinicella sp. Lineage (GTDB taxonomy): Bacteria > Pseudomonadota > Alphaproteobacteria > Sphingomonadales > Sphingomonadaceae > Allosphingosinicella. Next base: position 4,750 of record DASVVX010000130.1, read on the forward strand.
CCTCGGTCGCCCTGGTCCGCGAGCTCGGAGGGCTGCTCGTCGAGGTTCATGGCCAGCACGACGACCGCGGCCTCCTCAATCCTCGGGGGCATCGCGCCCTGCTCGACGCCTTCGGCCGGATCGACACCCGGACGGGGGAACGGGCCTATGCCGCCTGGGGCGAGGCCGAAGCGGCGCTCGCCAGAGCGAGGCAGGATCTCGACGCCGCCGCCCGCGACCGCGAATGGCTCGAACATGCCGTCGCCGAGCTCGGCGGGCTCGCTCCCGAGCCGGGCGAGGAAGCGGCTCTGGCCGCCCTTCGCGCCGACATGCAGAAGGGCGCCCGCCTCGCCGAGGACATCGCCGCGATCGGCCAGCTGCTCGACGGCTCCGAGGGCGGCCTCGCCCTGCTCCGCCAGGCGGCCCGGCGGCTCGAGCGGATCGGCGGCGAGCATGAGCGGCTCGGCGAGGCGCTCGAGGCGCTCGACCGGGCGCTGGCCGAGGCGTCCGAGGCGGAGGACCGGCTCGAGGCGGCGGCCGAGGCGCTCGCTTTCGATCCGGCGCGTCTCGACGAGGCCGAGACCCGCCTCTTCGACATCCGCGCCCTCGCCCGCAAGCATCGGGTCGAGCCCGACGCGCTCGCCGACCTCGCCGCCGAGCTGGGCGCCAGGCTCGCCGCGCTCCAGGCCGGCGAGCAGAGCCTCGCGGCGCTCGAGGCGAGGGTTCGGGAGTGCCGCGCCGCCTATGAGGAAGAGGCCGAGCGGCTGACCGCGCTTCGCCGCGCCGCCGCCGCCCGGCTCGACGTCGCCGTCGCCGGGGAGCTCGCCCCGCTCAAGCTCGACTCGGCCCGTTTCCGGACCCTCGTCGAGCCCCTCGGCGAGGCGCAGTGGACCGCCCGCGGCCGCGACCGGGTCGAGTTCGAGGTCTCGACCAATCCCGGCGCCCCGTTCGCGCCCTTGACCCGGATCGCCAGCGGCGGCGAGCTTTCCCGCTTCATCCTCGCCCTCAAGGTGGCGCTCGCCGAGCGCGGCGACGCAAGGACGATGATCTTCGACGAGATCGACCGCGGAGTCGGCGGCGCCGTCGCCAGCGCGGTCGGCGAGCGCCTCCACCGGCTGGCGGAAGGCGCGCAGCTGCTCGTCGTCACCCACAGCCCGCAGGTGGCGGCGAGGGGCACCCGCCACCTCCTCATCGAGAAGAGCCACGAGGGCCTGGTCACCCGCACCAGCGTGCTGGCCCTCGACGAGGAGCGGCGGCGGGAGGAGATCGCGCGGATGCTGTCGGGCGCGCAGGTGACGGACGAGGCGCGGGCTCAGGCGGTGCGGCTGCTGGAGGCGGCGTAGTGGACGCCAGTGACATCATAGCGCTGTATGGCGCGCTGTTGGCAAGCCTCTTAGCTGTGATTCAATATCGCCAGTGGCAAGCAGCCGAGATGCCGCTTGTTGTGACCGTTAATAAGGACTTTGCGGGGCCGCCCGAACACATGGAGGCAATGATCACCAATGTTCAACAATCCGATGTCTATCTAGACTTCGTAGGAATTGGCTACCGATACCGCCCTTGGCGAGCGCCTTGGAAGCGCGCTTTCGAAGCGATTCATTCCATGAAGGCGTGTGAAAATGGCTATCTCTCGGGAAAAGGTGCCGAGGGCATAGTTCGACCAGGAAGTTTCATGGAGGTCTATTTCACACGCGAAGACTTTAATTCTCTACAACGCCCATCCGCCCGGACGGGCTTTGGGACAAGGCTGTGCCTTTGGGTCGATCATTCGCGATCCGACCAGCCTCTCTGCAAAGTGATCCAGTGAGCACCGTTGTAGAGGCCGAGGCCGCGGCCGAGCTGGAGCATCTCGCTGCGGAGATCGCACGACATAACCGACTCTACCATACCGATGACGCGCCAGAGATCTCCGACGCGGAGTACGATGCTCTGGTCCGCCGCAACGCGGAGCTCGAGCGGCAATTTCCGCATCTGGTTCGCGAGAATAGCCCGTCAAAGATCGTCGGCGCCGCGCCGGCGGCTCATTTGACGAAAGCCAAACATGCCGTCGCCATGCTCAGCCTCGAAAACGCGTTTTCCGACCAAGAGGTGCGGGAATTTGTCGATCGCGTTCGTCGCTTCCTGCTTCTTGCCTCGGACGCACCGGTGGCCCTTACTGCAGAACCGAAAATCGACGGCCTTTCCTGTTCCCTACGGTTCGAAAAAGGGCTTCTTACACAGGCACTGACGAGAGGAGATGGTACGACAGGCGAGGTCGTCACGGAGAATGTGAAGCATGTCAACGGCGTGACTCAAAAGCTGCGAACGGGCGGCAACCTTTTTCCTACACCGCCTGCCGTCTTCGAGGTACGGGGTGAAGTGTACATGCCGAAGTCCGACTTTGCGGCGTTGAATGCGCGACTTCACGAGGAGGCCGCGAGCGATGACAGCGCAAAGGTGCGTCAATTCGCCAACCCGCGCAATGCGGCCGCCGGATCGCTGCGCCAGAAAGACCCCTCGATAACCGCCCACCGACCGCTGAGTTTCCTCGCGCACGGATGGGGGGAGCTTTCTGGGTCGCCAGCCGAGACCCAAAAGGGCATGATGGACGCCATCTCCGCGATGGGGCTCCCCATTCCGGACGACCTCATCGTCGTCGATACCGTCGAAAAGGCGCTCGACCATTACCGCTATATTGAATCGCGCCGGGCGGACCTGCCGTTCGACATCGACGGCGTCGTCTACAAGGTCGACCGGCTCGACTGGCAGCGCCGGCTCGGCCAGGTCGCGCGGGCGCCGCGCTGGGCGCTGGCCCACAAATTCCCGGCGGAGAAAGCGGAGACGGTGCTCGAGGCGATCGACATCCAGGTCGGACGAACCGGCAAGCTCACCCCGGTGGCGCGGCTGAGGCCGGTCAGTGTCGGCGGAGTGACGGTCACCAACGCGACGCTGCACAATGCCGACGAGATCGAGCGGCTCGGAGTCCGGGTCGGCGACCGGGTCCTCATCCAGCGCGCCGGCGACGTCATCCCGCAGGTGCTCAGGAACCTGACGCCGGAGGAGGAGAGGCCCGCCTTCGTCTTCCCGGCCGTCTGCCCCGAATGCGGCTCCGACGCGGTGCGCGAGGAGGGCGAGGTCGACGTGCGCTGCACCGGCGGCCTCGTCTGCCCGGTCCAGCGGGTCGAGCGGCTGAGGCATTTCGTCTCGCGCCACGCGCTCGACATCGAGGGGCTGGGGATCACCCATATCGAGAATTTCTTCCGCGACGGGCTGCTCCAGTCGCCCGCCGACATCTTCCGGCTGACCAAGGAGGCCTTGCTGGCGCGCGAGCGCTGGGCGGAGATTTCGGCGGCCAACCTGATCGCGGCGATCGATTCGAAGCGCGAGCCGCCGCTCGACCGCTTCCTCTACGCGCTCGGAATCCGCCACGTCGGCGAGGTGACCGCGCGCGACCTCGCCCGGCGCTACCGGAGCTGGGACAATCTCCGCTCGACGATCGACGCCGCGCTCAAGATCCGAGCCGGGATGATTCCCGCCCTCGGCGAGGACGAGCGCAGGTTCCGGCAGCGCCGCGACAAGGCGGTGGTCGAGGCGATCGAGACTCCCAATATCGGCCCGGAGGTGGCCAACGCCCTGCTCGATTTCTTCGAGGAGGCGCACAATCGCGAGGTGCTCGACGATCTGCTCGCCGCCGGCGTCCGCCCCCAGGACGTGGTGTGGGAGACGAAGCAGTCCCGCGTTTCGGGCAAGACGCTGGTGTTCACCGGAAGCCTCGAGACCCTTTCGCGCGACGAGGCCAAGGCGCAGGCCGAGCGGCTCGGCGCCAAGGTGGCCGGCTCGGTCTCGGCGAAGACCGACCTGGTCGTCGCCGGCCCCGGCGCCGGCTCGAAGCTCAAGAAGGCGGCGGAGCTCGGCATCGAGGTGATCGACGAGGCGGCGTGGAACGCCTTGGTGAAAGAGGCAGGCTAGATCGTCATCCCGGCGAAGGCCGGGATCCCAGGGGGTGAAAGGCGCCGTCGTCCTTCACCCCACGGGACCCCAGCCTTCGCTGGGGTGACGGAAGGGGTCAGCCCCGCCTTTTCCGCACCGGCGGCGCCCGCCGCTTGCGCATCACCAGGGTCGGCCATTCGCCCCGGTCGACCCGTCCCGTCAGCATCAGCCCCTGGCGGCGATAGGCCGCGGCGACCGCCGCCGACTGATGGTCGAGCAGGCCGGCGAGGATCAGCCGGCCGCCCGGCGCGACCGCCTTGGCGACGGAGGGCGCGAGGTCGATCAGCGGGCCGGCCAGGATGTTGGCGATGAGGAGGTCGTAGGGCGCCCTCGACTGCAGCCGGGGATGGTCCATCCCCTCGGCGACGAGCAGCTCGAGCCGGCCTCGCGCCCGGCCGAGCCGGACGCCGTTGATCGCGGCGTTCTCGGCGCTCACCTCGATCGCCACCGGGTCGTTGTCCGAGGCGGCGGCCCGGGCCGCCGGCCACAGGCGCATCGCGGCGAAGGCGAGCAGGCCGGTGCCGGTGCCGAGATCGAGCAGATTGGCGACGGCGGCGCCGCCCGCCTTCAGCCGGCTCAGCGCGACGAGGCAGCCGCTGGTCGTCTCGTGCTGGCCGGTGCCGAAGGCGCGGCCGGCGTCGATCTCGATCGCGATCAGCCCGGCGGGCGCCTCGCTACGATGCTGCGGCGTGTGGACGAAGAAGCGCCCGGCCCGGATCGGCTCGAGACCCTGCTGGCTCAGGGTCACCCAGTCGCGGTCCTCGACCTTCTCGACCGAAGGCCCGATGCCGGCCGAGCTCGGCGCCAGGGCGGCGAGCAGGCCGATCATCTCGGCGCTGGGCTCGGCGTCGAAATAGGCGTCGAGCCGCCACTCGTCGCCCTGCGCCTCGCTGGTCATCAGCACCGGCGGGAAGTCGAGCCAGGCGAGCGGCGAGATGTCGTCCTTGAGCGCTTCCGCCTCGGCCCGGGTGCAGGGGAGGCTCACCTTCCAGCTGGTCATGGAGCCGTCATTGCGAGCGGAGCGAAGCAATCCAGCCCAGGCTCGGCCGCGCGCGCCGGACTGGATTGCCGCGTCGCTGCGCTCCTCGCAATGACGGGGTCAGCGGACATAGCTGGCGCCGTTGACGTCGATCACCGTCCCCGTCGCCGAGGGGGGCGCGTCGACGGCGAGCCAGCGCACCGTCTCGGCCACCTCGTCGGCGCTGGCCACCCGGCCGAGCGGGATGTCGGCGACGATCTGCCGGCCGCCGCGGCTCGCCATATATTCCTCGACCATGTCGGAGGCGGTGAAGCCGGGCGAGACGGCGAAGGCGAGGATGTTGTCGGCCGCGAAGCCGCGTGCGATGGTCCGGGTCATGGCGATCATCCCCCCCTTCGAGGCGGCATAATGCCAGTGGGCGGGGCTGTCGCCGCGGTGGGCGGCGCGGCTCGCGACGTTGACGATCCGGCCTCCGCCTTCCTCGCGGAAGTGGAGGACGGCGAGCCTCGAGAGCTCGGCGGCGGCGGTGAGGTTCACCCGCATCGTCCGCTCCCACTGCGCCGTCCATTCGTCGGCCGGAAGGTCGACCGCGGCGGCCTCGAAGATCCCGGCATTGTTGACGAGGACGTCGATCCGCCCGCCGACCCGCTCGAGCGCCTGGCGCCAGAGCTCGGCGGCGGCGCCCGGCGCGGCGAGGTCGGCGGCGATGAGCCCGTCGCCGCCGCGGCTGGAGTGACCGACGACGTTATGGCCGGCGAGAGCGGCGGCGATCGCCTTGCCGATGCCCCGGCTGCTGCCGGTGACGAGGATGTTGAGCTGGGTCATGGCTGGGTCGATAGTCTCGCGCTCGACCGAGGGGAAGGGTCCGTCGCCCAGCGCAGGCTGGGGGCCCAGGGGCCGAAAGGCACCGAGGCCTTCCCCCGCCGGGGTCCCAGCCTTCGCTGGGACGACGCTAATCGGCGAAGGGGTCCCGGACCAGGATGGTGTCCTCGCGCTCCGGGCTGGTGGAGACGAGGGCCACCGAGATCCGGCACAGCTCCTCGATCCGGCGGATATACTTGATCGCCTGGGCCGGGAGGTCGGCCCAGCTCCGGGCGCCGGCGGTCGATTCCGCCCAGCCCGCCATCGTCTCGTAGACGGGCTCGACCGCCTCCTGATCGGCGGCGTGGGCGGGGAGGTGGTCGAGCGCGGCGCCCCTCAGCCGGTAGCCGGTGCAGATGCGGACCTGTTCGAGCCCGTCGAGCACGTCGAGCTTGGTCAGCGCCACCCCGGTCACGCCCGCCACCGCGCACGCCTGGCGGACCAGCACGGCGTCGAACCAGCCGCAGCGGCGCTTGCGCCCCGTCACCGTTCCGAACTCGCGGCCGCGCTCGCCGAGCCGCTGGCCGGTGGAGTCCTCGAGCTCGGTCGGGAAGGGGCCGGCGCCGACCCGGGTCGTATAGGCCTTGACGATTCCGAGCACGAAGCCGGCCGCGCCGGGGCCGAGGCCGCTCCCCGCCGCCGCCGTGCCGGCGACGGTGTTGGACGAGGTGACGAACGGATAGGTGCCGTGGTCGACGTCGAGAAGTACTCCCTGGGCGCCCTCGAAAAGGATTCGCTTGCCGCTCGCCCGGGCCTCGCCGAGGGTCTTCCACACCGGCCGGGCGAAGCGCAGCACGAAGTCCGCGATCTCGCCGAGGTCGCGCTCGAGGCGGGAGCGGTCGATCGGCGGCTCGCCGAAGCCGGCGCGGAGCGCGTCGTGATGGGCGCAGAGGCGGTCGATCTGCGGGCCGAGATGGCCGAGATGGGCAAGGTCGCAGACCCGGATCGCGCGGCGGCCGACCTTGTCCTCATAGGCCGGGCCGATGCCCCGGCGGGTGGTGCCGATCTTGCCCTGGCCCGACGCATCCTCGCGGAGAGCGTCGAGGTCGCGGTGGAAGGGCAGGATGAGCGGACAGGTGTCGGCGATGTGGAGATTGTCGGCGGTCACGCTCACGCCCTGCTCGCCGAGCCGCTCGACCTCCGCCCTCAGCGCCCAGGGATCGAGCACGACGCCGTTGCCGATCACCGACAAGGTGCCGCGGACGATCCCGGACGGGAGCAGCGACAGCTTGTAGACCTGGTCGCCGACGACGAGCGTGTGGCCGGCATTGTGGCCGCCCTGGAAGCGGGCGACGACGTCGGCCCGGCTCGCCAGCCAGTCGACGATCTTGCCCTTCCCCTCGTCGCCCCACTGGACGCCGATGACGGTGACGTTGGCCAAGGCGGCTGCTTCCTTTCGACTGACGGGGCGGCTCTAGGCAGGGAGCGAGGGAAGGTCCAGCCGCCGCTTCCGAGCCCCCGCCGCGAAGCCTCGCCGGGAGCTCAGCGCCAGCCCGCCCGCTTCAGGTCGGAAGCGCAGCTTCGGCTCACGGGGGCGACTATTCCTCCCGCCAGTCGGGCCTCGCCGCCGCCGCGCTTCCAGCGCACCGCCTCGACGGCGTCGGCGGGCGCCCACCAGGACCGGTGGAGCCGGTAGCCGTGGGCCTGGGCGAGCTCGTCCATGGCCTCGGAAAAGCGCATCGAGACGAGCTCGGAGCCGGCGTCGGTGTGGACCCGCACATAATGGTCCTCGGCCTCGAGCGCGATCAGCCTCGCCCCGCGCCGCTTCGCCGAAAGCCGCAGCCGGAAGTCGCGCTCGGCTTCCGGGAGCGGCGGAACGACGATCGTCCGGGTCTCGACGATCCGGCGCCACAGCAGGGCGCGCAAGGCCATGATCAGCAAGGCGACGACGAGCACCTGCCAGGCGAGCTGCCAAAGCAGCCAGGGGCGCCGCGGAAGGTCGAGCATGTAGAGGTTGAGGGCATAGACGAACGGAGTCACGGGAACCGTCATCAGCAGGGAAACGACCGCGATCCGGACCCAGAAGCCGCGGATTCGCGTCTCCAGAGCCAGGTCGACCAGGATTCCCGCAAGGCCCGCGCCGAGGACTGCGACGAGCCAGTAGGCGGTCCGGAGCAGGTCCGGGACGTCGAGGGTGCGATAGGGCCCGAGCGCGGCCATCACCAGGCCGAGGCCGGCGAACAGCAGCAGGTCGACGGCGAGACGCTCGCGCCGCCGCCCCGGCACCACTCGCGAAGCCGATGCACCGTTCACGCGAAACCGCCTTTCCATCGCCGCCCGCCGCCCGACAACGGCCGCCTGTCGAAAGCCCGGAGCTTATCATGATCCGAAGCCCAATCTACTCGCTCGCCTGGCGCGCTCTCCTCGTCCTGCTGACGGTCGAGATCGCGATCGTCTCGATCCTTCGCTATTTCACCAACCTGCAGGAGCCGCCTCCGCCGATCGTCGCGAACGCCTTCGCCCACCCCTTCCTGGCCGTCCATGTCGCCGCCGGCGTGATCGCCTTGCTGGTCGGGCCGCTCCAGTTCGTGCGCCGAATCCGCGCCCGCCGGCCGGGGTTCCATCGCGCCGCCGGGCGGATCTACGTCGCCGCGTGCGCGATCGGAGCGCCGGCCGGCCTGATGCTGGCGCTGGGCACGGTCGCCGGTCCGGTCGCCGCCGCCGGCTTCGCCATCCCCGCGCTGCTCTGGCCGCTCTTCACCTGGCTCGGATATCGCGCCGCGGTCGAGGGCCGGTTCGACGACCATCGCGAGTGGATGCTGCGGTCCTACGCGATCACCGCGACGGCGATCACGCTCCGGCTGATGATCCCGGCCTCGGCCCTTCTCGGACTCGAGTTCGTTCCCGCCTACCGGGTCATTTCCTGGCTCGCCTGGACGACCAACCTGGCGCTGTTCGAATATCATATCCGCCGCAACCGGGGCTCCCGCCGGGCCTTCGCCAGGCTCGCCAATGCCTAGAGCATGATCGGCTTGGGTTTCCGTCATTGCGAGGAGCGAAGCGACGAAGCAATCCAGGCGGGCTTGCGACGCCGCACTGGATTGCCTCGCTTCGCTCGCAATGACGAGCAGAGTCACTCCAACCCACGCTAGGCCGAGCCGGGGCAGCGCTTCAGAAGCGCAGCGGCTGGACCCTCTTCACGCCCGGCAGGCCCTCGAGCTTCTCGACCAGGTCGGCGCCGATATGGCTGTCGACCGAGACCAGCGCCACCGCCTCGCCGCCGGCGTCGCGGCGGCCGAGGCTGAACGTGCCGATATTGACTCCACTCTCGCCGAGCAGGGTGCCGAGCCGGCCGATGAAGCCGGGCGTGTCCTCGTTGACGATGAAGATCATCTCGCCTTCGAGCTCGGCCTCGACCCGGATCCCGAACATCCCGACGAGGCGCGGCATGGCGTTGCCGAACAGCGTGCCCTCGACCGAGCGCGGGCCTTCCGCCGTCGCGACGCTGACCCGCACCAGGGTGTGGTAGTCCCCTTCCCGATCGTGGCGGACCTCGCGCACGTCGAGGCCGCGCTCCCGGGCCAGGAAGGGCGCGTTGACCATGTTCACTGTGTCCGAATAGACCTTCATCAGCCCAGCGAGCACCGCTCCGGTGATCGGCTTCTGGTTGAGCTGGGCGGCGGCGCCCTCCACCTCGATCGAGATCCCGGTGGCGCGCCGCCCCTCGAGCTGGCCGACCAGCGAGCCGAGCTTCTCGGCCAGCGCCATGTAGGGCCTCAGCCGCGGCGCCTCCTCCGCCGACAGCGAGGGCATGTTGAGCGCGTTGGTCACTCCGCCCCGGGTCAGGAACTCCGACATCTGCTCGGCGACCTGGATGGCGACGTTGACCTGGGCCTCGGTGGTCGAGGCGCCGAGATGGGGCGTCGCGACGAGGCCCGGCGTTCCGAACAGCGGGCTGGCCTTGGCCGGCTCCTCGACGAAGACGTCGAGCGCCGCGCCGGCGACGTGGCCGCCGTCGAGCGCCTCCTTGAGCGCCGCTTCGTCGATCAGGCCGCCGCGGGCGCAGTTGATGATCCTGACGCCCTTCTTGGTCTTCGCCAGATTCTCGCGCGAGAGGATGTTGCGGGTCTGGTCGGTGAGCGGGGTGTGGAGGGTGATGAAGTCGGCCCGGGCGAGCAAAGCGTCGAGCTCGACCTTCTCGACCCCCAGCTCCTGCGCCCGCTCCGGAGTCAGGAAGGGATCGTAGGCGACGACCTTCATCCTGAGGCCCAGCGCCCGGTCGGCGACGATCGAGCCGATGTTGCCGGCGCCGATCAGCCCGAGCGTCTTGCTGGTCAGCTCCACGCCCATGAAGCGGTTCTTCTCCCACTTGCCGGCCTGGGTCGAGGAATCGGCGGCGGGAAGGTCGCGGGCGAGGGCGAACATCAGGGCAATGGCGTGCTCGGCGGTGGTGATCGAATTGCCGAACGGCGTGTTCATGACGACCACGCCGCGGGCGGTGGCGGCCGGAATGTCGACATTGTCGACGCCGATGCCGGCGCGGCCGATCACCTTGAGCCGGGGCGCGGAGTCGAGCAGCTCGGCGGTGACCTTGGTGGCGGAGCGGATGGCGAGGCCGTCATAATCGCCGAGGATCGCCTTCAATTCGTCCTTGGTCAGGCCGGGCTTCTCGTCGACCTCGACTCCGTTGGCGCGGAAGATCTCCGCGGCCTTGGGGTCCATCGGGTCGGAAATCAGGACTTTGGGCATTTTGAAGCTCCGTCGCCCCAGCGAAGGCTGGGGCCCCAGGGGGTGAAAGGATCCGCGGCTTTATCTCGCTGGGGTCCCAGCCTTCGCTGGGACGACGCTAGACGCGGGCCTCGTGCCAGGCCCAGTCGAGCCAGGGGAAGAGGGCCTCGAGATCGTCGGTGTCGACCGTCGCTCCGCACCACAGGCGAAGGCCGGGCGGTGCGTCGCGGTAGCTGGCGACGTCGTAGCCCGCCCCTTCCGCCTCGAGCAGTCCGGCCATTTTCTTGACCAGCGCGGCCTGCGCCTCCGAATCGCCCTTCCCGGCGAATTTGAGGCAGACGCTGGTGTTCGACCGCGACTGCGGATCGCCCGCCAGATGCTCGATCCAGTCGGTGCGCCGGACCCAGGCGTCGACCGCGGCCGCATTGGCGTCCGCCCGCGCGATCAGCCCCGGCAGGCCGCCGACACCCAGCGCCCATTCGAGCGCGAAGATATAATCCTCGACCGCCAGCATCGACGGCGTGTTGATCGTCTCGCCGTGGAAGATCCCCTCGATCAGCTTGCCGCCTTTGGTCAGCCGGAAGATCTTGGGCAGAGGCCAGGGCGGCGTGTAGCCCTCCAGCCGCTCCACCGCGCGCGGCCCGAGGATGAGAATTCCGTGGCCGCCCTCGCCGCCGAGCACCTTCTGCCAGCTGAAGGTGGCGACGTCGATCTTCTCCCAGGGGATGTCCTGGGCGAAGACCGCCGAGGTGGCGTCGGCGATGGTCAGCCCGTCGCGGTCGTCGGCGATCCAGTCGCCGTTCGGGATCCTCACACCCGAGGTGGTGCCGTTCCAGGTGAAGACGACGTCGCTCGCCGGGTCGACGCCCGCGAGATCGGGAAGCTCGCCATAAGGCGCCTTGACCACCGTCGCGTCGAGCTTGAGCTGCTTGACGACGTCGGTCACCCAGCCCTCGCCGAAGCTCTCCCAGGCGAGGAGGGTGACCGGCCGGGCGCCGAGCAGCGACCAGAGCGCCATCTCGACCGCTCCGGTGTCGGAGGCGGGTACGATGCCGATGCGGTGGCTCGACGGGATCCTGAGCACCCGCCGGGTCAGCTCGAGGGCGTGGCCGAGCCGGGCCTTGCCGAGCTTCGAGCGGTGCGAGCGGCCGAGCGAGCCGAGCGCGAGATGTTCGGGGCCCCAGCCCGGCGGCTTGGCGCAGGGACCGGAAGAGAAAAAGGGACGCGCGGGTCGCACGTCCGGCTTCAAGTTCGTCACTGTTCGACTCTCCTCGCAGAGAGCACGCGCCGCGTTGGGACGGCGTGGCCCGCCGCGGGGTTTAGGGCGGTGAGGCGCGGTGTCAACCGCCCGTCGTCCCAGCTGAGGCTGGGGCCCCGGGGGGTGAAGAATGCCGAGGCTTTCACCCGCTGGGGGCCCAGCCTTCGCTGGGACGACGGGTCTGCTTGACGCCGCTCGCCCCCACGTGGACTCTGCCACGATGCGCAGATGGGGGATCTCGGCGACGTTGCTGCTGGCCGCCTGCATCCCCTCGGGCGAGCGCAAGCCGGCGCCGCAGCCGAGGCAGACACCGGCCAGGGACACCCTGCAATGCCTCGCCGACCTGACCCGCGAAGGCGTCCGCTACAGGGCGCTGGAGGACCGGACGTTCGGCGGCGGCTGCAGCGCGGTCGGCGCCGTGCAGCTGCTCGACATCGGCACGCCCGTGACCAATCTCGGGGCGATGACCTGCCCGCTCGCACGCCAGCTCGCGCGCTGGACGCGCGAGGCGATGCAGCCGGCGGCGAGGGCCTGGCTCGGGAGCCGGGTGGTCAGGGTCGAGAGCTTCGGCACCTACAGCTGCCGGCCGGTCAACGGCCGGCCTGGAGCCCGGCTCAGCGAGCACGGCCGCGCCAATGCGGTGGACATCGGCGCCTTCCTCCTCGCCGACGGGCGGCGGATCAGCGTCAAGGCCGGCTGGAGCGGCGAGGACGAGGACGTCCGCCGCTTCCTCCGCGCCGTCCACGCGGCGGGCTGCCGCCGCTTCGGGATC